>NZ_AZUQ01000001.1:0-321401 GCF_000527155.1 Haloglycomyces albus DSM 45210 | reverse complement strand
CGTCCCAGAGTTGTTCGACGTCGGCATAGGGGAGTTCAATTGTCAGCAAGCCGTTCTTCAAACTGTTGTTGCGGAAGATATCGCCGAAACGCGGTGCGATGACGACGGCGAAACCGCCGTCCTTCAAGGCCCACACGGCGTGCTCCCGCGAGGACCCGGTGCCGAATTCAGTACCCGCGACCAGGATCGACGCGTCCTGATAGGTGGCGTCGTTCAATACGAAGTCCTCCTGCTCGCGCCATTCGGCGAACAGGGCGTCGGCGAAGCCGGTTTTGGTGACCCGCTTGAGATACACCGACGGAATGATCTGGTCGGTGTCGACGTTCGAATACCGCAGCGGCGCGCCCGCTCCGGTGTGGACCCGGAAGCCCTTGGAATTGCTCTGAGCCATGGTTTCCTCTCCTAAAGATCGGCGGGGGACGACAGGGTGCCCCGGACGGCGGTGGCGGCGGCGACGGCCGGCGACACCAGGTGCGTGCGACCGCCCTTGCCTTGCCGGCCCTCGAAATTGCGGTTGGACGTGGAGGCCGCACGCTCCCCGGCGCTGAGCTGGTCGGGATTCATCCCCAGACACATGGAACAACCGGCGAAACGCCATTCCGCCCCGGCCTTGGTGAACACCTGATCCAGGCCCTCCGATTCGGCCTGGGCGCGAACCCGAGCCGAACCCGGAACCACCAGCATGCGGACGCCGTCGGCGACGGACCGTCCCTCGATCATCGCGGCGGCCGTGCGGAGGTCTTCGATACGGCCGTTGGTGCACGAACCCAGGAACACCACGTTCACTCCCACGTCACGCAGGACCTGACCAGCCGTCAAGTCCATGTAGTCCAGAGCCTTTCGAGTCGCCTCGCGCTCATCCGCGTCGTCGAAGTCCTCCGGCGACGGCACCGTCGAGTTCAGCGGCGCCCCTTGTCCGGGGTTGGTACCCCAGGTGACGTACGGGGACAGTTCCGTGGCGTCGATGACGATCTCGTGGTCGAACTCGGCGTCGGCATCGGTGTGCAGTCCACGCCAGTACTCCACCGCCGCGTCCCAGTCGGTTCCCTGCGGGGCGTTCGGTTTGTCCTTGAGATAGGCGAAGGTCGTCTCGTCGGGGGCGATGAGCCCGGCCTTGGCGCCCCACTCGATGCTCATGTTGCATACCGTCATGCGGCCTTCCATGGACATCTCCTCGATGGCCTGACCGCGATATTCGACGATGTGGCCCTTGCCGCCGCCGGTTCCGGCGCGCGCGATGACGGCCAGAATAAGGTCCTTCGGGCTCACTCCGTCGGGAAGGGAGCCGTTGACGGTGACGGCCATGGTCTTGGGCGTCGACTGCGGCAGCGTCTGAGTGGCCAGGACGTGCTCGACTTCGGAGGTGCCGATACCGAAGGCGACGGCTCCGAACGCACCGTGCGTGGAGGTGTGGGAATCGCCGCACACCACGGTCGTGCCCGGCTGGGTCAGGCCCAGCTGCGGACCCACCACGTGGACGACGCCCTGCTCCTCGTCGCCCAGCGGATGCAGCCGGACACCGAACTCCTCACAGTTGGCGCGCAGGGTGTCGACCTGTTTGCGACTGGTGGGATCGGAAATGGTGAACAGATTGTCAGTCGGCGTGTTGTGGTCCTCGGTCGCGATGGTGAGGTCGGTGCGACGGACCCGACGCCCCTCCTGTCGCAGCCCGTCGAAAGCCTGCGGACTGGTCACCTCGTGCAGGAGGTGTAGATCGATGTAGAGAAGGTCGGGTTGGCCGGCGGCGGAGCTCACCACGTGGTCGGCCCAGATCTTTTCGGCCAGAGTCATTGGACCCGACCGCATCCCAACGTGTGATGTACTAGACATTTCAACTGCCAATCTTTGTGTATCTCAAATCCTGGGAGGTATCGTTCATCTCGTGAGACCAGATAATATCAGTGGTGTCGGAGTGCTCGACAAGGCGGTCCTCATCCTCGAAGCCAGCGCCAAAGGAGCCTCCTTGGCCGAGCTCGTCCACGACACCGGACTACCCCGCGCCACCGCACACCGGTTGGCCCAAGCCCTAGAAGCCCACGACATCCTCCAACGCGACAACGAAGGTCGCTGGAGACCCGGCGTCAAACTCGGCGAACTGGCCGGAGCCAGCGCCGACATCCTGCTGGCCAGCGCCGAACCCGTCCTCAACGTCCTCCGCGACCAAACCGGAGAATCCACCCAGCTCTACCGGCGCCGCGCCGACGAACGCATCTGCGTCCTCGCCGCCGAACGCGCCTCCGGCCTCCGCGACACCGTCCCGGTCGGCTCCGTGCTCCCCATGACCGCAGGATCCGGCGCCCAAGTCCTCCTCGCCTGGGAACCGCCCGAAGCGATCCTCCCCCTCCTGCCCAAATGCCGCTTCAGCTCCAAGGCGCTCGCCGAAGTGCGTCGTCGGGGGTTCGCACAGTCGGTCGCCGAGCGGGAAGCCGGAGTCGCCAGCGTCTCGGCCCCCATTCGCGACAAGACCGGACGCGTCGTCGCCGCCATCAGCGTGTCGGGACCCATCGAACGCATGGGACGCCGCGCGGGCGACCGCCTCGGCATGGCCGTGCTGCGTGCGGGCCAGCGTCTCTCCGGTCTCTAAACTCCGGTAGGCGGTCGTCAGTCCTCTTCGCCGCGGCTCGCGGGCAGGCGGACGGGAGTCTCCACCGCCGACGGACGCCCGACATCCTCACCCGACACTTCGAGCTCGCGGAAGCGCCGTGCCGTCACCAGCAGGCGCGACTCCACCGAGGCGACCGTTTGGTTGTACGACTGCACCGCACCTTCCAGCGATCCGCCGAGGCGAGTCAGATGCTCTACCACTGTTCCCATTCGCGCCAACAGTTCACCGCCCAAGCGGTGCACGGTCTGGGCGTGTTCGGCCAATCGAACCTGTCGCCACGTCAACGCCGCCGTCTTCAGAATCACCAGCAGGGAACCGGGAGAGGCCACCACCACGTCTTGCGAAAAGGCCTCCTCCAACAGAGTCGGGTCCGAGCGCAACGCCGCGTCCAGGACTTGATCCGAGGGAACGAACAAGACGGTGAAGTCCGCACTGCCCGCCACCGACGTCGGGTAGGAGCGGCTCGCCAGGGTTTTCACATGCGTGCGCAGGTGCTGCGCGTGGCGGGCCAGGAGTCGATCGCGTTCCTTGCCGTCCTCGGCTTCCACCGACGCCAGGTAGGCGTCCATGGGGGCTTTGGCGTCCACGACGATCGAACGGTCGTCGGCCAGTCGCACCACCAAATCCGGGCGTACTCCCGAAACGGTCACTTGCGTGTCGAAATCGCAGTACTCCACCATTCCGGCCGATTCGGCCAGCCGCTTCAGCTGTACCTCGCCCCAGAGCCCGCGTGCGTTCGGCGAGCGCAGCGCCCCCGCCAGGCGGCCGGTTTCCTCGCGGACCTCTTGCGATATCTCGGCGACTCCGCTGAGTTGCACGCGCAATTGTGAATAGGCGTCTCGGCGGGCGCGTTCCACGTCGTCCAAGTGGTCTTGGTAGCGCTCCAGGGACGCGGCCAACGGGGAGACGGCCTCTTCGAGGCTGCGGCGCGACTGTTCGGTCAGTTCGGGAGACATCGCTCCCGAGGCCGCCAGGTCCAGCCGTTCTCGCAGTTGACCGATTTCACGTTCTTGCCGCGTACGCCCGATGAACCAGCCCGCGATCACACCGACGATCACACACAGCACCGCCAAGACAACAGTTTCCATGGTCTCCACTCTAGAAGGCCGCTCCTAACATTGATAGGTAACGTGGATCGGTAGGTGAACGCCGGTCGGTCGTGGCCGTATCGTGCGTCCGACGGTAGTGTGTATGTATGGGGCTTTGGGTGTTTCTTCTGCTGGGCGCGATAGCGTTTATCGCCTTCATTCTTTATACGAACAATAAGAAGGGTGCTGAGCGGCTGGCCGCGGCGGAAGCCGAAGCGCGCCAGCTGTACGACCGCCTAGGCGGACAGACGATGAATCTGACCGCTCCCGGAGACAATCGGGCGGCCGGGCAGGCCTTGTCGGATGCGGGGGAGCGCTACACCGCCGCCGGGGCCGCCTTGGAGAGCGCCGAGACGGTGAGCGGTTTCCGTGCGGCGGCGCAGTCGTCGATCGAGGGGCTGTATTACGTTCGTGCCGCACGTGAGGCCATGGATATGGACCCGGGACCGGCGGTTCCCGAGTTGAAGGGAACCGAAGGGGTCGGACGGCTCAAAGAGCCGGTGTCGGCTGAAGTGGAAGGTCAGACGGTGTCGGGTTCTCCGCAGCCGACCGAGGAGAACACTCACTATCATCCGGGAGGCCGTGTCGAGGGTCGACCGGTGCCGGCCGGTTGGTACTCCACTCCGTGGTGGCAACCGGCGGCGGCCGGGGTCGCGGGTGGAATTGCGAGTGTCATGGTGTTCAACGCCCTGTTGGCTCCCGCCTATGCCGGTGGCATGGTGGACGGCGCGTCGCCCGAGGCGGTCGCCGGAGGTGCCGATTCCGACGCCGATGCGGGTGCCGACGACGGCGGCGGCGGAATGGACGATATGGGCGACTTCGGTGGTGCCGACGGCCTTGATATCGGCGGCTTCTGAACGTCTCCTACAGCGCCACCAGTGCGTCGAAGAAGGATTTGATGTCGGTCGCCGTGTTGTAGTAGTGCGGCGATACGCGAATGGCCTCGTCGACACCGTGATCGTTCATGTAGATCGGGGTGTCGCGACCGTGCATGACCCACGCGTTGAACCCTTGTTCCCGCAATCGTGACACCGCTGCGTCGGCGGAACAGTGCCGGTGGCGGATGGTCACGATATTGCTCTTTTCCATACCCGGATCAATGAGTTCGAACCGGTCGGAGTCGGACAGGTGGCCGCGCAATTGTGTGGCCGCGTGATGATCGTAAGCCAGATGGCTGTGCTGCCGGTGGTAGCGTACGGCCGCTTCCAGGCCCATGGAGATCGCGTTCGACCGTTCGGACATCTCCCATTGCCGTGCCGACGCCGTACGCACCTCGACGTTGTAGCGACCGTCGTTGATATGGGCGACGTGCAGGTCGAGAAACGGTGTATAGAGGCTGTCGCGCAGACGCGGAGACGTATAGGAGAATCCGGAACCTCGTGGACCGCGCAGGAATTTGCGTCCCGCGCCGGTATAGAGGTCACAGTGCATCGCGCCGATGTCGATCGGGATCTGGCCGACGGCCTGGCAACCGTCGACGATGTAGAAGCAGCGGTGGTTTTTCAGAATCTCACCGATGGCGGCGACGGGATTGACGATCCCGCAGCCGGAGGGAACGTGCGACAGTGCGACCAAGGCGACGTCGTCGTCGATCGAGGCGGCCATCCACTCCTGGTCCAGTTCGCCGTCCTCGCCGACCGGTACGACCTCGATGGAGAATCCCCATTTCTCGCGGAGTCGCGACAGCAGAATCAGATTCCCCGCGTACTCGTAGGGAGTCACCCAGACTCGATCGCCCGGACGGAATTCCATGGCCGTCACCACGTTCAACCAACCACGGGTGGCGCTGTCGAATACGGCGACGTCGTCGACGGGAGCGTTGAGCAGTTCGGCGACGGCCTGATACAAGGTGCCGTCGAGATGATCGCCGGAGCGTGCTTCGATCTCGTACGAACCGAACTCGCTCTCGGCGTCCAGGTACGTCACCATCGCTTGGCGTACCGGTTCCGGCATGATTCCGGCACCGGCATTGTTCAAATGGACAACCATTGTGCCTCCTAACGTAGGGAAAAGGGGAGGAAACGAGGAGTCTGATGAGCCTGGGGTCTGTTCACAGGCAGGCTATACGGTTCACACGGTGTCCTTCCCACGCGACGATCCGTCCACCGTCGCGTGGGAAGCACGTAGCGTCGACCGGTCCGATCGAGTCCCACGGGTCGGGTCACCGCCTGATCAACCGAGCGTCGAGCCGCCGAACGGGAACTGCGGCGCGGTACGGTACGTCGACCAGTGGGATCGCCGGGGTCCCGGCGTGCTTCAGCACCTCGGGCTTGGACAACACCGTTAAGCGACATGCTGCGTCGAGGCCGAGCGATCGCCGGGAACCCACATATAGGAACTGCGTTTGACCGCTATGATCAGCAACAACGCGACTGCCACCAGGCCGCCCATGACGAGCCACGGTCCGGACGGTCCGAACTGGCTTGTCCACAGGAAACTCAGCGTCGGCATCGATATGAGACCCACGTTCACTCCGGCCGAGTACAGTCCCATGTTGCGGCCCACGACCTCCTCATCGGACACGTCGCTCACGTAGTGCATCAATGAGGGGAAAACGATCATTTCGGCGACCGTCCACAGAACGGTCGCCATGGCCAGCCCCCAGAACATCCCGAACACACCCATCAGGGCGAATCCGACCGCCGTCAGCGCATAGCCGATCAGCAGAGAGGAATAGTGGCTCAACCGTCGCATGGCCGTATTCAACGGAACTTCGAACAGCACGATCAGACCGGCATTGAGGAAAAACAGCATCCCCGCCCACATACTCGCCATGTCGCGTTCGTGAATCACATAGGCGCTCAAAAATACCGGCGGCAAGGCGAACGCCATGTGGATCGGCATCGACAGGAGGAAAATCGTCCAGAAGCGCGTCTCGCCCTTGAGTGAACGAGCCACCAGACGACCCCGCGGCCGAGCCTCGTCCTGTTGCGTGGAATTGAACGGATGACTGAACAGATACACCGCCGCCACGATCACCAGACCGGCATTGACCACGAACAGGCCGACCGGCTGCCAGGCGTAAATCAACCCGCCAACGGCCGGACCGATTCCCATGCCGATGTTGATGGCCAGACGGTGACACGAAAACGCCACCTTCCGATCCTCGTCCGGGCAGTGCTCCACGATCTCGGTATACGACGCGGGGGTAAACACCTCGTAGAAGAAACCCCACACGAACGTCGCCGCCACCAAGACCGGCAGGCCACCGGCCAACGGCAAGAGCGACACCAAGGCGGCATTGCCCAGCAGGCCCATCAACATGATCGACCGGCCCGTCAACACCCGAAGCAGGGGCCCTGCCGACACGTCGGCCAGCAGCGCCCCGAAACCGTACGCACCCACCACGTACCCCACTTCGGTGGAGCCGTGATCCCCAGTGGCCAGCAAGTACGCCGCCAAGAACGGGAACGCGATCGTTCCCGAACGGAACACCAAGGTCGTCACGAAGAGAATCCGTAGCGGGCGCGTCAAACCGCGCACCGTGCGAAAGGTTTGCATCAGCATGAGAGCCGGTAAACCTCATCCTTCCATTCTTGGATACGGTGATAATCACGGTCGATATCGGCCATCGACTCGCCGGTCATGAAGATTCGCAGCGGCGAGGTCAACAGGTCGACCGTCCGCTTCACCCGTCCACCGGGCTTGACCTTCACGCTCATCAAAAACACCGACGGCAGCTCCTCGATCCGCTTCACCGCCGCCGCGTCGACCTCTTCCACCTCTCCCGAGGCCTCGCTCGGGGCGTTGTACACGATCGCCGGGCGACGCACCTGATAATTGCGTCCCCCGTACTCTCGCGCGAACCGTTGCGGATCCAAATAGGCCAGTGCCATCAGATCCGCCTGGTTGTGCCCCAAGCAGACGTTGTGGAAATCGGGATTCATATTGCCGTTCAAACGCGCGCCGATCTCCACCAGGGCCGGCCCCGACGAGGTCATCTTGACCTCCGTGTGCGTCGGACCGTGACGAATGTTCAGAGCATCCAACACCTTGTCGGTGTAAGCGATCAGCTCGGCGACCGGCTCCTCGTCGGCCGGAATGAGCACATCCCGGTCGTACAGGTTCTTACCGTTCACCAGATTCTTGTCGTAACGCCACACGCCGACCACGAAACGCTCGCCGTGTGAACTGACCGTGTCGACGATGTACTCCACACCGTCCAGATACGACTGCACAAGAACCTCGCGATTGCGGATGTCGAAGATGTCCTCGGCCGCCAAGACCGCCTCGGCGGCATCGCGAACCTCGTCGACGTCGTGGCAGATCGTCACGCCGTCGGTGGAAGCCGAACTCAACGGCTTCACCACGACCGGGAACTCGTCGCGCTCGCGCGCCCATCCCACGATCTCGTCGACCGAACCACTGCGCAACTGGTCGGCACAGTGGAGTCCGGCGTCGCGGATCGCTTCGATCATGTGGAACTTGTCCCGCTTTGCCGCCGAATAGGTCGTCCCGTTACTGGCCACCCCGAGGTCCTTCGACAAGAGGTCGGCCAGCGGTACTCCCGGTTCCTGTCCGGCCAGTACCGCCACCGCACCGGACTCTCGGATGCGCCGCAGGGTTTTGTCGTGATCGTCGTAGACGATATTGCCCGTGTACTGGTTCAAATCAGGCAGGAGCATGGACGTCATCCACTCCGGCGTGCTCTGCACGTGCACCACATCGGCACCGTGCCGGTCGAAGGCGGCGGGGAGGAAGTTCCCGGTCGAGTAGCCGTCCACAATGGCGGCCACTGGTCGATCGCCTGTCTGGGCTCTGTCGTTCACTCTGCTAGTCCTGTCTATCTAATACTGACTTCCAAATTCGATCCGCGACGGATCGGAGAGATCGGCAAGTGCGGTAATGACATTGGGAGGATGTTCCGAAAGGCGATGGAGGAAGTGCAGCCACCAATTGTGTCCGTACACAGTGGCGATACGACACTGAATTCCTTGTTCTCGTAGGGATTTAAGCACATGACCCTGCACGCCATGTAGCATCTCAACTTCGGTGACGGCTGTCAACATGCCTTCGGAGCGCAGCCGTTCCAACAGATCCGCGTCGTGGGTTCCGACCGCGACGGGAACGTCGGCGTCGAGAAGTCGTTGCAGCAGAGCCACGTAGCGATCCTGGAGTTTCGGTCCGCGTGGGAGGGCGACGTCCTCCGTTTCGTGATAGACGCCCTTGACCAGACGAACCTTACGACCGGCGGCGATGATGTCGGCCAGGTCGTCCTCGGTACGGTGCAGGTGCGCCTGCACGGTCAGTCCGACATTGTCGTATCGCCCGGCCAAGTCCTGGAAGACCTCCAGAATGCCGTCGACCCAGCCGGAGCGTTCCATGCTCAATACGATGGGCATGTCGAGCTCGGCGGCGGCCTCCAGCAGTTGACCGGTGTTGTCCTTCGCCTCCTGCTGGGAGACCAACGAGCCGACATTACTGAGATCGAATCCCAGCTGCACGGGGTACCTTGGCGGCTTCTCGGCGAACTGTTCGATGAGGCGGTGGTATTCGGCCACGACTTCTTTGACCTCGTCGGCGGTGCGCGCCTCTTCGCCGACCTGTTCGACACCGGTGTGGTAGCCCTTCGCCTCCAACAGCGCCAGTCTCTCGCCGAGTTCGTGGCGGTCGGCGGCGACGATGTAGCGGTCGGCCGCGGTTTTAAAGAGGTCGGCGAGCAGCCGTCCGTCCAGAAAGGCGTCGCGTACACGTTGATCGGCCGCCATGGCCTTCAAGGCGTGTCCGGCTTGTGTTCGGGTGGTTTCGTCGGAATACGTCATGGGTGGAGGTCCTTCCTTAGAGGGCGGCGGCCATGGCCGCGGCGGTGGCAAACGAGTCCTGTCCTCGCAGTTCTTTGGGGTCCGAACCGGATCGTTTCCAATCGCGGTACTTGGAGGCGTAGGTGATCAGGGTTTCCTTGTTCCCTTCCTGAGGACCGCGTGTGAGGATTCCGGCCCAGAGTCCGTCCCAGCGCCGGTAGGCGGGATCATTGAGAAGCACCTTGTGGGCCTTCTTCATGTTCCAGAAGGGAATACCGGTATTGAGATGATGGACGAGGTGGTAATTGTCGTTGTGGCGGCCGAACAGGTAGCGTTCGAGAGCCCAACCGTGGCGATTGCGGGTCATGAGGATCTGACTGCTCTCGCTCTCGGGGAGCGGATAGTGTTCGGCCAGTTCGGTCAACCACCCGATGGCGATGGCGGTGGTAAACAGGGGAACGAACCACAACAGCAGAAGCAGGTGCAGCCAACCGAAATAGGCACAGACGCCGAAGATGACCGCCCATTGCAGCAGGAGAATCGCCCGTTCGGTACCCATCTTGACAGGCATCGACACCTTGGCCTCCTTATCGCGGAACAGCAGTCGATCCTCGACGACGTACTTGACGTAGGCGAAGGTGCGAAAGCCCAACAGGGCGAGTCCTATGTTGCGTAGGAAGAAGTTCCGATTGCCGGGATCGTGATCGTAGATTCCGACCTCGCGGTGAAACGAGTAATCTGGATCCTTGTCCGGATCACCCAGATAACGGTGATGAAAACCGATATGGCTGGTGCGATACGGGTTATAGAGATGGAACACGAGATAGCCGGAGAACACCGTTCCGAGTAGAAGGTTGAAGCGGTTGTTCTTGGCCAGAATCTTGTGGGTGGATTCGTGCAGTAGATTGACGAAACCCCGTTGCGTAGAACCGATGTAGATGAGCGCCAGTGGATAGAACCACCACGAAACGGTCACGCACAGGGCGATGGCGACCGCGATGCCGATGAGATCGGCGGCTATGGCTATGGGGGCGTGCCAATTGTCGCCTTTGGTCAAGTGCCGAAGCTCCCGGCGAACGTCTTTGTGCAGACGTGAAAAGTCATACGAAACTGTGGATGTGGATTCAGACTTGTAAATTGAACTTTGCGCATTCATTGCGATTATAGCTCCCTAACGATATGGGGCGCAATGGAACAGCTAAAGCCTATGAAGTTTCCGTACTGTGCGTCAATATTCCGACACTGTCGTATACAGGACTATCGTGAGTAACATTCAAGTGACACTCCGGCGGGAGCGAGGAGAATTGCGATACACACAGGGATAATGAAGCGACCCAACGTAACGGTGAACGGACGAAAAATTTTCGCCACGATCGGCGCTCGCGGGCGGATCCGACGTCTCAGTCGATGGCTTGGTTCCCAAATGGTTCCAGATATAAAGTTATCTTAGTCACATATATAACCATGGAAAGTCAGCTAAGCGACTAATAAACAAGGGTACTTGTCGGGCGACCGGCAAGTGAAGCATGTCCCTATTTCTCGAGATAAACGGTTGCATAATGAGGTGTTGGGACGGTTATCCGTAAAGGATATAAACGATTGTGGGACATAGGGTTTCTCCGCCGGTAGATGCAAATAGCATACTTGCAATATCCCAATATTGATGCCATTCTCTAACGCGGGACTTCACGAAGAGGTCTCAGGTTGATCCATCCAATACGGATAACTCTCGTAAGGATGAACCCCGGGGCATACTCCTCACCATTATGAGTGTGCTTGCCCCACAATAGAACAGGAGTCGTCGTGACCCAACGACAACGACGCTTGAAAAAGACACTCGCCGCAGTCGGTGTCGGGACGCTGGTTCCCCTCACTGTCGCAGGTGGAGCGTCCGCACAAGATGGTAATGATGTTCAAGCATTGCTTGATCAGAAAGTAGACGCGGATCTGCTTTCCGAAATCGAAGAAAATGGCGACACTGAAGCGTGGCTACGGTTTCCAGGTGAGCCTAACTACAATGCCGCCTACAGCCAAGACGCAAAGGTCGACAAAGGTGAGGCCGCTGTTAAGGCGGCCAAAGACTTCGCAGAGGAATCGCAAGCCGAAGCGAAGGCCTTTCTCGACGATGCGGGCATCGACTACGAATCATACTGGGCTTCGTCCACGATTCGGGTAACCGGTGATCAGGATCTACTCGAGGACCTCGTCACAATCGAGAGCATTGAATCGATTGTCGAGGCCCCTGAGCTGGAACTGGTGGAGCCCGAAGAGCGGTCCAACGAATTCGGCAACGACGTGGAACCGTATGGAACCGAGTGGGGTCTGGACAACATCAACGCTCCGGACGTCTGGGACATGGGCTTCGACGGAACGGGCGCGACCGTCGCGTTCATCGACACCGGTGCCCAGTTCGACCACCCGGCCATTGTGGACCAGTACCGTGGTAACAACGGTGACGGTACCTTCACCCACGACTACAACTTCTATGACGTGCAGGACGCCTGTGGCGACGAGCCTTGTGACAACAACGGCCACGGCACCCACGTCACCGGAACTATGGTGGGTGACGACGGCGGCGACAACCAGATCGGTGTCGCTCCCGGTGCCGAGTGGATCGGTGTGAACGGCTGCTGCCCGAGCACCGCTGCTCTGCTGGAAGCCGGTGAGTGGATCGCCGCTCCCACCGACTGGGAAGGCAACAACCCGGACCCGAGCAAGGCTCCCGACGTCGTCAACAACTCCTGGGGTACGACCGCCCCCGGCTATGACGACTTCTACGTGGAGATCGTGGACCTCTGGCACGCGGCCGGAGTCATCCCCGTGACCTCACTGGGCAACGGCGGATCGGCCTGTGACACGGCCGGTAGCCCGGGGATCTACCCCAACGCGCTCGGAATCGGTGCCTACGACATCAACAACGAGATCGCGGGCTTCTCGGCCCGTGGCCCCGGAGTTGACGGGCAGATCAAGCCCGACATCTCCGCGCCCGGCGTCAACGTTCGCTCCTCGGTTCCCGGGGACGGATACGACTCGTACTCGGGTACGTCCATGGCCGGCCCGCACGTCGCCGGTCAGGTGGCTCTGCTGATCAGCGCCGCCCCGCACCTGCAGGGTGACTATGACGCCATTTACGAACTGTTGACCGGAACCGCCGTTCCCACCGCTGACGACCAGTGTGGAAGCGACGGCGACGCCAACAACGTTTACGGACACGGCCGCGTTGACGCTCTCGAGATGATCAACAACGCCCCGATCGGCGACATCGGAGACGTCAACGGAAGCGTCACCGACGCCGACGGTGCCGCTCTGGAAGGTGCCACCGTCGTCTTCGACAACGGTGAGACCATCCGTGACTTCACCACCGACGCCGAGGGCTCCTTCGACGGAGTTCTGACCGCCGGAGACTGGGACGTCACGGTCACCGCCTTCGGATACGACGAGTTCACCGACACCGTCACCATCGAGCAGGACACCGTCAACGAACTGTCGTTCAACCTTGAACAGGTTCCCAGCGGTGTGGCCACCGGTACCGTCGTCGACGGCTCCGGACACGGCTGGCCGATGGCCGCCACTGTGAGCACCGTCGGAGGCGAAGCCTCCACCACCACTGACCCCGTCACCGGTGAGTTCGAACTGGAACTGCCCGTCGGACAGTGGGACCTGGAGGTCACTCCGGAATACGACGGCTACCAGTCGGTGACCGTTGAGGGTGTTGACGTGGAGGACATGGTCATTGAGGTGCCCGTGGACTCCTGCGCCGCTCCCGGCTACGGCTTCGACCCGATGGGTTCGACGTTCGACCAGGGCAGCACCCCGAGCGGATGGACGGTCAACAACCTGGCCGACGAGGGTTACGGCTGGGAGTTCGACGCCGGCCGATCAAATAACACGCCCGGCAGCGACGGCTTCGCCACCGTCGACTCCGACGCCGCCGGTACCGGTAACGACATCGAGTCCGAACTGGTCAGCCCGGTGTTCGACCTGAGCAGTGCCGACGACCCGACGCTGTACTTCGACCAGGACTACAACCACCTCGGTTCCGAGGCAACGGTTCTGTTCTCCACCGACGGTGGCGACACCTGGGAAGAAGTGTGGAACGCGACGTCGGACGTTCCCAGCTCCACCGAAAGCGTGGACCTGAGCGAATGGGCCGATGCTACTGACGCACGCGTCAAGTTCCACTACGACGACACCGGCAGCTGGGCCTGGTGGTGGCAGGTCGACAACGTCATGATCGGACAGAGCGACTGCGGCATGCAGGACGGCGGTCTGGTGCGCGGTGAGGTCACCGACGCCAATGACGGTTCGGCCCTGGAAGGCGCTGTCGTGTCCCACGAGAGCGGAGCCTCCGGCACCACCGATGCCGAGGGTGACTTCTGGATGTTCGTCCCCGAGACCGGTGAGGTCGAGTTGACCGCCGAGATGGCCGACTACGGTTCCACCTCCGGCAGCGTCGACGTGGAAGGCTCCGGCGTGGTCACCGCGTCGTTCGAAATTGGCACCGCCATGATCGAAGCCTCCACCGACTACCTCGGTAGCGCGGTACAGCAGGGTGCCACTTGGACCCACACGCTGGAACTGACCAACTCCGGTACGGCCGAGGGCGTGGTGGACCTGTCGAAGTCCAACGGCGAGTTCACCATCATGTCCGAGACCAATGACGCCGACGCCGCCTGGCTGACCGCCAGCCCGGACGCCGTGACCGTTCCGGCTGGAGAGTCGGTGACGGTTGAGGTGGTCACCTCGGCTGAGGACTTGGATCAGCCCGGTACCTACACGGCGACCTTGACCGCCGAGTACGTGAGCCCGAACGAGTCTCCGGTCATCGAGGTTTCCATGATGGTGGTACCTCGTCCGGAACAGGGCAAGCTGACCGGTCTGGTCGACTCGGTCGACTGTGAGGGCAACGTTGCCGACCTCGAAGGCGCGCAGGTGCAACTGCGCGACTCCGAAGGCAACGTCTACCACTTGCTCACCGACGAGGCAGGCAGCTACGAGCGCTGGTTGACCGCCGACAGCTACACCATCATCGTCTCGAAGGACGGCTTCGCCGCCGACTTTGAGATCACCGATGTGGAAGCTGGACGCGACAACGGATCCAGCTTCGAGCTGGCCGAACTCGGATGCTAAGGCAAGACGGCTAACCCGGCTGTCGGCGAAGCCGGCAGCACCGCGAGAATCCGTAGTCGATTCTAGAGCGGATGGATCGTAATCGGGTGGGGCGAGCGCAAAGGGCGTTTGCTCCACCCGATTCTTGTGTGCTGGGGTGTAGTAGGTGGTGGGGCTCCGTTATCGTGGGGGAGTAGCGCGAACACCGAAGAGACGAGGACGAGCAGTGTCGGACGAAGCCCTGACGGTTGAAAGAGTCAAACGGACCCGTGACTCCATCGCGGCGAATCTCGCGTCGATCAAGGAGCGACGCCAGACTCTGCTCACGGAAATGACGTCCAAGGCCGACGAATTGGACGTCGGCACTTCTCCCAAAGCGGAGGCGACCTATAAGAAGCTCGCTGTACAGGTCATGCGTCCCTTGGAACGTCAGATCAAGAAGACCGGCGACATCTACGACAATCTTGGCAAGGTTGAGACGCTTCTGGAACGCGGGGAGCAGGAAAAGGCCGAAAAGCTCTACGACGCCTGCCGCCGCTTCGCACAGGGCGAGAGCGTGTAGGTGCCATTGGCTACTCACACACGATGGTATTCCGGATTTATGGATGTACGTATTGAACGAAGAGGTTCGTACTGCGAGGGAAATCCACTGTCAACACAATAGTAATCGATATGACTCTATTGCTTTATTC
The DNA here is from genome assembly GCF_000527155.1 of Haloglycomyces albus DSM 45210. Classification (NCBI taxonomy): domain Bacteria; kingdom Bacillati; phylum Actinomycetota; class Actinomycetes; order Glycomycetales; family Glycomycetaceae; genus Haloglycomyces; species Haloglycomyces albus. Next base: position 306,166 of record NZ_AZUQ01000001.1, on the reverse strand, counting down.
GTGAAGAGCATTCGGTGTTGTGCCGTCCCACAAAGTCTCTCAGTATAGCTACGGCAGATCCTTGTATTCGAATGGCAAGGATCCGTCGTAGGGTTTATGGCCTATGGGCCGTGATTGCTATTCGATACGAATGGTTTCAAATTCGGGGTCGGATTCTAGCGCCTTCTCTAGTTCAGGCGTTCCGACGATCTTTGTTCCCCAAAGGTCGAAGTCCGTATAGGTGACCCAGGAGCGATCGTCGGGCCACATGTTATGCGGGCTCGACATTGCCGGGCCGTCGGTGAGCTTTGTCAGATCCTTTAGCGTTCCACGAAGTACATACGGTTCGTCGAACTCCATAAACTGCAATTCACAGTAGTGCACATAGACTGTCTGTTCGGGGTAATAGAGCTCGTTGAGCACCTCGGAAAGCCGCACGAACGTCGGTTCGTCAATGCTTCCTTCCAACGGAAGATCGATCGAGATCGGCCACGCCCCATTCGTCGTCGCCGACGGGAAGGCCCGACGGCATGGCGGATAGTCTGGCGGAACGATCGGGTCCCCGGTACGAGCGGACAATTCCTCCCATCGGAGCCGCTGCCATGGTGGATCATAGTAACCCATCCATCCTCCTCCAACTCCGGTGGTGATAAGCGAGCTGTTGGTATCCATTCCGCGTTCGGCCGATTCCTGCCGTTCGGCGTCGTCGTGCGTTATCGAAGAGGCCGCTTCCGGGTTTTCGTACATGCGATGGAGAATCCACAGTCCACTCCGAATGTCAGGATATAGCGGGTCATATCCAGTCCAGTTTGTGTCTGCATCCTCTTCACGCAGCCAATCGATTGGCTGCGGATCGACACGTTCCCATTCTTTCGGTATGTCGTATTCCATGGACGTGAACGATACTGATGCTGGTGCCCAAGCACAATTGAATTTCTGTTAGGTAGTAATCCCTGCGGTAGGACGTTGTCTTTCAGGCAACCGGAAGTGCCAAGAAGGCCCGGTCATTCGATCATGCTCTATCACGTAGTTTGGGGTTGTGTGCCTGCGGGTTCTGTGCGTTTGCATGCACGATTTATAGTGTATTCATAACGCGCTTAAGGGTAAGCATCTCGGTCTCCTTTTAGGAACCGAATGATAGGCAGGTATCGCAGACTGTGGATTGACTGCCGCCCTTGAAAGTCGTGGCTAAAGTCCCCGTAGCCCACTGTTAGTGAGGAGTGAAGCGACATCATCGCACCCCTTGGTATTGCCAGTTAGCATGTGAGCGAACAATATACCCCTGTTGTAAATACTCGCTCGTTCTCGAAGTCACGCCATGACTTCATATTGATGATTTGTATGGACAGTGAACCCACTGTCCCGATGAAAGCTGTGCTTAATGCACTGTCTAAGGAGGATTATGTCGGGATTTTCAGTCGACACCGAAGAGTTGGAAGCCGCAGCCAAACGGCTTCGGGAGGCGATTACCTACCTGGAGCAAGCATCGTCCTATTCAGAGGAGGCCGACCCGGATTGGTGGATGTGGGGCCTACCCGGTCTCATCTTCGCACCGAAGTATTTCGCCTATTCGGACTCCTGGCGCGGTTTTCTCGACAAGACCGTGTCGTCTGTGGAAGGGCTGGCAGGACGACTGGACGGCAGCAAAGGCAATTACGACGATATCGACTCCGCTATGAGTGAAGACATGGCTCGGATTGTGAACGACGTCGAAGCCTCCTACAACACCTACGCGAATTCGAACCAGAAGGAGAAGAAGTACTGATGGCGGAGTCCGATCACGACATGGTCGATCTGACCGGAGACGACGTCGTACGCCAGGGCGACTTCGGAGCCAACGAGGAAGGCAACGTCACGCACGTCGACGATGCCCTACTCAGCACCTTGGATCGACAAGGTCTGAAAATCCCCAAAGCAACCACCCTGGGAGTCGACCTGACCCGTGGTGCGTGGAACAGCATGCGCGGCAAGGAACCAATGCGGGACGGTCGCGAGAGCCACGAACTCGGCTATTTCGAACGTAAGACCCAGGGGCGAGTGGACCTTTTCAACGCCACCAAGGACTTCAAAAACCGGCAGTCGCAGCGGATGCGCAACGGGGAGATGAAGCTCAATTGGGACAGCATCAAGAGCTCGTACAGCAAGATCGAGACGGACGTGCGTGACGCGGATGCGGAGAACAACAAGGGTTTCAGCAAATGGGGCAAAGGCCAAGCCGGGTTGAATCCCATGTCCTGGTTGACCGGATCTCTCCTCGAATTCCTGATCACCACCTTTCAGCCGGTGGAGGACGTTATCGGGGTGGTGACCGGCAATGAAAACCGCATGGACGCCTCGGCCGCGATGTGGAAGCAAGTCGGCGACGCCATCGAGCCGATCGCTGATCATATTCAAGGCGTTGCCGATAACGAGCTCGCCAATTGGGACGGTGAAACCGGATCGAAGGCGCGGGCCAGGGTCCTCGAACTGTCGTTGATCACCTCCGGAGCGGGATACCTGTCCGGCGTCATGGAGACGATTCTGAAAATCAGTGCGCAAGTCGCTCGCGGCGTACGTGGGTTCGCGGTCAATAAGCTCGCCGAACTGATCAACTACGCCATTACGCGCATCGGTCCTCAGGTCGCCGCCGGAGTTGCCACGCTTGGCGCGTCGACGGCTTTGGCGGTTGCCATGGGCGTGGCGAAGATGGTGGGAATTCTCTTCGACATCTACCAGTTCATCGAGGAAGCGATTCGCCTGTTCGAACGGCTTATGGACTTGGTTCAGCTGGTGCAGGAGCTACTTCAGATCTTCCTGCCGTTCATTGAGGAATTCGTCCAAGTGCCCAACATGGCCTTGAAAATTCCCGGCTTCAGCAAATAGCAGTGGCTGTGTACATTCTGCTGACATCATTCTGCGATCCACGGTGAAGCATCCGACCCCAGGCGCATGCGGAATAAGGACCTCTTCAGACGCTACGAGCCGAGAAAGGTAACAGATGGATATAAATGAAGAAATGCGAGAAAAGGCGCAAAGGATCGAGGAGGTGACAAAGGATCTAACCAGCGACGTCACCTCCAACGACGGAAGCATCCAGGTGCGGGTGACCCCGGGAGGCGGTGTGCAGGATATCCAATTGTCCCCCAGCGCTTTGAACATGAATGAATCGGCTTTGGGTGAGCACCTCCTTTCGCTCATCCACTACGGATTCGAAAAGGTCAACGCTGAGGCGAACGAAAAGATGCGGTCGATCATGACTGAGGGCGACCAATAGCGGCGGAGGAGGAGATTCAAGGTGCGTTTCGATAAAAACCTTGATGTCGAAGGGCTGAGCGAGAAGCTCGACGAAATGAGACGAGAAGCCCACGAAATGATGGAGGGCTTCGACAACCTAGCAGCGGACCTGAATGAATGTTCGCTGTCGATAACGAGTGACAACGGCATGGTGACGGTGTCGATCGACGGAGGGGGAGACATTACCGAACTTCGGTTGGCACGCGGTGCCACTCGGCTTCGCGGGAATCTCGGCCCACTGATCGTTCGAACAATACAGGAAGCACAGGCCGCTTTCGCCACTAAGATGACCGAAACGATGGACGCCTCCATCCCCGGAGTGGACATGGGAAAACTGACGGGGCAGTTCACGACCCCCGAAATGCGCGAGCGAGTCCGGGGCCACCTCGAACAACCCTGAGCGGAACGGCGCCGCAACTATCGAAATGCGACAGCCGCTACCGGCGCACCGGTGCAGTAGCGTTTCACACTATCCCACAATGGAATCGCGTAGTGATTGCACTACACGATTAAAATGAATAAAGACAGGATTCAGGCGACTACGCCACAACATTTTAGATAGTTTACCTGTACATTAAGGAGCCACCATAGTGGTTGATTTCAACCCCGACGATATCGACGATTTCCGCGCTCGCATCGATATCCATCTCAAACAAGCCGAAAGCGCGCAGGACGTCCTCGTGGACAAGATCCGGACCATGGAGTTTCCCATCGGCACCTTCCCAGAGGCCGAACAATTCCGGGAACACTACCTGGACCGCTATGACGATTACAAGGACCGCCTAGCCCGGTACGTCCTGGCCCTGGAAACCATGGACTCCGCCCTCAAAAAGATGGTCGAAAACTGGGAAGAAAACGACAAGGCCATGTCCGAAAACTTCCAGGACTTCGACAGCGAGTTCTACGGAAGCCGTTAACCCCAGCCCCACGAGCCCAAAGGACGACAATGAACGATCAACAGCCCGAATACGAAGGTGACGGCGTCGAAGAGCAACACGTCGAACGCCAAAGCGACGGATCCGACTTCCTAGGACAAGGCGTTGCGGTAGGCGACCTCCGGCAGCAACTGGTAACCAGCGCCGACCTCACTCAAGTCAAAGAAGTGGCCGACGAATGGGGTCGTCTCGCCGAAGAGTTCGACGGAATCTCCGACGACCTCTTCCAGGACATGAAGAGCACCATCGACGCTTGGGAAGGCGACGACGCCGAAGAAGTCCGCACCAGAGTGGAAGCGATCAAGAACTTCGGAAACGAACTCCACAAAGGAATCGTGCATTCCGAGGAGATCATCAACTACGTTCACGACAATCTCAAAGAAGCCCATAACCACGCCCTCTACCCCGACGACTTCCCCGACGGCGGCGGAGACGACATGTGTCAAGTACCGTTCTCGACCACCGGACCTGGTTCCCGGTCGTTGAGCGAATGGGAAGAACAGCGGTTCTGGGTCCACCAAACCGATCCGCAATGCGAAGTCGGCGAAGTCGTTGCTCGACAAATGGGATACCGCGACGGCGGTGAGTTCGGCGGTCGCTTTGACGGCGCTTTCAGTGACCCATGTCTATGTTTCGGGGACTGCAAAGCCTTCTCGGAATGGAACGAAAACGAACGCTACCAGGCCGAACGCAACCAGATGGGCGAAGCCGTAGCGCTCGCCGCCGACACCTTCAGCAATGCACAGCAGGCCTGGATCGAACCGGTCCAACCACCCGAAGCGATGCCCACCGAGGAAACCCTCGACCCCGGCGCGAACGACTCCGGACCCAGCGGCCCCGGCGGGCCAGGAGGACCCGGACCCGGTGGACCCGGCGGCCCAGGAGGCGGCGGTTCCGGTAGTGGAGGCGGCGGGGGCGGCGGAGGCACCCAGCCCGAGCCATACGAACCGGAAACTCCCGAAGACCCCGAGATCAAAGAAATCGACGGCAAGGACGAAAACGCCGACATCAACGATGAAGAGGGCGAACCGACAAAGATCTACCTGCCCGACGGCTTCGAAGACTTCCGAGACGGCGAAATCGCGTTCCTGAAAGACGAAAACGGCGACAAAGTCCTGCATCCCTACGCCGCCGTCGATATTTCGCCGGAGGACTGGGAACAGATGGCCGAAGAGATCCCAGACGAAATGTGGGCAACGTGGGCAGAGGAAAAACCGGGCGACATACCGCGTGAACTCTCACAGTTCGCCCCCGACAACCTCATGAATCAATTCCCCGCCAACGACCCCGAGAAAGTACCGCAGAAGGATGAACACGGGCACCCGATACCGCGCGGCGTCAACATACCTCAAGAGGCACAAACCCACATGACCCGCGATATGGGCCATGCGATTACCAACTATGACAAGGAGACCGGCCAACAGAGATGGATCGACACTCACGGCGTGGATCCCGAAGCAGCATCGAAAGTCGGAAAGGAAGTCGACAGCGGAGACCATGACCGCAGCCTGATGGGTGAAGTCCAGCCCGAACCACAGCGGGCCGGCGGTGGTCTGGGACCCAAACCACCGGAATGGGATGAAGACGACCTGGACGACGTCTAGCGAATCGGTTCTATAGCCACAACATCCGAATCGAGATTCAGAACCTGTTGAGGCACTTCAAGACCCCGCTGATACCGCCACGTCCCCCCTGAATATAAACCGGCGGTATCAGCGGTCTTGTGTTTCCAATGCCGCAAACTATGCGACACCGCAATCTTGATTGACGGCCGCAACCGACGAGACTGGAAGCGTCCCGACCTGTCGAGTCGGCTGCGGCCATCGTATTGGTTGATTGTCAATCGTCGTCGGTGCTGAGATACGGCCTGATCGACCACGCGATACGGTCGCTCAACTCCGGCAACCACGTCTCATTGTGTCGAGCCCGCAGGTAAAGCCGCTCGTTGTACAACACCACCGTTGGACGGGTCCAAACATGGCAGTAGGCGATCGCGACCGGCGCGCGCTCGCAGCGCTGCTGTTCGGCTTCCTTCCGTTGCGGTGGGAGAAGGTAGGCTGTCTTGGCCGACAAGTCGAGGCAGATTCTCCAGTCGTCGCCGTCGTGTCGCAAGGTACCGATATCGAGCGCTTCAGACGGTAGATAGTTGATCGGCATACTGAACTGCCTCCTTTCTCGGATCGGCGAATCGGGTGGGATAGGGGCGGTCATGGAAGATGTTTTCGACGGTCGCTCGAAGTCGTTGATCGAGCCAGTATTGGTCGAGTGTTCCGTTTCCGATCAGGCTGTGGCGAGCCGGATCGTCGCTCCATTCGATGTGGTCGCAACACCGGGCGTTCCATGCGATGGACCCCAATGTCATTTCAGCGCCACCCGGTTCGACCGCGACGATTTGGGCGGACTTGATCGTGGTCTGGCGTAGTTCGATCGTTCGGGCGAGGAAACCGACGCGCGCTATCACCGGTCCCGTCGCAGGTTGTTGCCCCGCCCAACACGTCCGGCGCGGATGATAGAGCGTGCGTTGTTGTGGTGCGATCCTTTCCCAGCCACGGCCAAGCGATTGGCCATTGTTCCGGCGATGCTTGTTCGGAAGAACGATGACGTCTTCGAGGAATGCCGGAATCTTCGTGGACGAATCGTCCTCTGTGCCCACGGCGTTCTGTGCGCGGCGCTTTGAAGTGCGACGATGACGGCGCGTTTTCTCACGGCTTTCGCTGTGGTGAGGCGAGTTTTCGGCTGCGCTATCTGGTGCGGCCTCCAAGTAGGTAAGGCGAAGGAACAGAAAAAGTACTGTAACGATGTTGGCGAGAACTATGATTTCAACGTATTGATCGATCATGTTGTCCTACCGCCCCATCGTGTTCTGGTCCGTCGCGACGTCGGTGGAGTGGTCGCGGCCGGGACTGTCGATACGGTCGTGTACTCCGAGGGCATGGCCGAGAATCCAGCTGTCCATGCCGGTCGGGATCGTCCAGCCCGGCATGGGTTGAATCGAAGCGGCGCTGCAGTGGATCGCGGCGGCGGTGCGGCCATTGATCTCTACCCAGAGGGTGTCGTGTCCGGACTTGCGGATGATGTCAACGCTATGGCCATTGAAAGTGAGCGATTTCAGCACTGTGGGCATGATTCATGCTCCGTTCTCCCTGTTTGTGGACAGGGGGTATGGAAGATGGTGGTTCGGTGGTTCAAGGAGATGGAGTGACCAGGCGCGTTAGGTAAGCGCAGCCGTGACGCGGCTGGTGGTGATGGATGCTGGAATTAAGCAGCGCGATCTACTAAGATGAGAAAACACAAAGCACTCCTTTCGAGGTGTTGTTTTTGTTGGGGTGGCTCGCCAGAACATTGTTTGATCGCTATGGCTGGCGAGCCACTACTGCAACTGAACTGGATGCCCAATTGAAGTCCCGGACGAACATCGGGATCGCCCAGCAATCGACAGTGTCACTCAGGCATCACTGAAAGTCAACAAGCAACACGCCGGGATTTGCGGTTCTTATAGTCGGGAATTTGACTCTTTGATATACCGAATGTTCACCAAAACATCCGATGATGTTATCGCCCAATGAGATGCATTTCTCAATACGTAATGCAAGATCTTAACGTCGTTATGCCGGTCAGGCAAAGCTTATTAGAGATACGCACTCTGCTTGACCATTTATCAACGGCCGCAAGGGATCATGAAACCCCAGCGCACAGTGTGGTTTGATGCACTGCTCACGCCGATGATGAATCGCTCGTTCCCTGAAGCATGGCCGTCGGAAGGACGCGGGAGTGTCTGCGTACAAGTTTACGGTGGTGGCAGCGGCTTTCAGGGGCACGGTATATTGAGTAACGTGAGGCGGAAGCAATCCGCTAGGTTTCAGGTCAAGTTGGCACAACTACGGGATACCCGCTGTGGTGCACATTGGGTATCCTATGGATGGGAGCCAACAAAATCCCGTTGGCTGTGCCCAGCGTGCCCTAACTGAAACCTATCCCCAATACGAACTGTGTCATAGGTAGGACCAGACAACCAAAAACACCTAGAGGTAGAGAGCATGACGACACCAGACGACGGAGCCAACAACAGCGACGGCAACGGCAACTCTGATGAAGTTCAGTTTGACGAAGAGACTGCAGAAGAATTCGAAAAGAAGACTGAGAAGGTTTCAGAGGACCTAAAAGCAGAGATCGACCGTTACGGTACTGGCGAGATCTCAGTTTTTAGACCTGACATGTATGGAGGTCGAGATGTCCTAGGGCCTGGCTCGTTCCAGGACGGTCAAGGTGATGACATCCCAGTAGGCGACTTTGACGATGCTGAGAACCTAAAGAAGGTCTACTACGAAGACATGTATATGGCTTGGGGCGACCAAGCTATGCGAATTAAACATGCCTACGATATCGCATTGCAAGCAGTTAAAGATATTAAAGATCGATATCGCGAAACTGAGGATGCCAACGACTGGAGGATTCAGCAAATTGCGGCTGAAGCTGATACTGACTTCAGGGAAGCAGCACGTGATACATCATGGCGCACTGGTGATGACCCTAAATAGCGGCGACTAAGCAGATTCTCCCCCGGTAACTTTGAGAAACGAAAGGTGACTGCGATACCTATGGCGTCTAGTGGAGATGTGCAAGGTTATGGACTCGCGCATTACAAACAGAAGACTCATGAAGATCTCTGGGATACGTTGAACAGAGGAAAATCGGATCACGTACGAAGTGCAAGTTCCCTCTATACGCGCCTGGCTAGTGGTATAGGGATGTCCAAAGACGAATTTGACTCTCAGATGGAAGAGCTCATGGGCATTTGGAAGGGAGAGGCGGCAGACTCGTTCAAGGAACAGATGCGGGTTTTGCTAGAGCATTGTGCGAAACAAGAGGAAGAGCTTGAGCGCAAAGTTGCAAGCGATGTAGAGGCAATTGCGGATGTCTTGGATGAGGCGCTTGAAGATTCGGATATCGAAGGTAAATACGGCGAGTTTAACCTTAGCCCGAGCTATAACCTTACGCTTGAAGAGTATAAGGAGGAATATCTTCGAGAAAAGGGCCTTTGGCAAGATCCCAATGGAGGGCTAGATCCTGATAAACTTCAACGTGCTCAAGAGCTAGAGCCGGAGATTCAAGCCGAATACGAGAATTATAAAGAGGACAGGAAAGAACAACTGGCGACAGTTGTTTCGAACCTGGGGGATCAGTATGCTCGTCTAGCATCAGAAATTACTGAAGGTAAGCCACCCACAAACCCAGAGATTCCAGGCTCAGACTCTTATTCAGAGTCCCCAAATTCATTTAGGAATGGTAGGGAAGAACCTACTTTTAAGGAGACACCACCACGTAGTGGCGGTAGCGGCGGAGGCGGTGGCTCCACCGGTGGTGACTATGGTGGAACCACGTATGATTCGCCACCGAGCAATGACGATGAATTTGCTGGATGGGATGCAACTAACTCCTCCCTTTCTGGGGCTTCAGGTGAGGGCGATTACGACCATGACGGTGGTCTAGCTGGTGCGCCTCCTAGTACTGGTCCTGGAATGGGTACACCAGGACCCGGTGGAGGCAGTTCCACGATTACTCCTGGTAGCGGTGGCCCTGGGGGTGGCCCGATGGCTGGAGGTGGCGGCTCCGGCGGTGGCGGAGGCCGTGCTGGAGGAGGATCCGGCGGCGGTGGCCGTGCCGGTGGTGCTGGAATGCAGAACTCCCGAGCTGGTGCAGGTCAAGGAAATATGCGTCCAGGCGGGCCTGGGCAAGGAATGCGTGCAGGGGGGCCTGCTGGTCAAGGTTCCAACATGCGTGGAGGCGGCGGCGCGGGCGGAGGTGCTCGTAATGCCCAAGCACTTGCAGGAGACGAAGAAGCTGGTCGTGAGACGTGGCTGGTTGAGGATGATTTCCAGTGGGTTGATAAAAGAGATGACGAAGAACTAGATGATTAACAGCTCAACCCATAGACTCTGTATACAGTTCCGCTGGGTCTAAAAGAGAACATGGTGTCTATTGGGAATTGTCTCGATTGCAATGCCCCAGTAGACACCATGTTATTGAGTGAGCTACGTCCGCAAGGGATTCCTGAAATTACATTTGTTTTGGTTTTGCTCTGTTGCGGAGTATCAGCCAGGTGATGATTGCGGCGATCACTATGAGGCTTGCAGCCGCTATGAGGAGTATGGCGAGGGTATTGGAATCTTCGCTGTCAGATGCGTTGTCGATTGCGGGCTCGTCAGTTACACTTTCGTCTCCAGGAGCGGTGTCGCTGTCATCGTCTGAATTATTGCTTGCTCCGGGTTCGCCGAGTGGGTTCTGGTCGACGGTGTTTAGGTTGTTGGCGTTGATGGCGGCGTTGGCGTCGATGATTCCGTACCCGAGTTCGTTATCGTGCCCGTCTATGCCATTACTGGCCGTATGGATGAGACGGTTGATTGCGTTATTAGCATCTATTTCGGAATCAGAGCCCATGATAAGTGCAAGTGATCCTGCTGCTGCGGGGCTTGCGAGGGAAGTACCTCGACAGCTTTCCCATTCGTCTTCGGGTTCGTTTCCTTCGTTATACCAGTCGCTATCACTTTCAGCATCAGCGTGCCCAATCGGGCAACGCTGTTCATCTCCAGGAGCTGCAACTGTGACCTCTGGCCCCGTTGTGGACGACTCCCAGAGCGTGTTTTCAGAGTTCGATCCACTAACTGTGATGACACCTTCGAATGCGGCTGGAAGGTAAACTTGGTTTTCTGGGTCGTTTCCAGCACCTGCGACTACGGCGACATCATTGTTCATTGCGTACTGCAACGCATCTCTAACAAGTTCTTCTTCATCGTCGCTTGCGCTTGAAATGAAGAAAGAGAAATTCAGTATATCGGCACCCTGGTCGACTGCCCACCGAATTCCCTCTGCTACAGCGCGCCAGTTTCCGACGTTCAACCCAGTGTCACCTTCGCTGTGAACTACAACGGGTAGAATTGTTGCCTCAGGTGCGACATTGAGTGCTGCGGCCGATACTTGGGTACCATGGCTGCTCGCGGGGCTATAAGCACTGCCACTATCTGTGAGAAAGTCTTCACCATCTTTTACGTCTTTGTCGTCAAAGTATGGGTGTTCCATGATCCCTGAATCTAGGATCGCGATGGTAATGTCTTCGCCCTTGGATTTTTCCCAAGCCTCTTCGGCGTTAATCTGATCAAGAATCCACTGGTTGGCTTGTTCGTAGTCGTCTGCGTATACGGTGCTGGGGGAAAGCGCGAGGCTGGTGGTTATGCTAAGTGCACTGGCGGCGATCCCAGTTGCGAACTGTTTGATCCAGCGTCTTAGTGAACCCGGTTTTACGTCGTGTGTGTCGTGGCGTGAGTGCATGGGATTTGTCCTTCGTTTTCCGCGATTCGGTCGTATCGCTGTTGTCACTTGGCTATCGAATCGGCTGCTTCTAACATACCGGATTCGCGCATACGCAAGTGCACCTCGTGTAGCCATGAATTAGGTGCCCTCCTAGCAGTGAAGGCTATTTCCAGGAAGTGATAGTTAGATACATGCGTCAGGGCGGTTCACTCCCTATCGAATTATGTTTAGCTTCGTTCCGCTCGGTTGCGGAGCATTAGCCAGGTGATGCTCGCGGCGATGAGGATGAGGCTTGCGGCGGCTATGAGGAGGAATGCTAGGGTATTGGATTCTTCATTGTTAGATGCATTTTCATCGGCGGAGTTATCTGACGCGCCGCCGTCTCCCGTATTGGTGTCGCTTTCGTCGTCAGAGCTATAACTCGTTCCGGGACCGCCGAGGGGGTAGCCGAGTGGGTTTTGGTCGACGGTGTCGAGGTTATCGGCCTCGATGGCGTCATTGGCGTCGATGATTCCGTAGCCGAGTTCGTTGTCGTGTCCGTTGTAGCCGTTGCTTGAAGTGTGTATGAGACGGTTGATTGCGTTATTGGCGTCGACATCGGAATTTGACGCCAATATCAGTGCAAGAGCGCCTGCAACTGCAGGGCTGGCTAGTGAGGTCCCTCGACAGTCTTCCCACTTATCCTCTGCTACGTTGCCCTCGTTGTACCAGTCGTCTTCGCTTTCGCCTTCTACACCAGAATCAACATGCTGCCCTACGGGGCAGCGTTGTTCGTCTGCTGGAGCAGCGACCGTTGTCTCTGGGCCTGTGCTTGCAGATACCCATAGTTCGTTGTTAGGGTTCGAACCTGTTACAGTTACGACTCCTTCATACGCGGCGGGGAAAAGTACGGGCCCATCAGGATCATTTCCTGATCCTCCTACCACAATTACGTTATTATCCATTGCATATTGCAGAGCCTTCCGCATCAGATCCTCGTTTTTACCGTTCTGACCCGGAATACCAAAAGAGAAATTGATAATATCGGCGCCTTCGTCTACTGCCCACCGAATGCCCTCGGCTACTAGTGGCCAAGCACCGAAATTTGGGCCTATATCACTCTCGCTGTGAACGGCTACAGGAAGCACAGTAATCTCTGGTGCAACGTGAAGCGCGGCAGTGGCTACTTGAGTTCCGTGAAATGCAGCTGCGTTGGACGCCTGTTCTTCGTCGGTAAAAAGGTCTTTTCCATCGCGAATGTCCTTGTCGTCAAAGTACGGGTGCGGCATTATCCCGGAGTCTAGAACCGCGACGGTGATACCTTCACCTTTGGAATGCTCCCAGGCCTGTTCGGCGTTGATCTGGTCGAGTATCCATTGATTGGCCAGTTCGTGGTTTTCGGCCATCGCGGTAGCGGGGGAGAAGGTGATGGTCGTGATGACAGCGAGCGCGCTCGCCATCAGTCCCACGACGAACCGCTGGATCTGACTCCACAACGATTTCGATATTCCTACGTCCACGTCTTGCTGTGTCTGCTGCATGGGGTTGTCCTTCTTGCTGGGGATCGCTTCGATTTGCGTTCGTGGTCTGAGCCGGTGTCGGTCATGCCTCTATGAGCCTTCGCTGCGGCCTATCGGACGTGTCGCCTGCGGCCCTGGGGGATTGAGTTATTGCCTCGTCGCTGTCAATATACGTTACAGTCGCTAACGGTATTGGTCGGTGACGCTACAGTCTGTGGCGCAGGTGGTCCTGTGTATTGCCTTGTGTCAGAAACCCGTCAATCTCTCGAGTCCGGCATTACCGGGCACTTCCTGCGGTGATGCTTTCCGAACTGCCGGTTGGGTTTTCCTTCACGTATTGTAAGGTGTTGGTGGCTCGCGTTCTTTCGTTGGCATGCGCTAGAATTCAACGATTCGATACTTCTTCAGATGCGACCTATCGCCCACGGGCGGTGTGAGATGACAGCGACGAATCCAAACAACAGACGCGGTTAGGTTGTTTTCTATGCACGACGGTGAGGAGCGGTCGGCGGGTGACTTGCTGACCTTGGAACGCTTGCGGCAACTTCGCCATCACTACACGCGCTATCGCAATGCGATGGAAAGTCGCCTGGAATTGATGGAACAGCGTCTTCGGCGGCGAGCGAAGGACATCAAGCAGATGTACCAAATGGCTCCCGAACTGTTCCACTACAACCAATTCGTGGTGACAAGAGCCGAGGACGACGCCCATAAGGTCCGGATGCGTCGAACCCGGTTCCGTTTCACCATCTCTCGCCTGTTCGACGGCTTCGACTTCGCCGAAAAGCAGTTCAACGGCGGCGATGTCGAGCTGGCCACGCGGGTCGTCGCTCGCCGGATGGGGCAGGTCCGCAAAGACGACAGTCAGATCCATTCCCCACGTAAGCCGCCGCAAGAGGGTTTCGAGGTCTCGAAGCGAGCCGAGGAGAAGTTCGACCGCGACTGGGTCAACCGTTGGCGCAAACTGGCGACGCGTCGCCGCAACGACGCCACACGCCTCGTCTATGACGCCGAATACCGCGAGCGCTGCGCTCAGGCGCACCCGGCGAACTGGACCGACGCCAAGCTCCCGGAGGATTGGAACGAGAGGTTCCCGCAGCGTTTGATGGAGTTGGAGCGTCGCAATCGCGTCTTGGTCGACATTTACGACACCGCGCTGACGGCCCTCGACGCCGTGGAACGGCATTTGGACGAGGGTGACCGCAAGAAGGCGTTTGTGACGGCCGTAATGATTCCCGACATGTGTACTTTCGCCAACCGTCGAGCCGAGGCGGCGCTCGATGACCGTTGGGATATTGATCATTGAGAAACAACCGTGTGTCGCTTTGGATGTCGATGCTGGTTAACGCGGTAGGCAGCGTGTCACGGTGACTTGGCGATGCCATACGATGGTGTCGTGCGGTTTGATGTTCCTTGAGGCCCTTGAGAATGTCACCAGAGAATTGAATACCTGTGTACTTGTGGTCGATCGTGTGGTGAGGTTGTACTTGAATGGGTGATGGGAATGAGCGTCGCCCGCGTGAAATGTTGACGTTTGAGCGTTTGCAGCAGCTCAAACTCGAATACACGCGGTACCGTATTTCCGCTGAGAAAAGTCTTTCCATGGTTCGTGACCAGGCGGATCGGAAGGCGACGGATTTGCGGTCGTTGCAGGAGCTCGCGCCGGAATTGTTCTGGAATTTCGACCACAAGTTGAAGAGCGTCCGGAATGCCTCGTTCGAGGTGGAGGCCCAGGTACAGAACCTCATTCAATGTCTCAATGATCTGTCGAGTTGTTTCGAACGCGCCGCTTTGGTGATGGATGCCGGTGAAGTCGATTATGCGACCGTCATCGTTGCCAATGGAATCAAGAAAGTGCGTCATGCCGAATCGGCGTTGCGTTTGAAGTCCGAGGAAACCGATGACCGTGGCGAACCGTCTCCGAAAACCAAATTGCAGTTCAATTCGGCGTGGGCGGCCAAATATCGGCAGAAAATCGAATCGCATCTGGAATTCGCCCATCGCATCGCGAATGATGCGTCCGCCCGAGACGAGAACGCCGACGCCGTGTTCGCTCGTTTCCCGCATTTGAATCGCCCGAAGGGTTGGGCGTCGACGCAGCAAGGTGCGCTTGAACTGCGTCGACTCAATGACAGCTTGATGGCGACGTACTCGACGGCGCATTTGGCCGTCCGAACGTTGGAAGAGCGGATCGCCGCCGAGGACGGTGAAGGCATCCAGTTCGCCGGCACGCTGGTTTTCGATCTGTGTGCCAATGCCCACGTGCAGGCCGAAGCCGCGCTGGGTGATCGCTGGGACGTGGAGTCCTAAACCCCTGTCACAACCCCCCGTGGAAGGTCCTGCCGTTACCCCTCGTAGAACGGGCATTCCGGGGGACGTTCGGTGAGAACGTGGTTTCCGTGGCCTGCTTCCATTGACAGGAGTTCCACCTGGGAGAGGCGGTAGGCCAGCATCCCGATGAAGCTCGACTGGACGGTCGCCTGCACTTCCTCCTCGACCGAGTTGTATGGAACGTCGAGTTCGACTTGACGGTGTTCCATGCTGGTCTCCACCGCGCTGGTGAGGTAGAAACCGGCGCGTCCGCGTGTCAGGTCTTCAACCGACACGGGAATCTCCTCGCCTTCCAGGAAGGTCCCCGCTCGCATTTGTTCGGCGACTTCGTCGACGTTGTCGTTTTCGATCGGGACGATGTCGAGGATTTCACCGCAGAAGTCCTCATCGAGTGCGAGGAAGAAACCGTGACGTACCTTGCCGCGTTGAAAGATAGTGAAAAGCCAGGTCAACCCGGAGTCGTCGGTGTGGGCGTAGATGGTCTGCACCGGCTCGATTTTCTGGGTGAGCTCTGTGCCCCATGCGGGGTACTCGACGCCGCTTTTACGGAGGTTCTTGACGGCTTTTTTGGCCGCGTAGCGCAGGTTGCGGTTCTCGGACTGTTCGAGGATCAGCAACGCCAACAGTGAAGCGGCGTGCCCGTGGTTTTCAAGGTGGCCGACCAGACGTTGCGCGACCGACTCGTTCCGAACGACGTCCAGGTTCTCCACCGGCATCATCTCGGTCAACAGGAGGGATTCGGCGAGGAGGGGAGAGGGCTCGTCGGCGACGGCGTCGAAGAACTCGGTGTTCAAGCCTTCGAGGATTTCCTCGAACTCCTCCATCTCGATGGGGTCGAGGTTCTCGGCCTGGGTCTGTCGTGAACTCTGGCGCGGGAGACGTTTCTTAAAAGCCACGCGACCATCGTCTCACGGCCGTCGGGTCGATAAAGCGGGGACGGCGAGCGTGTTGACTGTGATTACGCCCCTGGATGTGTTGGGGCGACGGCGTGGTGCTTCAGCACGTCGGGAAGCAGTTTGACCGCCTGCGCGTTGGCGGGAAGCCAGTCGACGTCGTCGACCGAATCGGCGTCGAGCCAGCGCAACTGCAGATGTTCCAAGGGGGTGGGCTTGTCGCCGTCGTGCAGGGTGCATTCGAAGACACGCACGGTGAATCGTCCGTCGTCGGAGAGGAGATCGGGGCCGATCCGGTCGCCGACGACGACGCCGACACCCAGTTCTTCCTCGCATTCGCGCACCAGGGCGTCGAGTTCGGTCTCGCCCACTTCGACCTTTCCTCCGGGAAATTCCCAGCCTCCACGGAGGGCCGGAGGTTCACTGCGTTGGGCCGCCAAGACCCGGCCGCGGTCGACAATGGCGGCTGCTACGACGACGGTTCTGTTATCAGGCACTCGACCAGTGTAACCGGAATAGGTGTCCAAGCGCGAGTTGCGCGATGACGGTGAGGTGAACCCGGAACGAACCCGATGACGTACGGGAGTTGTCAAGTGGCGGTAGGAAAGTAAGATACGTATATGAGTAAACGGCTGACTGTGAGGGAAGTCGTCCGAGTGCGCGATATGATCAGTGATCAAATGGTGCGTCTGCGCGACATCGGACGGGATTACGACAAGCTGAAAGAGAAGGTCAATACCAGCGAGACCTATCAGATGGCCAGCATGGAGCAGCTCCAGCGGACGATCGAACGGGCGACGGGGCTGGCCGGACATCAATTGGACAATGAGACCGAACGGCTGGAGACGCTGCACATCAGCCTCGGAAAAGTCCTCGACCTCATCAATGAAGGCAGGCAGGACGAGGCCGAAGACCTGGCCCGGTTCAACATGGAAATGATCGAGACCCCCTACCCGCCGCCGATCGAAAAGGGCTAAGACCGCTCGACGTGACGGTGCCGCGTCAATCGAATTGAGAGCGAATGCGGTCATTGACCTCCTCAAGGGAAAACTCCGCCGGGTCGAAGTCATCGGCTCGTTCGTCCCCCAGCGCCTCGCGGAGCCGAGCGACGATCTCGGCGTTGTCCGGTGACTTCGGGTGTTTCCACGCTGATACCACGTCTCTCCAGGTATGAACACCGCCCGACCCTTCCAGCGGGCTCATTCCGTGCCCGTCGGAACAACACGGGTACTCGACGTCGCCGGAGGGCTTGTGCACCTTCTCCACACGAATGTGGTGTTCCCAGTCGTCGGCGAAGTCGTAGACGTAGGTGAAGTCGTCGCCGGTCTGATTCACCAGGTTCGCCACCGTCACGGCGTTCTCGTCGCGGGCGAACTCCAAACGGTAGCGAGGATCGCAGAACTCCCCGCTGATGGAGTGGAAGACGTGTTTACGCTCGCCGCTCCAGTCGAAAGCCGCCAAGAGGAGACGATGCAGCTCGGCCAAGGTCGTGTCCCCGCGTACCTGGAGACGCCGCCACACCGGCGGTTTCGTTCCCGCCAGTTCCACGTTGACCTGGAAGATCTTTTCCAGGAGGCTCTCGTCCTCCAAGGTGATGTCGCCGTAGTTGGGGGTGTGCAACGGACGCGGTGCTCCACCGAACTCCGGTGGTTGGTCCACGTGCGCGCCATGCGATTCGACGATGGTCAACATGCGGGTCTTGACGAGACGGTTGGTGAGAAGACCGATGAGGGAAATCAACTCGTGCAGCTCCAGCTCCGCGTCCTCCGAGCCGGGGTCGGCGAACGCTCCCTCTTCGGAGTGCGCCGCCATGGTGTCCAGAGCCGAACTGAGGTAGAACGCCGCGTCGTCGCGGTCGATCTCGGTAACGTCCAACGGCGGGTTGTTCTCGAGAAAATCACCGGTCAGGAAGGTCCGCCGCATTTCCTCGGCTCGGTCACCGCTGAACGGCACGACCTCGGCGATCTCACCGCAGTTGAGGCGATCGATCTCCAAGAGGAACGCCTCCAGGTTGTCGCCGTGGCGAAACACCGACAGTATCCACTCCTCGTCGGCGTCGGCGGAGCTGACACCGCGATAGGTCGCCACGTGCTCCACGTGCTGCGACACCGTGTCCACCCACGAGGGAGCCGAGACGTCCTGCTCGGCCATACGTTCGGCGCTGCGGGCGGCCTCCGTCTTGATTCCGGCGTGGTCCTCGGCGGCCAAGGTACGCAGCAGAGCCAAGGTCCCCGGATGCGGACGCGACTCCAAGTGCCGCATCAAATGCTCGATGACGTAAGGCGAATCGAACGCGTCGCTCGAGACGATCGACGATGCCACACTCTGCGCGGTGGCCTCGCGATACAGCCGTTCGCTCTCGGAGGCGAGAAACTCGAACAGTTCGGTGTCCAGCAGCTCAAGCGTCTCGTCGACTTCCACTCGTTGCCGTACGTTGAGATTTCCCAATAGATCCTGGTGCTGCATGTCAACTCCGCCCATCGTGCTGTTTGCGATTGATTCTGGCATAAACGAGCTGCGACAACAGCCAACAACACACGATTTCAGCCGATGATCGTCCCACCCCGCCATGCGGCGGAATCGATCCGATCACCGCGCTCGCTCACCACATCGGCGTCCCTTTAGCCTCGCCATCCATAGCGCTCCTGTCGTGACACAGCTCGGTCCAAGGGGAGAGGAGACGGGCGGCAGGCCGACGGTGAGGGCATGGGCACTGCCAGAACCCTCGGATTTCCATTCTACGTCCCATCGATGAAAGACGATAGAGGTCGACGCCGTCGTCAACGGCTCAATTCGCGAGGTAGATGCAGAAACAGCACCGCTTCACAGGCATTGACCGGCGGTCGCGTGCAGCGCGACAGCACCAGCATCACGGCGAACACGCTCGGAACCAGCCACAGCGCCGGATAAGCGACCGTCACCGGCACGTCCCACACCACCGTCGCCGCCGCACAACCCAAGGTGAGAAGCCCACCGACGGCCATTCCCGACGCGGCCGCCGACACCGTCAGGCCGCGCCACCAAATCCCCAACACCAGCAGAGGACAGAAACTCGACGCCGCCAAAGTAAACGACCAACCCACCAGAATATTGATGTCCACCGTCGCGGTGGGAACGGCCAGAACAACCGCCACCGCACTACCGGCCACCACGCCCAGCCGCAACCGCCGCAACGACACGGCGAACAGGTCATGCGTCACCGAACTGGCCAAAGCCACCAATAGACCCGACGACGTCGACAGAAACGCCGCGAACGCCCCCGCCGCCACCACGGCCAGAACAATCCCCGACGGATCCAGCCGTTCGGCTACCCGCAACACCGCCAAATCCGGCTCCGACGCGGTAGGCACGAACAGCCGCGACAGGAACCCGTACACCGCCGGGAACAGATAGAAAACCCCCAGCAGCACGATCACTCCGACGGCCGTGCGGCGTGCCGTCCGCGCCCCAGGGGACGTATGAAACCGCATGATCACATGCGGCAGACCCACCGCACCCACCGTCGTGGCCACCAGAATCGACAGCGTCGCCCACAACGACGGTCCCGTCCCGGCGACACTGATCAACAAATCCGGCTCCCGCGCCAAATCCGGACGCGGCCGAGGCGACGCCGACCACCACAAATACACACCCGGGACGGCAATGAACGCCAACTTCACCAGATAATGAAACGCCTGCACGTACGTGGCCGAACGAATCCCACCCCACACGACCGTGCCCGCGACGACGCACCCCGACGCCACCACACCCACCGCATACGGCAAACCCGACACCGCCTGCAACACCACACCGGCGGCCTTGAACTGCGGCACCAGATACAGCAACACGATCACCGCGCCCACCACGCCACAGAACCGCCGCAACACCACCGAACGCAGCCGAAACTCCGCGAAATCCGGAACCGTATACGCCCCCGAACGCCGCATCGGACCCGCCGTCAACTGCGCGATCAACACGTACCCGGCGGTAAAACCCACCGCGTACCACATCGCCCCGATCCCCGTCTGCCACACCATCCCGGCCAGACCCAACGCCGACGCCGCCGAAATGTACTCCCCGGCGATGGCCGTAGCATTCCATCCCGGAACGATCCGCCGCGACGCAATCAAAAAATCCGGCTTCGTCGTCGACGTGCGGACGGCGAACAAACCCAGCAACAAACTGGCCGCCACCACCGCCGCGATAACACTAAGAGCCGCCACGACGATCGATATCCTCCGCCAACGCCACACCCCGCGCACTCAACAGCAACAACACCGGATACGGCACCACCAGCAACAACGCGAAACTCCACGGCGCGGGCACCACCGACGTCCCCGCCACCAACACACCCAACAACAGCGCGAGACAAGCCGCCACCCGAAACGCCAAACGACGCTGCGCCCGCATCAGACGCAACGCCCGCCCACGATCCGGCACATCCGGATAAATCAACGGCATCCGCGCACGATTGTCACGCCGACCCCCACGCCGCAGCGCCAACCGCGTCTGCGGACTCATCACCCGAGTACGCGTCACGACTGACCCTCCTGGACGACCTCCATCAGCCGCGAACGCAACGTCCGCGCATGACGGCGACTCACCGGAACCTTCCCCACGTCGGTGATGGCCATCAACCCCGACTGCGTCGACGCGTGCAGCTGGGTGACCTGATGCAGATTCACCAGATACGACCGGTGCGTACGCAGAAAACCGGCGTTCGACCAGGCTCGCTCCAACTCGCTCAACGTCTGCCGCAACAAATGCGACCCCGACTCGATGAACAGCCGCACGTAATCGCCGTGAGCGCGCACAAAACGCACCTCCTCACGCCGCAAAAACACCGTCCGACCCGCCAACTCCACCTCGATCGTGGCCACCTCGTCGGCGGCCCGCGACTGCGCACCGCGCGCCACAATCCGCTCCACCGCCTGCGCCAAACGCTCCGGACGACACGGTTTCAACAAATAATCCACCGCACCCAGACCAAACGCGTCCACCGCATACAAGTCATAGGCCGTAACGAACACGATCGCGGGAGGAGACTCCAAACGCGCCAACACCCGCGCCAAATCCATGCCACTCACACCCGGCAACGCCACATCCAAAAACACCGCGTCAAACCGGCCCGAAGCGATCAGACGCACCGCCGCGTCCCCCGTCGCCGCCTCGGACACCTCACACGACGGAGCAACCTTCTTCAACTGCACCAACAAATCCCGCCGCGTCGCGGACTCGTCCTCAACCACCAGACAACGCAAACGCCCCACCCTAGACACCGACCGACCACTCCGCAGCCTCAAAACCACGCGGAAAACGAGGCAGACGCACCGTCGCCTTCACACCCTCACCCACGGCCGTCTCCACCACCAAACCGAACTCCGGACCGTACGTCGACCGCAAACGCTCATCCACATTCGCCAAACCAATACCCCGGCCCGCTTCGGGACCGTCGGCCAAAATCCGCTCCGCGGCCACAGGATCCATCCCGACGCCGTCGTCCTCCACCTCAACACAACACACCGGCCCCTGCCCCAGACCACGCACCACCACCGTGCCCGGAACCGAACCGGATTCCAGGCCATGGCGAATCGCGTTCTCCACCAACGGTTGCACCACCAAGAACGGAATCGGGACCGGAAGAATATCGGGCTCCAACTGCAACTGGAAGTCGAGGCGCTCGCCGAATCGGGCCTGCTGTAGTTCGACGTACATTTCCACCGCTTCCAGCTCCTCGCCGATGGTGGCGAGGTTTCCCTTGGCGGCGAAGGAGTAGCGCAGATAGTCGCTGAAGGAGGTGAGGAGGTCGCGGGCCCGTTCGGGGTCGGTGGGGATGTTGCCGATGATGGTCGACAGGGTGTTGTGGAGGAAATGCGGGGAGATTTCGGCGCGTAGAGTGCGGAGGTTGGCCGCCGCAATGGTGTGGCGGGCGCGGGCGAGTTCCAGATGGTCCAGTCGAGTGGCGACCAGGTCGGCGGCGGCCACCACGCTGGTGGTGGTGACCGGTCCCCGGGCGATGACGCACCCCAGGAGCGCGTCATTGTGGACGATGGGGGCGGCGCAATGCGATTCGTGGGTCACGGGGGAGAGCTCGCTCAAGCACCGGTGGCGTAGACGATCGACGACGTCGACGGGAATGTCGCCCCAGAGGCCCTGGAGTTGTGTGTAGTCGGTGAGGGCGAGAGCGTCGGCCTGCAGCGAGCGCCCGAGGAAGCGGGCCGCGCTGTCGTTGAGTCCGTGGGCGAGTGCCGAGTTGAGTTGCTGGAGAAGTTTCCACAGCTGGGGTACCTGCCGGGAGTGTTGAAACTTCTTCGTAAACACGGCTTGATTGTAATTCATGGCACAGACGTCGCTCGCCCCGAGGGCGGAGGCGGAACCCTGGAGGCGAACGACGAATTCGGGCTAGGGGCCGAGTCGGGAGGCGAAGGAGAGTTCAGGTCGAGCCTGGCATCGCATTCGGACGCTGAACCTCCCGAATCAAGAGATCCTGCGGCGGTAGGCGGCCACGGCGAAGACGTAGGCGACGGCCGGGATTCCCACGCACCAGGCGACGGCGACCCATGCGTCGTTGCCGACCGGCTGCTGTGCGAACAGATTCCGGATCGCATTGACAATGGACGTCACCGGTTGGTGTTCGGCGAACGCGCGCACCGGTCCGGGCATGGTGTCGGTGGGTACGAACGCCGAGCTGACGAACGGTAGGAAAATGAGCGGGTAGGAGAACGCCGTCGCGCCGTCGGTTGACTTCGCCGACAGTCCGGCGATCACGGCGATCCAGGTCAACGCCAGAGTGAACAGAACCAGCATGCCGCCCACGGCAAGCCACGCGGTGACGCCCGCCCCGGAGCGGAAGCCCATGAGCAGGGCGACGAGCACGACGAGTGCCACCGAGATCAGATTGGCCAGCAGTGACGTCAACACGTGTGCCCACAGGACGGCGGACCGTGCGATGGGCATCGACTGGAAGCGCTCGAAGATCCCTCCTTGTAGGTCGGTGTAGAGCCGGAATGCGGTGTAGGCAATGCCGGAGGCGACCGTGATGAGCAGAATTCCCGGCAACAGATAGTCCACGTAGGACTCTGAACCGGTCTCGATCGCACCGCCGAAGACGTACACGAACAGTAGGAGGAAGGCGATCGGCATGACAGCGGTGGTGATGACGGTGTCCATACTGCGGGTAATGTGACGCAGCGACCGTCCCAAAAGGACTGCAGTATCACTGAAGAAGTGCTTGGTCACGGTAACTCCTTACGGTTCGCGTCGTCCTGGCGATCCCGGTTGGGTTCACCGACCAGGGACAGGAAGACGTCTTCCAAACTCGGCTGCTTTTCGACGTATTCGACCTGTGCGGGAGGCAGCAAACGCTTGAGTTCGGCGAGAGTGCCGTCGACGATGACGCGGCCTTCGTGGAGGATCGCGATGCGGTCGGCGAGGTGTTCGGCCTCATCGAGGTATTGAGTGGTCAACAGGACCGTCGTGCCTTGCTCGGCGAGCTGCTTGACCGCCTCCCAGACCTCGATACGCGACTGCGGGTCGAGTCCGGTGGTCGGTTCGTCGAGAAAGATGACCGGCGGACTGCCGATCAGGCTCATGGCGATGTCCAGCCGACGGCGCATGCCGCCCGAATAGGTCGCCACCGTTCGCCCGCCCGCGTCGGTGAGACCAAAGCGCTCAAGCAGGTCGTCGGCGATGGAACGCGGGTTGTCGAGATGGCGCAACCTGGCCACCATGATGAGGTTTTCCCGCCCGGTCAAGACCTCATCGACGGCCGCGAACTGCCCGGTCAGGCTGACGGCCTCACGAACCTCGGCCGCTTGGTCGGCGACGTCGAGGCCGTTGACGGTGGCCGTCCCCGCGTCGGCGGTCAGAAGTGTCGACAGGATCTTCACCGCCGTCGTCTTACCGGCCCCGTTCGAACCGAGCAGCGCGAAGATGCTGCCACGCGCCACGTCGAAGTCGACTCCACGCAGCACGGCGAGGTCCTTATACGATTTCTCCAAACCCCGCACACGGATGGCGGGGCGATCGGACTGTCGAGTCGTCATTGATTCCCTGCTTTCCTAGGACCGATCGCCCGCAGCGCGGTCGATGGTCGTGATCAGTCGATCCCTTTCGCGCTTGATCCACTGCCCCTCCGGGTAGTTCTGCAAAAACGTCTCGGTGAACTCCACGGGATCGTCGCCCACGATCTCGCGTAGTGGAAGCTGATCCGCCGCGCTTTCCTCAAAGAGCCCGGCGAGATCTTCCAACATCACCACCACGCTGTCGCCCTGCCCGGGGCCGAAAATCAGCAGATAACGTTCCAATGCCTCGATCGAGGACCGGTAGTTCTCGGGGAGTTCCTTGATGCGCGCCTTGTACTTGCGGTAGCGCTTCTTCTGTTCGATCCATTTAGCGGCCATGATTAGTTCCTTTCGTCGCAGAGCCGTTCAATTCGTTCTGCGAGGAAGTTCCAGTTTGTCCAGAACTCGTCGAGGTATTGCTGTCCTTGCTCGTTGAGCGAGTACACCTTGCGCGGTGGCCCCTTTTCGGAGGGAACCTTCTCCACATCCACCAGATCTTTTTTCTCGATCCTGACCAGCAGCGCGTAGACGGTGCCTTCGGCGGTGTCGGTAAAGCCCTGGTCGCGCAACCGAGCCGTGATCTCGTAGCCGTACGCGGAACCTCCGGCAAGGGTTGCGAGGACGATGCCCTCCAACGTGCCCTTGAGCATCGCGGTCATCTGCCTACCCACGGACCACCTCCTATAGGTACTTAGCATTACTATCTACTAGTACATAGTATCACTGACTAGTGGTCTGTCAATCGACAGTGACGCACACCTCTATCGGGGCTTCGATGGGTGCGCTCGTGGATAGACGGCCTGCAAACACGGGCTCCTATTGAGCACCGACTCCAGCCGCACAAGAGAAGGACATTGCGGTGCGTCGGGATTGTGGGCCTTCAACGGCCGAACAACCACCTACCAAGTTCGTTGGATACAACAAGGAATTGACCGTTCGACATCATTGCGTACCCTGGAGAAGAACCGTGCCTCCATTGAACCTCAAACCTTCGGGGAAAGTGGTGTGAACTGACCGAATGACACGAACGAAGACCTCAACGGGACGAATACGGGACCACTTGGGCCTGACCGCAAAACTGGTGGGCACGCTGGTGATTTCGGTGGTGGCAACCGTAGGCGTCTTCCTTTCACCGTTCTCCATAGGAGACGAACCCGATCGCGACGATCGATGGAACGAAGTGATGAACCCCGAAAACACCTGGGTCTACGGAGGCGACCCCTATGCTATGAACGGCCCCGACTTCTATGAAGACTCGCTGGCCCCAAGCAACGAATGTCTCCTGAACGAACGACTCTGCATACGACTCGGGCAAAAACTGGTTGACCTGGAAGAAGCGCTGGAATCCGGTAACCAAAACACCTGGGAGTCGGTCTTTCACGGAGACACGGAATCAGAGGAGTTCACGTTGTACAGCAGGGTTTTCGCTAACCTCACCAGATTCCAACCTGCGTACTCGAAACTCTATCTCGACGACCTACAGCCAACCTATTCTTCATTGCCGCGATACAAAGGAACACTGCACGTCGAAATCTGCATCGGATCACGACCGTGCCCGAAAACGCAAGCCGAATTCGACACCGAATGGGTCATCAGTGACAAAGACATTGCTCTCACGACCTTCGACAACGCCGAGCAGACCGAAGAATCGCCCCTACGCCCAACTCCCTGGGAAGAATCGAATCTCAACGTCGCATTCCAACACGGCGCCATGGTCGCAGCCGACCGAGAATCCCAATTCGAACCGTCCGAATACAGCGGCGTCGTCGATGACACAGTTGAACGGATACGCCAGCACGCGTTCCAAAACACCGGGCCGGCAAAAATGATCTACCTCGCCGACACGAACACCTTTAACTCCTGGTATACGGGCGGATGGAAAACCACCGAAGACGAAAAGGCGTTCATCGTCCCCTCCTACGCAGAGCGCCCCAGCGGTGACGGAGGTCGTACTGATATCTGGTCCGTCGTCGTCAACGTCGAAGCCATCACCGACGCCAGTGAAATGATACGCATCCTCAGTCACCAGATGACCCACGCTACCTTCCTGAAGGGAAAACACTTCGACCTAAACGATTGGCCAGACTTCATCCCCAGCAACAGGACATGGCTATACGAAGGGCTCGCAGAAAACGTCATCCACGGTTCTAGGTTCCTCCACGAACCACAAATCACCCGACGATACGTCGACGGAAACGACATCACCGAGGGAGTGGAATTCGAACTAAACCACGCGCCAGGGGCGAACGACGGGGTTCGGGGTGTGTCGCAACTGGCGGTTTATTACCTCAAAGAGGTGTTCGATGATTCTTTCCGGGGCTTTTATGAGGCTGTCATTGTGGACGACGTCAGTGTAGACGATGCGGCTGAGGAACATTTCGGTCTCGGCGAGACGGAGATGTGGGTGGAGGTCGCCGTCTATCTTGACCGGCAGGTGTTCTCTTTACTGTGATGTCTCCGCGCCAGTCAATTTGCACGGTAGGTCAGGGCTTAGAATATCGGAATGCCATGGAAAGTAGCCGGGAAGCAAGTGGTCTCCATTCTACCGGAGTTCAGGGTAGTCCAAGGACCGACGATTCTATCGATCTGAATCATGTCTAACGATGCGTACGCATATTTCATGAAGTCGTTTTTGGTAGCGCCACGCTTGAATTGGTTTTCGTAGCTCGGTAAGTACGTCCGACAGCAAATACAGACTGTATGACAGCTCTCGAAGATAAATTGGATTACTTTGCGCCAATTTCTCACGAATCTTGACCGCTCGTTTCAGGTATGGAACCGCCTTCCTACGGTCATCTTGCATTTTGAATTCAATTCCCATATTGTGCAGGCTCTTTGCGGTCTCGACTTGATAGAATGGGATTATCTTCGATACACCTTTGTAGAGTTGAAGAGTTCGTTTGAGGTGATTAATCGCTTCGTCTCCTCGTTCTAGTTCTCCCAGGGCCGCAGCGATATTGTTCAGGCTTTTGGCCTGAAGCGGTATAAAAGCAAAGTCGTTTTGAGCTACATTAGAACTCACTTGTTCTGCCTGTCGGTAATACGACAATGCCTCTTCATACCGTCCCATTGTATATACGGTATTGCCAATATCAATAAGTAGGTGAGCTCGTTCAGGGGAGTATGTGGGGCTACTCCGTTCCAGCCAATCACTCAGCTCCAGTGCTCGTTGTTGATGTGCAAGGGCTTCGCCATGCCGCCCTAGATCGGAAAGTGCTGTTCCCAAGGTGCTCAAGCTGGTAATGAGTTTATCCAAATGCTGGTCGCGGTCCGGATAGTGTGGTGCGATGTTGTACACCAGTCCTTCACGAATCTGCACTGATTCTTCAAGATAAGGCAGCGCTTCGTCACTGCGCTTCATGTAGCAAAGCACGAGTCCAAGATTCCTTAGATTCATTGCCAAAGTGATGAGCACGTCCGAAGAGGACATATCCAAGTTCCGAGACATCTTTACAGCCTGTAGCAAGTATTCGAGAGCTTCGTCATCCCGCTCCAGATCGTGCAGGCTCGACCCTATACTTCCCAGAATCGCGGCAAGGTTGGGATGGTGGTCAACAGAGCTGGACTCGGTCAGTCTTTCAATTATGACCAAAGCGTATTCGAAATAGATAAGTGCATCACTGTATCGTCTCAATTCAGAAAGGCCGATTCCCAGGTTGTGGTAGGTCAAGGCTGTTTCCGAAGTCCATGTGAAAAATGCATTGGTACATTCCATGAGAGTTTTTGCCATTTCCGAACGTTTCATGCGATGGAGCGGCGGGGCCGCCTCCCTGATTTGGCCTACGGTTCTCGGCGTGAAGCCAAGCGGGGTTCTACGGCGCAGCTTTAGGGTTTGGATCAAGACGCTTAGCTCGGTAACTTGCCGGTTCGGTGAATGTGATGGCCAGATATCGGCGTCGAGTCGCGCGGCGGCGTCCAATACCTCCGGGACGTTGTCGTATCGACGAAGGGAAAGTGCTATTAGATTAGAGGTGGCTCGGTCCTCCGAATGTGTAGCTCGGGATACGGCGATGTGAACCAACTTTTCCAATTGAGTCGCGAGAATCTGTGGCGCCGAAGCGTCAAGTGATTCGTCGTCCTCTGTCGGTTGGAGTAGAAATCGTTCGACGACGTTGTCAAGGGCCTTGCTGGTGTCGGGGTAATGATCGGATATCAGGGCGGTCAGATGGAGCATTCGATCGTGGTGCTGGGCAAGGAGGTTATGGTCGTGAAGGCGGGTGGAAATCTCATCGAGGTCGGATTTACCGATCTTGGTCACGAGGTATTCCGAAATCAGATCCGGTTCCAAGGCCGCGATCGTAGGGACACTCTGACCGTCATCGTCAATACGATCGGGGCCCGGATATAGATCATGGATCGCCTTGGCCGCTTCACGGCGGTCGGCCGCAGTTGTCCCGTCATCGGACCACAGTGGCGAGGCGGTCAGAAGGTCCTCCAATTCCTGGCACGTAGGGGTGGTGAAGTTGGCGATGCAAATCGCGTGTAGAGTGTCGTCGCTTTCGGCCGGAGGTTGATCGGTGAGGGACAGTGCCGCGTATTCGTTCCACCGCAGACGGCGTTCGCGGTTGAGGAGATGTTCCAACAGTTGGTTCTGGACCGGTGAGTCTCCTTGTGGATTATTGTTCTCGGGATGGCCGGGGAGGGGTTCGCCGCTGGCGACCAAGAGGGCCGCAATGTGAATCATAAGTGGCGAGTCGATGTCGGCCTTCGATACGAATTCAAGGAGAAGTTCCAGGTCGTCTGAGTTCGCATAGGGCTCATTGCGAAATGATAGGTAGGCTGTTTCGGCGTGCCTGGAGCGTTGTATGGGGCCAAAGTTTGAATCATCGATGTGGATGTGGAGGTCGAGTTTCAGGCCGCTGCGTTTCAGTTCGCTGAGAAGCCCGTCGGTTTGATCGTCGATTCGAGTCAGCCACGGTCCAGTATTGCGGTTGATCAGTACGATGCGAATTTTGGGGCAGGCATTTCCTTCCTGGTCGAGGTGGGTGATCCAGTGGGAAATGTAGTCGCGAACGATGTGCCGTTCGCTGTAGTCGAATACCAATAGGGTCGGGCGGTCGGGTAGGAAGTTGTTCCAAGGGAGATTGGGGGCTGTTCGGGCAAAGCCGGCTTGCCACGGGGTACCAGTGTCCTGTAGAAGAGTGGAGCACAGTTCGGCGGCCAGGCGGGTTTTACCTGAACCAGCGTGACCTGTGATGACGGTGACTGAGCATTGGTCCTCGTCACTGCGGCACCATTCCAGGAGGCGTTCTAGGTGCGAGTGGTGCGCTTCGCCTACAAAATCGACTTGGCCGAATCGTGCCTTCAACCGTCTGATGTCGTTCATCCGGCCCCACTGGGTAATATAGGCCGGTTCGATCAGTTGGTCGGGCGGTTCGACTGCGCGGGTCGGGATTGCTTGCAAGACTTGTGGTGAGATTGTTGAGTCGTTCTGGAGTGCCGCGCTGATGGAGGAGGCGGAGACGAGATCCCAGCGATTGCGCCACCCTGATCTTTTTTGTGACACGAGACCAAGTAGGCGGCCGTTGTCGTTGAACAGCGACATACCGGAAACGCCTCGCCACGTTCGGTCGTCATCGACTTGGCCGGGGGCGAAGCGGAAAACCAGGCGATTGCGTTCTACACCTTCCCCGGGCAGGATCGTTCCGTTCAAGTGGGTGAGGTGAAAACCCGTGGCGGTGAGGTCGTCGGGGTCGCGATTGGTTGTGGGGTAACCGAACCCCGTTGCGTTGAGTTCGGTCGTGAATCCCTGTATCGAACCCCAAGCCAGGTGGGTCTGTACGGGTTCCTCCAAGTCAGGTACCTCCAGAACTGCTACGTCCAACTCGTCTGACTCGGCGGGCGTCCACGATAGGTGAGCCGGGAGCGGTTGTTGCCGGTTGTTGCCGGTTCGGACTGTGAGGTCGACTGCGTCGACGATGTCATGCGCGCATGTCAAAACCAAGCCGGGGGCAATGATGAACCCGGTGAGGCTGTGTCGGGTGCGGCCGTCTGAGGCGATGATGTGGACTGTACGTTGCTGGTGGGGGGAGAGTGAAGTATTCATTGCCGTTCTATTTCATTCAAGTCGGTGGACAGTTCGGTTCTGCGACTGTATAGCCGTTGGTGTTGTGCTCAGAGTGCGCACCAGGCTGCAGCGACGTGTTCCGGTACGATTGTGGATTCGCCTTCGTGGCATGCGGTGAAACTCAAAGGTTCGCCGAACAGGCGACGGCGACCCTTGGGATCTCTAGCGTTCAGAGCGGCTTTCTGTTCGCTGCTATGGGATGCGGTGGGGTGGTTGGCTGAAATTCGATCCATGCCAATAGTTTATCGTTTCGTTACCAATATGGCGGTCTGCGATACGGCGAAGACTTTAACAATGGAGAGGTGATGGCGCCGATTGGAATCCCTGGAAGAGGTGCAATTGTAGGAAATTGCGAGCTTGATTAGCTGAGCTTGACAGCATCACCAATATTTGAGTGTCGTATATTTGACCAATGCGCGGAACGAACGACCGCTTGCGTTGCTCCGGCTGCGACGATTTGATTCCGCCCACCGCCCCAGGGGCGGATTCATGAAGATTCCTCACGTGTCATGAGGTAGAGATTTAACCGTCTGTCGTGACACGGATGTGGCGCAAGGTCGACTGAAGAAACTCGAATACCGGCGGGTCTTGTTCGGGAGTGACGACGGTATAGGAACATGTGACGATGTCATCCGATCCGAGGTCGATATAGAGCTCTCCGTAATAACTGAAGTGTTCAAAGTCGATCAATGCCGCTTCGGGCCCTTCACGCAGCTTTTCTCGGTCGGTGGATTTCTGCCATTCCACAGTGTACTCGTAGGTGACAGCGTCAAACCCATCGATGGTGTATGCGTTCGCTTCGGGTTCGGAGAGTATGGTTCCGTCCAGGTAATCGAGGGTCGCATCGATTGATAGTGCGGTGTGATCCCACCATTGTTCAAAGTCCATTGGGTCGTAGGGTTGTTTAATTGCGTCGTCTTCGCAAAAGATCGATCCGGACGTTGTAGATGCATCAATCATGTTCGTGCCGCCCTTGCCGGAGTAGGTCAATATATCGGAGCCGTTTGACGGTTGGGAGCGCCAGTTTCGTCCTGATACGAGTGGCATCCAGAGCGATGCGTCGGCAACCTCGACCGCGTGCCATTCGCCTCCTACTTCCTGCGGGTCGAATTCGGCGAAATCTGCAGTGAGGTCGATGGGTTCCTCTCCTGTGTCGAGGGAGTCATCAGAGTCTGTGTCAGCATAGGCTGCGAAAAGCGTTCCGGAGACTGTGAGAACGATTCCGGTGACGGCGGCGATAGCGGTGTCACGACGTCGACGGAGTCGTGCATGCAATTCGCGCTGGTGGGATTTCTGGTGTGGTGGAAGGGTTTCGTAGGTGGGGTCGCCGGTTTCGGTGTCGCTCATGACTTCATTATGGGGAAACCGGCAAATCATGTCTATGCCGTCAATCCGAAGGTTTCCGGTCGCCAAGGTGGAAGGTCCGTGGCGACCGGAAACGTCGGAACCCCGTTACGAGTCATTGGACTCGAATTGTGAGCGCTCAACGGGGTTCGGTCCAATCGAGGCTATTCCTTCTCCGTTCCGGCGGCCCCGGCCCCGGTGAACGCCCGTACCTGCAATACCGCGAAACGGTCGGGGTCCGATTCCTTGGACATCAATGTTCCGAGTACCGCGAAGAGGAATCCGGCCGGTACGGAGAACAAGGCGGGGTTGGTGATGGGGAACCAGGCAAAGTCGACCCCGTCGCCGAAGAGCGAGCTTGGCGTTCCCGACACGGTGGAGGAGAAGAACACCAGGACGACAGCCGACAGCAGCCCGCCGTAGATGCCCCACGTCGCTCCCGAGGTGTTGAAGCGTTTCCAGAAGATAGACAACAGCAAGGTCGGCAGATTGGCCGATGCCGCGATGGCGAATGCCAAGGCCACCAGGAATGCGACGTTCAGGTTTTGAGCGAAGATCGCCAGAACGATGGCGACGGCTCCGACGCCGAACGCCGCGACACGGGCGAAGCGGACTTCTTGGCCTTCGGTGGCCTGTCCGCGCTTGAGCACGCTGTTGTAGAAGTCGTGCGCCAGCGAGGACGACGACGCGATGGTCAATCCCGCCACCGTCGACAGGATGGCGGCGAAAGCCGCCGCTGCGATGATGGCCAGCAGTATCGCTCCGAACGTACCGCCCATCATGTCGGTGCCGACCGCTTCGGCCAATTGCGGAGCCGCGGTGTTACCGGCGGAGTTCTCCGCGCGGATGGCCTCGCTTCCCACGATGGCGGCCGCTCCGAAACCGAGGATCAAGGTGATCAGGTAGAAGGAACCGATGATCCCGATACCCCAGTTCACCGATTTACGTGCCGCCTTGGCGTCCGGCACGGTGTAGAAGCGGATGAGGATGTGCGGCAGCCCTGCGGTACCGAGAACCAGAGCCAGACCGAGTGACAGCAGATCGAGTTTGTTCCACATCGTCTGGACGGCGTCACCGGCGACTTCGGTTCCGTAACGCAGTCCCGGTTCCAGGAACGCCGAACCGTGTCCGGAGGCCGCTGAGGCGTCCCCGAGCAGGTTGTTGAAGTTGAAACCGTAGTGGACCATCACCAGGAGGGCCAGCAGGATCGCGCCGCCCATCAAGACACCGGCCTTGACGATCTGCACCCACGTGGTTCCCTTCATGCCTCCGAACGTCACGTACACCACCATGAGCAGTCCGACGACCACGATGGCGACATTGGCGGCGGTGTCGCCGTCCATGCCCAGGAAGGTCTGGTCGTCACGCAACCCCAATAGGAGCGCGATGAGAGCTCCCGCGCCCACCATCTGTGCGAGTAGGTAGAACACGCTGACACCGAGAGTCGAGACCGCTGCGGCGGTGCGGACGGGACGTTGCCGCATGCGGTAGGAGACGACGTCGGCCATGGTGAAGCGACCGGAATTGCGCAGCAGCTCGGCCACGGCCAGCAACGCGATCAGCCAAGCCACCAGGAATCCGATGGAGTAGAGGAACCCGTCGTATCCGAACAGCGCGATGGTCCCGGCGATGCCGAGGAAGGAGGCGGCGGACATGTAATCCGAGCCGATGGCCATCCCGTTCTGCCACGGTTTGAATTGGCGACCGCCGGAGTGGAAGTCGGTGGCGGTCTTGGTTTGGCGTCCGGCCCATACGGTAATGACCAGAGTCGCCGAGACCATAAGTAGGAATAGGACGACCGTCAGGCCGCGTCCGGTCGATTCTTGGGCAAGCTCGGTCATGACTACTCCTCGTTGACGATCTGACGACGCAGGTGTGCGCTTTGGGGGTCGAAGTTCTTGGCGCAGTAACGCGAATAAGCCCAGGCGATAACGAAGGTGGAGATGAACTGTGCCAGGCCGAACAGGAACGCGATATTGATGTGGCCCACGACGACCGTTGACATGAAGCCACGTGCGTAGGCCGACAGGATGACGTAGAGGAAGTACCACGCTAGGAAGGCCACGGTCGCGGGTACGACGAACCTGTACAGCCGTCGCTTCAGATCGGTGAATTCGGCCGTGCTGTGGAGGCGAACGTAGGGGTCGGAATCCTCGAGATCGGAATGGTTGTGGTCTGTGACTGGAGTGGACACGATTCCTCCTTTGGATGGGCACCAAGACCATTGCTATGTGTCCCCTTGTCGATACGTGATCCGTCGAACAGGGGCGTAGATGAAACGTACGCCGTCATGCCCTTGAGTGGAATGACCTCGCCGGGGAGTGTCGGTGAGTGGGAGCGATAGGCGATGGCCGGTCGACGAACGGGAGACGAACGGTCGATGGGGGAGTGACGTAGTACTCATACTTTCGTATGAGTGAAGATCATTCTTCTAGTCAGGAATCTCGGTAGATGGGAGATGAATGGTGAATGAATCGGCCCTACTGAGGGGAAACGGGGAGTTTGTCGGAAATGCCCCCCTAGACATTGAGTCAAGAACGCGACAGAATCGAGACTGAAAGATAAAGAAACGGCGACGGAAACGCAACGATTACAATACGTGACCGTAACTCGTATTCGCTGTCTTTATCGTGAGCCCGTCAATCGTCCGCGGCCATAGGACGTTGAAACCGGAATGGGACTGGAATATTCAAGTGCGGCGTGACCTATTCTGCGCTGGAACGATTTCAGAAACCGACCCGGTGGCTGATTGCCCAACCACCGCACATTATGAGGGACGCATGGAATCAACGCAGGGAGGCGACACAGTGGTTCTCGAAGGACTACAAGACATGCCGAATTGGGAACACCATGACGGACATATAACGCGAGCCCTCGAATTGGACGACTCCCAACATGCCCAGTTGGTGGAACAGATCCGTATCGTAGCCGACACCTTCGGCCTCAACCCCACTCTCGACCGCCGCAACGGTCTGACCCACGTCTCCCTCTGCGCCGACCAGCCCGACGGCGACAGCCTCATCACCTTCGCCGGACGCATCGAAAGCGCCTACATCGCCGTTGTGGGCGATGAAATCGCCCGCGCCCGTCAGCCACGCCCGCATTGGTGGGCACGGTTGAAGGTTCAATTGAACGGTAAAAAGCGAGCGGCGCGAACCGGCGCGAGCGGTTAACGGCGGGAACGGTACGTCTGATCGCGTGCCGCGATGGAACGAGGAATTCCCCTTCCGTTCAAAACGCTCGACGCCGGAGCACGAACGCGTGTGCATCTCTCGACGAGCCCCCGACGTAAGCATTCATATACGCGTGAGGGGTCGCCACGAATCACCTGTCGCTGGCGGCCCCCTCACACGTATCTACACCTGTGTAGGTGCTGGTTCGGCCTTGGACGCGTAGCAGCGCACCGTCATGGATGCGCTGCGGACAGTCGTCGATGGAGACCGACCTTACTATTCGGAGAAGGTTTCGAATTCTGCGATTTGAGGTGTTCCATTTGAGGTTGTGATGACGAAGTTGATTTTGGTTAGTGTAGTCGCGGGGACGTTGATGGGCCCCGCTCCGGTTCCGACGGCTAGGATGTCGCCATTGTCGTGATTGACTACCTGCCACGATTCGATGGTGCCTTCGGTATTCGGAGTTTCGCGGATGTTGATTGTGGTGACGGTCGTGTCTGTATCCCATTTGATGGAGATGCGCCCGGTTGAGCTGGTTGGTGACCAGTAGGTGTCCATGTCGCCGTCGCGAACATTGCGGAAACTGGTCCCGCTGGCCTTGGTGGATCCGTCGGAGCCCGCCCCGATGCTGAGATTGTCACCATTCGGAGGGACCGTCGGGTCAGTCGTCGGTTCGGGGCTCGAGTCCTGTGGCGCGCAGGACCCGTTTGATACCTGTAGCCCGGTGTTGGCACCCGCAGTCCCGGCGACGATGTCAGGCACGCAGTTCGCCTCGTCGAGCTCGAATTCGTAGGGGATGTCCACCGAGGTGGTCGACGTCGGGTTCGGGCCGGCCGGGTGGTTGTCACTATCGTCGCTGGACCACGTGACGTTGTCGTAGATATTGTCATTGACCTCCCAGTACCCGAGGTGGTCGGTGTAGAAAGTGCCCAGGACGTCCCTTGAATCCTGGAAGTAGTTGTGGTCCACCTGGATCTCTGCATCAACGCGCGAATTGATGCCGGATTTCGTCAAGCCCACGTAGTGGTTGTTGTACGAGTGCGCCGTACCGGCACGCAGCAGGGGAGTGCGGGAGTCGATGTTCTCGTACCGGTTGTGGTGGAACGTCGTGAAACCGTTGGTGGTATCGCTGTTACTGGAGCCAATCAGGCCGCCGCGACCCGAGTTACGCAGGATACTGTAGGAGAGCGTCACGTACTGAGTGTTGTTCTTTAGATCAAACAGGCCGTCGTAGCCGGCCGACTCGCCGCCTGAGGCCTCGAGAGTGGCATGGTCGACCCACACGTTGCGGACGTTGCTCTCCATCCCAATGGCATCGCCACCGTTGGAGGTGGGGGAACCTGACTTCTTGACGTTCCGAACGTGGACGTTCTGAATGATGATGTTGCTGGAGTCTCGAAGATGAATCCCCAACTCGTCGAAGAGAGCACCGTCGCCGACTCCGACGAGCGTGACATTGCTGATTTCCTTCAACTCGATTTTGTCGTCGGCGGTGTTGCAGCTGTCCCCGGACACCTTGCTGGTGTTGCCGTGGTTGATGGTGCCTTCCACTTCGATCACGATTGGAGTATCGCTGCTGGCGCGGTCGCACAGTGCGGCGTGGATCTCGGTGCCCGTGCTGGCGCTCACGGTCTGGCCGTCCGCTCCACCGGTGGTTCCGCCGTTCTGAGCGGCGAATCCTTCCGGACCGCCCGTTTCCGCATGTGCGGATGTCAGGGCCACGCCGCCAATCCCGGCTATCAGGGCCACCGTGGCCCCCACGCCGACCAGACGTTTAGCTATAGGTCTCATTGTGTCTCTCCTTTGTCGTCAGACGGGGGTGCACTGTGACGTGTCGGAATGAGAGGAAACGTTAGGCAGGGAGGGGCGGTGAATGGGGATATCTATGCGCAGGGGTGCGAGGAATCGACTGTGGTGTAACAACAATGCCCTGCCCATAACGCCCGCCATTGGGCGGCTCCGAGGTTTTTAGTGTCTCATGTGTCGCGAGATGCCGATAGGTCGATGTCGTGTGAATTGGTTCGCTCGTTGGAAGAGCGCGGACCAACGCCTGGGCCGTGGTCTATTCGGCCCCACCATTGTGGGTGGGTCAGATGCGTTGTCGTGTCGTCGCATAGTCGACCATTGCGGCGGTCAAACATTGCATCAGGATTGGAGGGTGAGTTTACCCGCGCTTTCGGGCGACGATGATCGCGCCCGGGACAACGTCGTCGGGTCGGAAGACCGACGTGGACTCGATGCGGAAGCCAGCGTCGTGCAGCCGGTTCGACATCGTACTCGGCTGTCGGAGGTGAGTGTCGATGTTGATCGGCTGCTTCGTGTATCCGGTAGCGGCGTGTTCGATCCCGTCGCCGACATGGAATCCGACCAGGACAAGGCCCTCAGGTCGCAGGACGCGATGAAGCTCGGCGATCACCCCCGACATGGCGTAGTCGGGAATGTGGATCGTCGACCAGAACGCGACGATACCGGCAGCGGAGTGAGCATCCATGTCGAGATTCGTCATCGACCCCACTTCGAACCGCAGGTCCGGGTGGTCTCGCTGTGCGATCGCAACCAGCTTGGGAGAGAGGTCGATTCCGAACGCCTCGATACCCGAATCATGAAGATAACGCGTGGCGTAGCCGGTACCACAACCGACGTCGGCCACCGGTCCACCGCCGGCACACCGAATAAGTTCGGCGAATACGTCGAGTTGCGCTCGCAGGTGCGGAAACGTCTCAAGGATCCCTTGGACTTTTTCGGCGTAACCGACGGCGTCGGTGTCGTATGACGTTCGGGTGTCCGCGAGCCAGCTGGACGCGTCGCGCGCCGCAGGATCATGATGCGTCATTGTTGCCTCGGGTTCCCGACGCGGCGTGCCCACGAACATGGTCGACGATCGCGGGCATGATGATGTCCCACAGCTGTGGCGGTGGCACCTCGTGCCCCATTCCGTCGCTACGCAGGAGAGCGGCGTTCGGAATCATTTGGGCGAGAGCCGCGCCGTGGGGTAGAGGAAACAGCGGGTCTGTGGCGCTGTGGATGACGAGCGTCGGTACGGTGATCGAGGACGGATTGATCTCAAGGTCGGCGGCCATGAGGAAGTGGTTCGTCAGTGCCGATTCCATGTTTCGACTGCGGTCGACCTCCACGGTGGCGATCGCGCGGAAACGTTCGTCGTCAAAACCGAGCGAGCCTGTATACGGACGTTCGGCCTCCACACGGTAGTCGATGACGGCCCCGGTGTCGGTCCAGTCTTTCATCTCTGGGACGGCGTTCTCCGCTGCGGCAAGGGTTGCGTCCGGTGGAGGTAGGTCTCCGGTTTCTCCTCCGGCCGGCGACGTCTCGATCAGCGTGAGGGTCCGTACCCGGTGTTCCGCGTGGACGCCGAGGTACTGCGCGATTCCTCCGCCCATTGACAGGCCGACAAGGTGGGCCGCGTCAATATTGAGCGCATCGAGGATCCGTACTGGGTCGGTCGCCAAGTCAACGCCCGTATAGTTCGGGCGGTCCGGTGGGCTTGTCGTTGACTGTCCCGTATCTCGCTGGTCATACCTGATGACGTACAGGCCTTCTGCTGCGAGCGTCTCGCAGAAATCCGTAGCCCACCAGTCCTGCGACTGCGTAGCACCGGCGATAAGCAATACCGGTGGGGCGCTCCGGTCGCCGAACTCGTCGACCGCCAAGGAGACTTGATCGAAATCCAAGATCGTCACCTCCTCAGCCTCTCCCATCGACGGTGTCTCGTCAACGAATCCAGGGAAGTTGGTGAAAGCGGTGCTTCTCGACCTCATACGACGTGTGCAGCACTCTCTGTCAGACGTAGCCTTTCGCGAGTGAAGTTACGAAGCGATCCACGTCCTTGGGTGTTCGCAGCCGATGGAAGGTAAGGCCCGCGTTCTGCGGATCGGTCATGGCCGCTTCATACCGTTCCTGATTTCGCGCGTATGACGCCCAAACCCACCCCAGGAACGATTGTTCTCCGCGCCAGATCTTGAGGCCGTCCCAACTCTCGCGATTGCCGTTCCACAGTTCCTGTCCGGTCGCGACCCGGCGCACCGTACGACTGAGACAGCGCCACATCACTCGCCACCGTGGAGGATTGACCCACACGACCGTATCCGCTCGTTGCCACACGAGAGTGCCGATCTTGCTTTGGTAGTTGCCGTCAACGATCCAAGCGTCAGCGTTCGTCGCCCGGCGGACTTGGTCGCTCAACTCCTCCGGCGAGGCCGCGGACCAGTCAGGCCCCCAGTGCAGCGCGTCGAGTTCAATGTGAGGCGCGTTGAGGACATCCGACAGGCGTCGCGCCACTGTCGACTTGCCCGAACCCGAGCATCCCACGATTGAAACGCGCTTCATGTCGCTACCCTGTCCCGTCTGATGTGGCTTTGTACTGGAAGGCGATTGTACATTGAATGTGAACTCGACGGTGTTCCAGCACGGACCAACGTCTCGTCGATTCATTGTTGACCCGCAAGCGATCTCCATTTCCAGCACGATAGTCGAGCTCATCCCGCCACTCGCGGCTGACGCTGCGACGGGTGGTCAGAAGGTCGAGCCAATCCCAGGTCATACGTTGGCGCGGAACTCCACCACGACGTTTCGTAGTGGATCATCCTCTGGTCGACATCGGGATCAGGTCGACCTATGCCGATCGACAGATCCCGTCGAGAACGAATACGGTTCGGCGGTCGTAGTCGGCCCGGGACGGCCGGCCGCCATGTTCAAGCGCGAGGGCGTTATCGGTGGCAAGTGCCTGGAAATCACGCGCTGTGAACCCGTCGGCGAGGACTCCGGCGGCATGCCCCTCCGCGACTAGTTCACTGTGGAAGGCTTCTCCCGTGTGGCACAGATCCATGAGGGCCTCAGAGTCGGGAAACTGCTGTAGCAGGACCCCGTTGACTGCCGACAGCCGGTACTGGAGGTCCCGCAACGCCCCCACGTAGGCGCGAATCCGCGTACCGACATCAGGGACGGCCCGCATTCGTTCGATGACGTCCATCAATTCCTTCGCGGCGAGCTCGTCGATAACCGCGTCGATCAGGCCGATACGACCCCCGAATCTGTTGAAGATGGTCGCCTTGCTCACGCGCGCGGCCGCAGCCACATCTTCTAGCGGTGCGGAAAGGCCGCGTTCACCGAACACCGTCACTGCCGCCGTACGGATGCGGTCGATATTGCGGCGTGCATCGGCTCTCAGTATCGACGGCGTGTCTGTATCGGTCATGATCCACCTCCCAACAAACGTAACTTAACCACTCTGGTCAAGTTCATGTACCATGATAGACGACAGAAAATTGACTAGGTGAGTCAATTTAAGGATCGGGCGCGGCGCAGATCGCGATCGCCCTATACGGAAGGAAACCACCATGATCATCGTGACCGGAGCGACCGGGGTCCTCAACGGGCACACCGTCGAGCATCTCCTGCAGCGAATCCCCGCAGCACAGATCGGAGTCAGCGTCCGCGACCCGTCCCGCGCGGACCACCTCGCACGTCGCGGTGTTCGCGTGCGACGAGGAAGCTACGACGACCCCGCCGCCCTGCGCCACTCCTTTGCCGGCGCAAAACAGGTGCTCCTGATCTCATCCAGCGACATCGGGGCCGACGTCGTCGCCCAGCATAGAAGAGCGATCGACGCCGCCGTCGCCGCAGGGGCAGAAAGGATCCTCTACACCAGCACCTTTGGAGCCGGTTTCGACACCCCGTACCCGCCGTTGACGATCCACGCCGCCACGGAAGAGCACCTCGCCTCCTCCGGCGTCCCATGGACCGCCCTTCGCAACGGCTTCTACGGAGACTTGGGGCAGCTGCTCGGTCCGTGGCAGAGCACGGGAACGATCGCGAAGCCCGCCGATGGGCCGTTCCCCTGGGTGGACCGTCGCGACGCGGCCGAAGCCGCTGCTGCGGTCCTCACCGGCGACGTCGCGTTCGACGGTCCCGTCGATCTGATCCCGGCCTCACCGGTCACCCTCGCCGACTTCGCCTTGGCGGCCTCCAACCTCTCCGGCCACCACATTGAGCGCAGCACCGTCGAAGACGAAACGTGGGTCGCGGAGGAGGTCGCGACAGGCGTACCGGAACAGGCAGCGCGCTTCGCTCTATCGATGTTCCAGGCCATACGGAGCGGACACTTCGCGCACTCCGGTTCCACGCTCACCCGACTCCTCGGACGGCCGCCCCGCAACGTCACCGACCTGATCGCGGAACAGATCGGCAGGTGAAGTGAACGACCCGAGGTGTTGCCCACAGGGCGCCACGACCTTTTCAATCGGTGCCGCGGTGAGGATTCAGAGCGCAGGGGTGGTGTCCAGACGGCAGCTCCATTGGGTAGACGTTAAATTGGAGCTCGACCGCGTTCCGGCGCAAACCGACCTTACGACGAGAGCTAGGCGAGGTCGACTCATAAGATGTGATGATCATTCCTTTATGCGTGACAGTGGCGTCGAGGATATGTACCTTATCACAACCTGGACCCGTCGTTACGATCCCAATCGACGGGACCGAGCGCGGTGGCAGAGTCGATCCAATCTTCGGACGCCCCTGGCCATGTCGTGGGTGGTTCGGCACCCGCATAGCGGTACTCTCCAAAGCGCCCGGCTGCTCCGATCCCGAGCACCCAGCCGGATGGCAAGCGACGCCAGGCCCGCCACTTCTTTTTGTCGCTCGTTGTCTGAACGACGATTCCGTGCCGAGTTGGCAGGCCCCATTTCGACACGGGGTTGACCACCATGTCGGTGAGATCATCCCAGAACGTCTCTCCCCGCCGTTCGTAGCGGAGGGCTTGGGCGGTGTGAATGAATTGTAGGGCACGTTTGGTGCCGTCGAACTCTCTCCGGTCAAGTTGCGCTCCGGTTGCGTCCACCCCGGCCTGGCCTGAGAAGCCCTCCAGGTCGGCAAGCCGGTCAGCTTCGCTTGTCTCGCGTCGGGTCACGTCGTTGCGGAAGTCGCGCATCTCTGACAGCGCTCCACTGAAAGATCTTGCCCGCGCCACGTGGTTGTACCGGCCTGTTAGTTCCTTCGCCCAGCGCACAGACCCGTGCAGCCCCACGAGCACCCCCGAGCGTGCACGAAGTGGCATCTCTTTGTTCGTCCAGAGGAACCGTTTCAAAATCGTCTCCGTAGCGACATAGAACGCCACTACGTAGAGGTAGGGGAACATCGCGAACGGGAGCCACACCGAGATTGCCAATTGAGCCAATAGTTCTAGCCAGTCAAGCTCATCCCAGTTGGTGACGGTCTGAACCGTGGTCCATGCAATCAGGCCCAGTCCGATCAGCAGGAGCGGTATCGAGAAGCACCCGACTACTCGCCGCCCTTTCTCGTCGCGCTGAGCGAATGCCGTCATCACCGACAAGAGAACAACTACCGGTTGCGAGAGCAACTCGCCCCACAGCGGCAGTGATTCCATATTCAGGTAGAACAAGACGAGCGTGGACAGCGCAAGAGTTTTGCGGCGGATGTGACCGATGATGTCAACGCCGGACTTTGCCCGTATGGAGCTGAAGAGGAGCGGGAAGCCGACACCGAACAGGATGATGATGGTGTTCTTAAGCAGGTCCAGCTCCCACGCGCCGAGGAGCCATGCGAGCCAAACACACAGCGCAACCCACACGACGAATAGTCCAAGTACCCGGAGGATCGCCCATTTAAAGAAGGAGCGCGCGACAGTTCTGAACGAAGGCAGCACAACGTTGCGCCACTTGGGAAGGACCAGCGAGAGCAGGATGAGCGCCGCAATCAGGATCACGGACGCGAGTTCGCGATTATTCAGCATGTTCCACCAAGTGACTGGTCATTGCGGCGCTCACATTACCCTAACGAGGGTAGCCGACGGTGGCCGGGTCTCTGACACACATCCCGCTGACACGAACCCCAGAACCATCGAGACCCTCAAGGCCCATAAAGCCGAGTGGGAATCATTTCTTCAAAACCTCGCCTGCAAAATCGACATACGGCTCGGAATCTAGTTGTGCGGTAGCGAGTTCGAAAATCGAGTTCGATGCAACGATCGATTGCTAATCGCGTCAGCTCCGCGCCTACACATTAAACCTGAATTCAACGACGTCGCCGTCTCGCATAACGTAGTCCTTGCCTTCCATGCGGACTTTCCCGGCGGACTTGGCCTCCTGCATGGAACCGGCCGCGATCAAATCGTCGTAGGAGACGATTTCGGCCTTGATGAACCCGCGTTCAAAGTCCGTGTGAATCGCCCCGGCCGCTTGTGGCGCGGTGTCGCCTTGACGGATCGTCCAGGCCCGAGCCTCCTTGGGGCCGGCGGTGAGGTAGGTCTGCAGGCCGAGCGTGTCAAAACCGACCGAGGCGAGGCGCTCCAGACCCGGCTCTTCCTGACCGGTCGACGTCAAGAGCTCGCGAGCCTCTTCCTCGTCCAAGTCGATCAGTTCGGACTCGAACTTCGCGTCCAGGAACACCGCCTGTGCGGGGGCGACCATATCGCGCAACTTGGAGGTCAACGCCTCGTCGGCGACCTGATTCTCGTCGACGTTGAAGACGTAAATGAACGGTTTGGTCGTCAGAAGGTGCAGATCGTCGATGTGCTCGGACTCAAAACCGGCGGCGTACAGGGTTTTGCCGCCGTCCAGGATCTCTCGGGCCTCTTTGACGGCCGTGACCTTGGGCTGCTTGTCCTTCTTGGTCTTCGCCTCTTTCTCCAGACGCGGCAAAGCGTTATCGATCGTCTGCAGATCGGCCAGGATCAGCTCGGTATTGATCGTCTCGATGTCGTCTTCGGGGTTGATCTCGCCGTCCACGTGCGTTACGTTACCGTCGTCGAAAACCCGGACCACCTGCACAATCGCATTCGATTCGCGAATGTTGGACAGGAACTGGTTCCCCTTACCGGCCCCCTCGCTGGCGCCGCGCACCAAACCGGCGATATCGACAAAACTCACCGTCGCGGGCACGATCTTCTCAGCGTCGAACATCTCAGCCAATACCCCGAGCCGGTCATCCGGCACCGGGACGACACCCACGTTCGGCTCGATCGTGGCGAACGGGTAATTCGCCGCCAAAATATCAGCTTTGGTCAATGCATTGAATAGCGTACTTTTACCGACATTAGGTAGTCCAGCGATTCCAAGCGTAAGTTTCACCCGGTAATGGTAACCGACGACAAGGTATCCGCACAGTACGGTTGGTTGGTGGGTGACCGCTCAGCCGATCCACAGCACGTCGCCTAGCGGTGTTCTCAGAACCCCGCGTGCGAGAGCACGCGTGGAACCTGAGAATCCCACTATTCGACGCACTGTGAACCGCCTGATCTCCTCTTCAGCTCTACCGCTTCTGCGCTGCGCTGGAAGCTCGCCGGTTGAGGGTTCGTGGTAGGGCGGCTGAGCATCGTGAAAGGCACAGGCAGCTCATCGCCGCATCTACACACCGTGTGCTGGATGGACATGTGCGGCTGGAAATACG
Source organism: Haloglycomyces albus DSM 45210 (assembly GCF_000527155.1). Lineage (NCBI taxonomy): Bacteria > Bacillati > Actinomycetota > Actinomycetes > Glycomycetales > Glycomycetaceae > Haloglycomyces > Haloglycomyces albus. The sequence continues at coordinate 261,905 of NZ_AZUQ01000001.1, read as the reverse complement.
ATGGCTATGCTCATCGGCGATTCAGGCAGTGTTACCGGTCTTGCGATCCGAGTGAAGGCCGACGATTCGTCGTTTGGTGTGGAGCTTGAATGCGCCCGTGTTCGCTATGGAAGTAACGGGTGGATTAACCTTCCGGTTCGTCCGCTGCGTGATGGTACGTCGACCAAATTTCCTGCACACGCTGGCGAGTGATTCCGTTTCGTTGTTCGACGGCGAGTGGATGGTCTGTCGGCTCAACCTCGATGAACGGTTTCTGACCCGGTTCTCTTGAATGGACGTTGACCTTCATATTGAGGGTGTCGATGTCGTAGAAGGGAATTCGGTTGGACAGCCAGCCGAAGTAAGGCGGCTCAGCCGTCCGGGCAGGGGTATCGTGGAGGTTTTGGGCTTTTCGAAAGTTATCTGCACTGAGTGAACTCCACGCTCCCCAGGAAAATACGTCGTTACTACCGACAATGGGTAGCTCGATGAGGCCGAGGACGAAAAAGTGCGTGCCGTCGAGGACACAGTAGTCCATGTCGAGAAAGCCGTTCGGGCTGTCGCGTGATTCTGACTGCCAATAGATCGGGGCATCGAACATGAGGGATTCGGGCTGGTTGTGTGTTTGTTCGCATGTATCACAGGTAAAGTCGAGAGTCATTCGGTGAGGGTATCAGTGCTGAAATCTGAGCAACGCTGCTTCCCAGGTGATCCGCTTGTATTGGATTCTGCCGACGTTGGTAGCACCTGAATCCAAAGTGGAATGTTGTATTGGGTATCGAGGCTGGTCCTTGTCGAATACGGCTCATGCGTGACAGCAGCGATCTGCGGGTTTCACTCGAACATGTCGTGGATCGGTATCGGGTGAGGTCGATGAGGTGTTCTTGTCGTAAGGAATTAGGGTGAGGGTTGGCTAGGACGACACCCCCGAAGGAGGAGCACGATGACCGACTGGGCTGAAAACCACGGTTCGGATATCACGCAGTACGAACATCCCGAAGCGGCAACCAGTGATCCGGCCGTCGAAGCTCTCACTCTTACCCCGTTGGCGGGCGGGTTCATCAAACACGGCATCAATAACCTCGAAGGTATCGGGGACATGGGAGCCTCCGATGTCGCCGGTGGGGTCATAGGGGCTATGGCGGGGGTCGCCGACTTCGGACTGAATGTTCAAAACATGCATGGAAACATGCAGCAGAACGACGGAAGCTTCAATCCAACCGGCATGCTGGTAGGGCTGGGCATCAGCGCCTTGCTCACCTACATTGAACCACTGGACGACTTGCTCAAGGAAGTGTCGGGGGACGCTGGAGCAATGGGCCAGCAGATCGACGATTGGGAAATGGTCCGCGTCGCACTAGAGGAACTGTCCAATGAGGTCGCTACTGAGAGTCAAAACGCCCTGCAAAATTGGGGCGGTTCGGCGGCGGAAAAATCCGCCGGACACATAGAGGACCTCTGTAAGACGATCATGGGTCTATCGAAAGGTGCCGACAGCATCCAGCAGGTGCTGGCCTGGGCTCAGGCGATGGCCAACCTCATCTACGGGGTCATCAAACAAATCATCGTTGACGTCATTACCGACCTGATCAATCAAGCGATCGCGGCGTTGGCGAGCTCAACGTTTACGTTCGGCGGCTCCATCGCGGCATTCCTGGTGAGTGCCGCCCAAGCGATCGGCCGTGCCTTGTTGAAAGCGCTGACAAAGGTGTTCACCACTAAGGAAGGCTACGGCACCATCGCGACGATCATATCCGGAACCGTCGCCGGATCGGTGCGCGACCTGTTCAACCACGGTTTCAGTTCCGGAGGTGACGAGGCGAGCAGTACCCGAGGAAGCTTGGACGTCGGCCTGGCCGCCGACCTCGAGGAGTTCACCACCGCGTCCAACGCGCTGAAGACCCAGTCGTCCAACGCCTCCAGTATTCGCGAAAAGATCGATTCGATTACCGCCGAAGACATGTCCTGGGGTATTTGCGGGTTGTTCTTTTCCGACACCTACAACGAGAACACTTCGACGTATGCCGCCGACGTCGATTTCATTTCCACCGCTCTCGACGACTCGTCAGGAAAAATGGAGCGAGTGCGCGAGAATTACGAGGAAACGGACCGGAAAATCACCAAGGACCTGCAAGCGATTCGCGACAACACGAGCTTAACCGACCCTCGCTGAACTCCACGGTCCGTTGGTCCTCGAGATGCTCGGCATGAGGACCGGACCCCTTGAAACGGCGCACCACTCGGGCCTTGACGGTCAAGGTCCGGGTGGCTCCGGCGGTTACGGTCACGCGTTTTTCTTGGGATTCGAACCCAAAGTCGGCCCTGACTGTGCAGTGGCCCGCCGGTACCTCGAGAACCCAATGGCCCCAAGCGGACAGCGGTTCACGTCCCGACACCGTGATCTGGGGTGCCGGTTCATACCGGCGAGTCTGATTCGGAGGTTCCTTGGCGAGGAAAATCTTGGGATGCGGAATCGACTCGGTAGACAGTTCTTGCCGCAACACCACGATTCCCGCCCCACGTGACGGTTGGGGATACGTCGATGTCGGCGCAGAGGTAGACGCATTCCAGACACGTGCTCCAGGTGCACCTTCGTTCCACAGAACCGGTGGCTGCGTCGTGCCGGTCCGCATCTTTTCCTCGAGCGGACCACGCCATTGGTCTCGGATCGCGTGATGTTTCTGCGTGGTGGCGGTCAATCCGACGCCGAGCACGACGAGAGGCACAGTGACCGCTACGAATCCCGTCACCTGGCCCGATACGTACCCCTGGCCGTAGAGCTGCATTATCAAAAGCACCGAGAGCACCATAATGACCAGCGATAGCACCAGCGGGATAGACGGCGCCATTGTCATCGGCCCCTTCCAGCCCGGCGAAGGGATTCCACGTTTTCCCAAGACTCCGTGTAGCGATCCATAGTGCCGCCGGTCTCCTGAACCGGTGATGAACCGCCCGGCGTATTCAAGCTCTGGGACGTCGTCGTCTTCCTTCACGTCGATGGGCCACGAACTGCAACAGTTGGATTTGGAGTCCTGCGTCTGCACTGAAACGACGGCCTTTGTCCCCACCGGCACCGGTACGTTGACAGATCCGAAACCGGCCGCGACGGGACGATCGTTGACCGCGATCACCGGAATCGGAGAGTGGACGCGGAAACGACTTCCGATGTCGAAGGTCATCGAGCGCGCTTTTCCGCGATTGGAGGTGAATACCCGCAAATCTGTGTCGGCGGACTCGGGCACGCTCGTATGCGGATGCTGCGGAGTGACCTCCACTGCGGAATCGTTGGATAGCTTCGTCATTCGCTGGTAGCGCGGCACCTTGGGGAGTGACGAGATATCCCGGTCTGTCGTGCTCATAAAACTCCAAATCTCGTGGCGATCCGAGGTGTGGGCGCATATCTGCGGTACAGCGAACGTGTATGTGCCACACCGGCCATTCGCTTCGGCCGTCGATCAGGCTCTCGCCGAATCAGTTGTGATCGCGAAGGTTCTCCCCGGCACGGTCCCGAATATCAGAGCCCATATATTGGGACACCTGCCCAACGACGTCGATGCCAGGCAGGGCCTGTTGTGCCATTTCCGCCATCTTCAACGAATACGTGGCCTGGGCTTCGTGGATGGTCGAGAGAATCAAGGGCGGCAGGTTTCCTTTCAGCCGCATCGAATCGTCTCTCAGCTCGATATTGTGGACCCGACCTTGAGCGTTCAAGGTGACGGTGACCATGCCGTTTTCGCTAACCGCAGTGGTTTCGGTATTACCCATTTCCGCTTCAACGTCTTGGATGCGGCGCAGGTCGGCTTCGGTCTTTTGTTGCAGCTCTTCCAGCCGTGCGAATACTTCTTCTGGATTGCGGCGGCCTCCAGGGGAGTTATCCATATGATTCCTTAAACCAATCAGTGTAGGTTGTTCCGGTTGGAGTTCATGAATTCCTGCGTTTTCTGGCGCAGCTGCGCATCTGCGGCGTTCGTGGCCTCATCGATGAGATTGACCAATTGATCACCGAGTTCCGCGGCTGACATTTGATAGGCACGGTGGTTCATATTCAGTTCGCGAACGGATCCACCGGGCCCGGCGACGACCTCGACCGAATGGTCCGGGGACGTCGCGGGGACGGAAATCTGTTCCGCCACCTGCTGAAATTGAGCCACTTGATCGCCGAATTCACCGTTGAACATGGGGACGAGACCAACACTCCTTCTTGACGTCGACATCACCGACCGTGAAGCGCTTGGATTCGGTCGGCTGGGTCATCGTATCGATTGATCGCCTGTTGTCGAGTCCGCGCGGGGCCGCTCGGTGAAGTATAGCGAGGATCGCTCATGTGTACGTTATCTCAGTTGCGGGTATCCGGCGATGCCTGGCCAATCGAGGTGTCGGTCAGGTTTTGCTCGGGAAACGGCATGCCGTTGTGGAACCGTAGGAAACGGAAGCTTCTGTTTCCCGAGGCCTCTCCGATTAGTGGTTTCCGGTTCTGTTTTCGCGATGGCTTGGGGTGCTAAGAAAATCCGCCATTAATTGTCGTGTTCTTGACAAAACGATACATCGTTTAACCGACAATAGCGATGAACTACCAGTTCAGAGAAGTTCTGGTGCCCAGAAAGACCGAATTATCGTAATTATACGGTTGCACCTTCTCGGTAGACTCGTGAAATGGACGGGATCACATCTCAATTCGGTCCCGACCTGCGTTGTCTTTCCCCCGGAGACAAGTAATCCAGATATTCAATGGCCTGTATCGCTCGTGATGGCACGACGCGAGGAAACCGGAGCTATAAAATGACATCATTCAATGTTGATCCCGAGCAACTGCGCCAGTCGTCGTCGGGACTTAAAGGGACTGAAGGTGAAATCGACGAATTGGCAGAATACGCCAAGGAAGCCGACCCTGATTGGTGGATATGGGGTTTGCCTGGTCTGGTTATGGCACCGCCGTACTTCATGGTCGCCGATTTCTTCCACAGCAGCATTTCGGACGCGAAAGAAGCCATCGACGGCGTTGCCGAGGGAGTGGAGAAGGCCGCCGATAAATACGAAGAGGTCGATGACGCCATTGCCAAGAAAATCAACAGCATTACCGAACACATCGACGTGAAGTAGGCGAAATATGTCAGATGCGAATTTGGATTGGAAAAACGATCGACCCACGCAAGACCCGGGCCCGTTCGAATCCGAGGCGTGGAACACCGACAACATGGGTAACGCCGCCTACGAAACCATTGACGGAGTGAAACCCGCCGTCGACGGGTACAACGCCGCCAGTGACATGGTAAGCGATGTCCAGGACATCGATGTGGAGACCCTCACCGACTGGGACAGCGTAACCGGCTTGGTGGGGGACATGAACGACAACATCTCCACCATCGCCGATTCGGCAAGCGAGTTTACCGACGTGGTCAGCGAGATCGGTGCCAACCCCGTGGAATGGCTGGCCGGTACGATCGTCGACTTTCTCATGGAGGCCTTTCAGCCACTGGAAGACCTGGTGCAAATGGTCACCGGGAACGAAGAGCGCATGCTGACCTCTGCCGACATGTGGTCGACCGTTGCCGACGGCTGTGGTCAAGTGGGTCAGTACGTCGCCGAGTCGGGCCTTAATCCGATCCAGGAGTGGGAAGGCGCGGCCGCCAGCGCCGCCAAGACGCGGATCGACGAGGCGAGCCAAGCGGTGTCCAATATGGGGTTCGTCGCCACCGGGCTCAACTATCTACTTCAGTTGATGTCCAAGGTAGCCAAGTCGTTGTACGAGACCGTCCTCGACCTCATTAAGCAAGGTGTGCAGTGGGTCCTGGAGCGGATCGTTCCCTACATCGCCGCCAGCTTCGCCACTTTTGGAGCGGCGTCGGCGGTCGCCGTGGGCGATACGATTCGTAAGGTCGCACAGCTGGTCATGACGGCGTGGGACTGGATAAAGAAGGCGATGAACATCTTCGAGCAGGCCATGCAGGCCATCGAAATCGTTCAGAGCATCATCGAGAAGGTCCGCCCGATCATCGACTTCCTCATGAACGCCAAGGCCGCCTACGACGGCGCCATGGAGGTATGGGATTCGAAGGACGACATCATCGAGGGCGTCCAGACCGTCGCCGACGGCGTCAGTGACATCGCCAGCGGCAATGTCGACGAAGGTGTCTCCGACATCCTGGGCGGAACGCGCCAGACGGCTCAAGGTGCCAACCAGGCCGCGAGCGGCGCTTCCGACTCGATTAACGCCGTCAACGACGCGACCGGTGGCGACAACGAGTATCTCAACCAGGCGGCCGATTACGCCGACAGCACCGCGGACTTCGCGGACACCGTCGACTCGCGGGCCGAATCCGCTGAAGGCGTGCAGGACGCGGTCAATGAGACGATCGACAACGCCGGCAACGTCTACGACGGAGTACAGAGCGCCATGGACGGCAACGTGCAAGAGGGAGTCAACCAGGCCATGGACGGTGCGTCCGACACTCTCAGCTCCACCAGCGACGGTCTGGAAAACGCCAACGACACGCTCGGAGGCGACAACGAGACGCTTCAGAATGCCCAAGACGGTGTGGACGGCGCTCAGGAAAGCGTGGACAACGCCAGGGAGAACATGGGCCGATAGAGGACCGTCCCCTCGTGAAACCGGGCGTGTAGCGCCCCTCGACCGACAAGTGAGCCATGATGGACCCGAAACAGCAATTTCAGCAGCAATCCCAGAAGATAGAGCAACTTGCCCACCAGATCGAAGTCGATCACAGCTCCGATGATTCGGCCGTCCGCGTCGTCATGGGCGCCGGTGGTGCCATTAAAGACCTGGAACTCAATCACCGGGCGTTTCAAGCGACCTCCGGTAATGAGCTCGGGCAGAAGATCCTCGACACGATCCGGCAGGCCGAAACACAGGCGCAAGAGCAGATGAGTGCCCGGATGTCCGAGATTCTCGGTACGGACGTCAATCCACGGGATCTCGACGGCCGTCTAGACGAGAGCTGAAACGACGGGAGACCCAGCAGTGACCGACGCGAACAATCGGCCCTCTCCGGAAGAGGCCATGCGGAAACTGGAAGAGATCCGCCAGAGCGCCGAAGACACCATTGCCGCCTTTGCAGGCTTCGAAGCCGAATTGGACAATGCCGGAGTCGAAGCCACCAGTGACGACGGAATGATCACCGTCCGACTCAACGCCGAAGGGAAGATCGATGCCATTGAGTTGGATGACGGCGCACTGCGTCGGCGTGGCGCCCTCGGTGAAATGGTCAAAAACGTCATTGAAGAGGCCAAAGCAAAGTACGCCTTGAAGGTTGCCGAGATGACTCAGCGTTTGTCGGGAACGATCGACGTCATGGGAATGGTGAACAGCCAAATCCCGTCGGACGTGCGCAATAGACTCCAGTGACGCGGTGAGTGGTGCGCTCCCGTAACCGAGGGCGCATCACTCGACACTGGACGGCTCTTGCGCTGATATCGCCGTGAGCAAGCCATTGCTACGATGAAATTTCCAGTCGGATCAAACAACGTTCTCGGAAGGACACAGTATGGGTCTGTGGGACAAGATCACCGGCGAATTCATCGACATCATTGAGTGGACCGACGACAGTCGCGACACCATTGTCTGGCGTTTTCCCCGGCATAACAACGAAATCAAGATGGGCGCCCAACTGGTCGTTCGAGAGACGCAAGTGGCGGTGTTCGTCAACGAAGGCCAGCTGGCCGACGTCTATACCCCCGGCACGTACACGCTCGAAACCCAGAACATGCCCGTGCTCTCCACACTCAAAGGATGGAAGCACGGTTTCGAGTCGCCCTTTAAAGCCGAGGTGTACTTCGTCAACACTCGGCAGTTCACCGATTTCAAGTGGGGCACCAAGAACCCCATCATGGTGCGCGACGCCGAATTCGGTCCCGTCCGCATCCGTGCGTTCGGTGCTTACTCGGTCCGCGTGATCGACCCCGCCGTCCTCCTGCGGGAAACGGTCGGAACCGACCAGCACTTCCAGACCGAAGAGATCGGTGACTTTCTGCGGGAGAAGGTCGTCGCGGCCGTCTCCCCGGCTCTCGCCCGTGCACAGATTCCCGTGCTCGACATGGCGATGCATCAGGACCAGATCGGTGACCGAATCAAGGACACCATCAGCGGCCAGCTGAACGAGTTCGGGCTCGAAGTTCCCAACTTCACCGTCTCGAACATTTCTCTGCCGCCCGAAGTCGAGGAAGCGATGGACAAGCGTTCCTCGATGGGAATCGTCGGCGACCTGAACGCCTACACCCAATTCCAGGCGGCCAACGCCGTTGAGGCGTCAGCGGAGAACGGTGGAGCCGGCGGTGACGCCATGGCGATGGGTGCGGGCTTTGGTATGGCCCAGCAGATGGCACAGGACATGGGAGGCCAGCAGGGACAGCAGTTCCAAGGACAGCAGCCTCCTCCACAGCAGCAGTATCAACAGCAGCCCCCGGCACAGGCCCAGCCCCCGGCGGCTCCTCCTCCAATCCCGGGCTCGCAGCCCGAATGGTTCGCCGCTCTCGGCGGACAGCAGGCGGGACCGTTCGACGTTCCCACCCTGCAGCAAAAGGCAGGCTCCGGCGAGTTCACCCGCGACACCCTGGTGTGGAAGAACGGAATGGCCAATTGGACGCCCGCCTCCGACGTACCCGAATTGGCCTCCGTGTTCGGGTCCGTCCCACCCCCGCTTCCTCCGCAATAATCCGATAAGACAGGTGAGAAAGACGTGAATCAACCGGCTCCCACTCAACACCAGATGTACCCGTGTGAGGGCTGCGGTGCCCAGCTGCAGTACCAGCCGGGCACGACCGCCCTACAGTGTCCGCACTGCGGTTTTACGAAGCAGATCGTCTTCGAACAACGGGAGGTTCAGGAACACAGCTGGTCCAAGGCTGCGGGGAAGCGTCGCCGCAGTCGGGAAGAGGTGCCTCCGAACCTGTTCGTCTGCACCCAATGCGCCGCGCACACCGAATCCGACTCGTGGTCCGACGAATGCCAGTTCTGCGGCGCGCCCCTCGTGGTCGACCAGTTCAACCCTGACCTGGTCGCACCCGAGGCCGTGGCCCCGTTCGAGGTCGACCAGTCCACCGCTCGCGGGAACCTGACCGAGTGGATCAATTCGCGGTGGTTCGCACCCAACGCGCTGAAGAAGGTCAACGACTCGTCGTCGGTCAAGTCGACCTATCTGCCGCACTGGACGTGGGACGCGAAAACCAAGACCAAATATCGCGGTGAGCGAGGCATTCGCTACAAGGTCAAGGACTCCGACGGAAACGAAAAAACCGAGACGCGCTGGACTCCCGTGCAGGGCACCGTCCGTCGGGACTTCGACGACGTCGTCGTACCCGCCTCGACTCACGTGGCACCGAAGTATATGGAGAAGCTGGAAAAGGAATGGAACACCAAACAGGTCCAGCCCTATCACCCGCAGGCCATCGTAGGGCACCACACGCAGCGCTACGACGTCCCTCCCGAGGCCGGTTACGAGGGCGCCAAAGAGCGCATGGAAAAGGTCATCAAGAAAGACATCAAACACGACATCGGTGGGGATCGTCAGCGGATCAAGAACTACGACGTCAACTACCGCAATGTCACGTTCAAGCTGCTTCTCTTGCCGATTTGGATTCTCGGCTACATGTTCAACGGCAAACAATGGCAGGTGCTGGTGAACGGACAGAACGGAACAGTGGTCGGGGAACGACCCTTCAGCGTCTGGAAGATCATTTTCGCCGTGCTGGCCGCACTCATCGTCCTGGGTGGAGGATTCTACGTATACCATCTGCTGCAGTAGAGTGTGTGACCCGGCTCAGACGTAAACGGTGTTGGGGTGGTTGACCAACCTGGCCCAACACCGTTTCGTGCGTCCGCGACGCGTCGACGACCTGATATCCGTACTCTCGAACCCGCCTCCCAACGAAGGGGGCCGGGTTAAAGTACCGGCTTGGAGCATGAACCTCTACTTTGGAATGATGCAGCCGCGGCACATTTCCCATCAAGAGACGGGCGACGTCACTCCTTCCTGCGAAGAATCGTGCGGCCCAACCACACCATTGGGTCATACCGACTCCCGGCCACACGCTCCTTCATAGGAATGATCGCGTTGTCGGTGATGGTGATTCCCTCCGGACAGACCTCGGTACAGCATTTCGTAATATTGCAGGAGCCCAGTCCCTGCTCGTCCTGGGCGAAGTCACGCCGATCCTCCCTGGCGTCCAGAGGATGCATGTCCAACTCCGCCGCCCGAATAAACATCCGAGGCCCCGAGAATTCGTCCTTATTGTCCTCATGATCGCGAACCACGTGGCAGGTGTCCTGACACAGGAAACATTCAATGCACTTGCGGAACTCCTGCGAACGCTCCACATCCACTTGCTGCATACGCGCCTCGCCCGGTGCCAGATCGGACGGGTGCTCATAGGAGGGCATGTGCCTGGCCTTCTCATAGTTGAACGACACGTCCGTCACCAGATCCCGAATCACCGGAAACGTCCGCATCGGAGTCACCGTCACACTGTCCGACTCCGCCAAGGTCGACATCCGCGTCATACACATCAGACGAGGACGCCCGTTGATCTCCGCCGAACACGAACCGCACTTGCCCGCCTTACAGTTCCACCGCGCCGCCAAGTCCGGGGCAAATTCGGCCTGGATACGGTGAATCACGTCCAATACCACTTCGCCCTCACGGACCTCCACGTCGAAGGACGCGAACTCCCCACCGGAAGCGTCGCCCCGCCAGATCCGAAACTCCTGCTGTGCCACTATCCTTCAGCCTCCCCCGACTCGATGGACTCGTACTCGTCCGCGTTCATGTACTTCGCCAACTCCTCGTGTGGAAACAGACCCAACAACTCCGGCGGAATCGTCGGTACCGCCTGCTCGTCCAACACCACATCCCCGTCGCGGCAGTGTGCCACCAGATTCAGCTTGCGCCAGTCGGGATCCATCCCGGGAGCATCGTCCCGGGTATGCCCGCCACGCGATTCCCGACGACGCAAGGCCGCCCGGGCCGTGGCTATGGAACACAGCCACATGTTCGACAGGTCCAAGGCCAAATGCCACCCCGGGTTATAGGCACGCGGACCGGTGACCTTGACCTGGGCGATGCGCTCGCGTAGCTCGTCCAGCTCGTCGAGGGCTTCGGCCAGTTCGTTTTCGCGACGGATGATTCCCACCAAACGCCCGTTCAACTCCTGTAGTTCGGCCTGGAGAGCGTAGGGGCTGTCTCCCTCGTTGTGGAAGGGGCGCAGTACCGTCTCCGCCGCCTGTTCAATGCTGCTCTGCGGCAGGGAGGCTCGCTCTTTGTTGCGGTGGGCGTGAGCGGCGGCGTGGGCGCCGGCTCGGGTCCCGAAGACGAGCAGGTCGGACAGGGAGTTCCCGCCCAAACGATTGGAGCCGTGCATACCACCGGAGACCTCGCCGGCGGCGAAAAGTCCGTCTACTTTGGAAGCAGCGGTGTCGGCGTCGACTTCGATGCCGCCCATGATGTAATGACAGGTCGGTCCGACCTCCATGGGTTCGGCCGTAATGTCCACATCCGCGAGTTCCTTGAACTGGTGATACATGGACGGCAGTTTCTTGGCGATGAACTCGGCCGATCGCCGGGACGCGATATCCAGATACACCCCGCCGTTGGGGGTGCCTCTACCCGCCTTGACTTCTGAATTGATGGCTCGAGCCACTTCATCGCGCGGTAGCAGTTCGGGCGGGCGGCGATTGTTGTCAGGGTCGGTGTACCAGTTGTCGGCTTCCTCCGGGGTGGTGGCGTACTGGTTTTTGAACACGTCGGGGATGTAGTCGAACATGAATCGTTCGTCGGAGGTGTTTTTCAGAATCCCTCCATCTCCCCGAACCGACTCGGTCACCAGAATGCCGCGCACCGATGCGGGCCACACCATCCCCGTGGGGTGGAATTGAATGAACTCCATATTGATCAGCCCTGCCCCGGCTCGTAGAGCCAAGGCATGGCCGTCGCCGGTGTATTCCCATGAATTGGAGGTCACGCTGAACGACCGTCCGATCCCGCCGGTCGCCATGATGACGGCGGCGGATTCGATGGCCAGGAATCGTCCGGTATCGCGTCGATACCCGAAGGCACCGGCCACACCGCCGTCTTCTTTAATCAGTTCGGTTATGGTCGTCTCGTCCAGGATACGGATCGTGGCGTCGCTGCCGTCGCGTTCGTCCTGCTGTTGCAGGGCGACGATTTTCTGCTGGAGCGTGCGAATCAGTTCCAGGCCGGTGCGGTCACCGACGTGTGCGAGGCGCGGGTATTCGTGTCCGCCGAAATTGCGCTGGCTGATTTTTCCCTGTGGGGTGCGGTCGAACAGAGCTCCGTAGGTTTCCAATTCCCAGATCCGTTGCGGTGCCTCCTTGGCATGCAGTTCGGCCATGCGGTAGTTGTTGAGAAACTTTCCGCCTCGCATGGTGTCACGGAAATGCACTTCCCAGTTGTCCCCGGAGTTGACATTGCCCATGGCGGCGGCCGCACCGCCTTCGGCCATGACCGTGTGGGCCTTGCCGAAGAGGGACTTGGATATGACGAGGACGTCCGCCCCTTCGAGGCGGGCTTCGACGGCGGCTCGCAATCCGGCTCCGCCGGAGCCGATGACCAGGACATCGCAGTTCAAGCGGTCAATATCGTATTGAGTGATCATGTGGTTCCTCAGTTGTCGTCTTGGCGTGGTGGGGCTATCCGATGAGTCGCAGGTCGCTGATCCAGCCCGCGGCGACGGCCATGACGTAGAAGTCGGCGACGGCCAGTGACAGCAGGGTGATCCAGGCGAAGAACATGTGGCGGGTGTTCAACGCGGAAGCAATCGTCCACAAGCGATACCGCACCGGATGGCGGGAGAAGTGATTGATGCGTCCGCCCATGATGTGGCGACAGGAGTGGCATCCGAAGGTATAACACCAGAGCAGGATCACGTTGGCCCACAGGATGATGTTGCCGAGCCCGAAACCGAATCCACTGGGCGACTGCATGGCGATGACGGCATCGGCGGTGTTGATCAAGGCAATCGCGAAGGCGGCGTAGAAGAAATAACGGTGAAGATTCTGTCCTATCAGCGGGAATCTCGATTCCCCGGAATATGAGGCATGTCCGTCGGGCACGGCGCAGGCGGGTGGAGAAATCCAGAAGGAACGATAGTAGGCGCGCCGGTAGTAGTAGCAGGTGAACCGGAACAGTAGCAGGAACGGCAGCGAGATCGCCGCGAAGGGGATGAGGGGATGGTTGGGGATGAACTGACCGAACAGGGAGGATTCCGGGACGCAGCCGGTGGAGACGCAGGGGGAGTAGAACGGCGTGAGGTAGTGGTAGTCGGCGACGAAATAGTGGCCCTGGTAGAAAACTCGCGCCGTGGCGTAGGCGACCCAGGCGGTGAGTCCCAGGACAGTCAGGACTGGACCGATCCACCAACGATCGCGACGCAGTTGCGGCTGCGGTATCTCGGCTCGAGGTGGGGATGTGACGGCGGGCTCGGCTTTGGTCATCTGGCACTCCTATGTGCGTAAGTCGTCCTCTGGCGCAGAATATCGTCTCTAGTATGATCTATGTCAATGGGGTATGTCACATAAGTGAAATATGTTCATGTCATAGTGAGGTTCGGTCGACAAATTTCACCTCGGAATACGCACGTGAGGCGGCGACTGGGCTAGCGTAGACGCATGTCTAGCGAGGGAATCCTGTTCGTCCATGCCCACCCGGACGATGAAACGGTCGCCACCGGTGCCACGATCGCTCATTACGCCAATCGCCCTGGGGTAGACGTCACCGTCGTTACCTGCACGTTGGGGGAGGAGGGCGAAGTCAGGGTTCCTGAACTCCAAGGCCTGGCCGCCCACGCCTCCGATCAGCTAGGAGGGTGGCGGTTGAGCGAATATCTCCAAGCGATGGACGCACTCGGGGTGGACGACTGGCACTTCCTCGGCGGTATCGGTCGCTGGCGTGATTCGGGAATGATGGGCGAGCGCACCAACGACCATCCGCACTGTTTCTGGAAAGCCGACGTCGACTACGCCGCATTCGATCTCGTACGGGTGATTCGACAGCGGCAACCCGAGGTTCTGATTACCTACGACCCCAATGGCGACTATGGGCATCCCGACCATATCCAGGCGCATCGCGTCGCGATGCGTGCCGCTGAGCTGGCCGCTGATCCGAATTGGAGTCCCGAACTGGGGGCGGCGCACGAGATTCGTAAGATCTACTGGAAAGCCTTGCCCGACAGTGTCATGCGAATCGGTTTCGACAAGCTCCACAATTCCAGCGACAACCCCTTTGCGGAGGTTGAAGCCCCAGAAGACGTTCCCTTTGCGACCCCTGACGCGGACATCTCCGCACGGATTCGAACCACTTCCGACAATGGGGAACGCAAGTTGCAGGCCATGCGGGCGTACCGTACGCAGATCGCGGAGAACGACTGGCTCTGGGTGCTGACGGCCACCTTGGGCGACGATACGCGCACCACGGAGTACTACCGCCTGGTCAAGGGTGACAGAGGCCAGGGAAGCGGGCCGTACGACTGGGAAGGTGACCTACTGTCCTGAGGGGTGGTGGAGTGTGGGGCGACGCCCGCGTCGCCAACCGCGCGGATCGACTGGAGAACTTTCCTCTCACGGGACAATCGGCTTGTAGCGAGGCGTGTCTTCCTGTATAGTGCAAATTGCACTATTAATTTCTGCATCATCTACGGAGAGATCATGGCGGGGCGCAAATCAGAGCGGGACCTAGTGGGGCTCACCGTATTGGCGCTGCTGACGCAAGGGCCGAGGCACGCCTACGGCATGCTGCGCTTCATCGCTGTCACACATAAGGACTACGTGCAAGGACTGCCACGCAGCCTCTATCACGCCGTCCGCAAACTCAGCGACTCCGGCCGCATCGCACCCGTCGAAACGGTCAAGGACGGCAACCGCCCGGAGCGGACCGTATACAAAATCACCGACGACGGACGCAGTGATCTGGTCGGACGGCTGAAGAGCCTACTGGAAACCGTGGACCGCGATTCCACGCCAACCGTTGCGGCCCTATCGCTCATGGGAGCCCTACCGCTACACGAAGCGAAGAACTCCCTACGAGTACGGGCCGACTCACTGCGCGAACTCGTCAACGAGGCCGACCGAACCCTCGCCGAGATGGCCGAGGCAGGTCTGCCCCGGCTTCCGGCGCTGGAAGTCGAATTCGAAAGAAATCGCGACAACGCCGAACTCACGTGGACGGAGCAGCTGATAGAGCACATGAATACAGGGAACGTGACCTGGGCTGCGGAGCTACCTCCACTGCCCGAGTAACGGGTACGACGGGCGCTGCCACGTCCGCCGCACCCCACGAACCGAGACGACACGCGCAGCAAGTGCGGGCGGCCCCGGTGATTCGTTCATTCACCACCATAACCGCCGTCGGCGCTCGCAGCGCTCCGACCTATAGGAGTAGGAAACGGAACATGCGATACGACGAAGAGAAGAACGAAATACGAGCAGGACTGGAGCGGCTGGCGGAAGCGTGGAACCAAGGTGACGCTACAGCGTATGCCGACGAATTCACCGCCGACGCCGACTACATCACCTTTTTCGGGCAGCGTTTCCGTGGGCGCAAAGCGATCGAGGAGTCTCACCGTTACCTGTTCGAGGGTCCGCTCAAAGGCTCTCGGATGGATGACGCCGGGGAGACGAACATCAAGATGCTGTCGCCTGACGTCGCAGTGGTGATTTCAACCGGTGGTGTGGAAGTGGACGTGGGGGCCGGAGTGCCGCCGGAGAGGGAGTCCATCGTTTCCTTCACCGCCGTGCGAGACGGCGAACACTGGAAGTTCGCCTCCTTCCACAACACCCGTCGGTCTCCCAGACCCGACGCCGCTTGACCGCTCTCGCCCCAAGTGGTCTCACGCCTGGCGGGTTCTTCAATCCCGCCAGGCGAGCGGTACCGTCCGGCGGCGCTCCTCTCGCGGCACGATGGACGTTTTCGGTGAGGAGCGTTCCGGTTCCCCTTCGGAATGGATGCGCGGGTGCCCGTAACCGAACGTTCTAGTGTTTAGTGGCGATGACGGCGGCGGCTCCACCGAGTGCCATGGCGCTGACGCGATTGGCCAGTCTGGTCATCCGGGGCGACCGGAGGAGCAGCCGAAGCCGACTGGCCACCGCCATCCACGTCACGTCGACGACGGCAAGTGTCGTGGCTGTCGCTGCGGCAAGGACGGCCCAGGTCGCGACACCCGGATGCGATATGTCGATAAGGGTGGGAAGCAAGGCCACATAGAAAACCATGATCTTGGGGTTTCCCAGGGTGAGGGCCATGCCCGCACCGAACATGGCCGTAGACGTGCGACGGCGGGGAATGGATTCGTCATCGTCTTCGTCCGGGGAGCTTTTTCGCCGCCACATTGCCACGGCCAACCAACACAGATAGGCGACGCCTGCCCATTTCAAAACCAGGAAGGCGACGTGGAATTTCAGCGCGATGGTGGACAGTCCCGCCAGAGCGACGGTCAACCACAGGACTTCGCCGATCCACATGGCGAGAGTAAACGGGAGGACTTCGCGACAGCCGTTGCTGATGACACGGGACACCAGCGCCACCACGCTGGGGCCAGGCGTACCGGCGTTAATGAACAGGGCACCGATGAACACGCCCAAACTGATAAGGTCCACGGGCTTCCCTTTCCTGAACGGGGGTGACATTGGCTGTCCGGAAACCGGAGATAAGTCCTGCCGGGAAAACGGTGTTCGAACTGAAACTCACGAATCGGTACAGAAACCGTGTCCGAATTTCCTCCACTACTTTACACCGCGTAACCGGCGGAACTTTATGCCAGCGCCGCATCCGACGTTATTGAGCGGTTGCACCGTAATCAGCATGCGCTCCAAGGCATGTTCCGTTAGAATTCTCGTGACGTTTTCGAGGTCCCTCACAATAAGTAATAGGTGCAGCCATGAATAACACCCGCCACCACATCGCGATGATCGGTGTCCCCGCCATCAGCCATATCCTGCCCAGTATTGACATCATCCGTGAACTCGTCTCCCAAGGGCACCACGTGACCTACGCGAATGACCCCTCCGTTCGCGACATCATCGAAGATACGGGCGCGACACTGGTTCCGTACGATTCCTCGTTGCCCGTCGCTGACAATGACTGGCCCGAAGATCCCATCGGACAGATGGACACGTTCCTCACCAACTCCATCAATGCCTACTCACAGGTCCGCGATTTCTACACCGAAACCCCCGCCGACCTCTATATGTACGACATCGGCGGATATCCCGGACGTGTCCTCGCGGAAACGCAAGGACGTCCCAGCCTGCAAATTTCCCCCGCCGTCGTCGGGTGGAAAGGCTACACCGAAGAAATGCTCGCCCAGCTGTGGGAGCTGCCAGGAGCCACCGAATACCGCACGAAATTCGAACACTGGCTGACGACGTCCGGTGCCACCACCACTGACGCCGGGGAATTCCCCGCCAACCCCGACCGTTGCGTCGCCGTCATCCCCTCAGCGATGCAACCGCATGCCGACCTCGTCGATCGCGACCGAGTCTCGTTCGTAGGACCGTGCTTTTCACTGGACAACGACGAACAATGGACACCACCGCACGACGACAAACGCCTCCTTGTCATCTCGCTCGGATCGGCATTCACCCGCCAACCGGACTTCTACCGTGCATGCATCAGTGCCTTTGGTGACCTACCCGAATGGCACGTCGTTCTCCAAATCGGCAAACACCTTACCGCCGACGACTTCGGCACCATCCCCAACAACATCGAAATCCATAACTGGATCCCTCAGCGAGCCATGCTCACCCATGCCGACGCGTTCATTACACACGCCGGTATGGGTGGCAGTTCCGAAGGGCTTCTCTCCGGCACCCCCATGGTCGCGGTACCGCAAGCAGTCGACCAGTTCATGAATGCCGACCGACTTGTCGAACTGGGAATCGCCCGACGCATTGACACCGAGGAGGTAACTCCCGAGACCCTGCGCGACGCCGTCACCGAACTGACGCATGACGCTACGGTCAAGGAGCGATCTGTCCAACTTGCCCATGACACACAACGCGAAGGCGGCACGCGACGAGCGGTGGAGATTATTGAAGCGCTCGCCGAGGCGAAACGGCGGTAGTCATAGGGACCGCATCCCGATACCCGCGGTCGGCTCATTGTAGACGACCCCACGGGCCGACCGCCGGACATTTGGTTTCAGACTGAGTAGAACGCGACAATTTCCTGATTGAACAGGAGGTCGATGCGCGCCAGGCAGGATTCGAACCTGCGACCGTCGGATTAGAAGTCCGGTGCTCTATCCAGCTGAGCTACTGGCGCCGGCCATAACCGGATGGTATCGATATACCGGTAACACCCTCGCTCAGGATACCTTCCCCGTTTCCTGAGCGCAGAAGAGGGGCGCTGTCACGGTGGAACCTGAGGGCATTGTAGGGCTTCGCGCGGGTGACCGCACGACCATATTAGTTAACCAACGTGTGGCACACTTACAACTGGGTCCTGTTGAGGTAGTCGAGAAAAGGCCCAAGCGGGGCCGTACAGCGAACACCGATGTTCACCTCAGGGTAGGAGCGAGAATGGATCAAGAAACCCCGTCCTCACGGGATCCCGTCACCCTCAGCGGTATCTCCACGCGAGCCTGGGAGCACCCCGCCGACCGAGGCGCCTTGACCGCGCTTCGGGAACTACGCGGCTTCGACACGATGATGCGGAAGGTATCGGGGCTGCTCAGCGAGCGGTCTATCCGCCTCACCTACCTCGGTTCGGGCATCAAGGTGGATCGGCACCAGTTCAGCCGGGTCCACGATGCCTACATGCAGGTGGCAGTGGTCCTCGACGCCGCTGAAGTGCCCGAACTGTATATCGTGCGCAATCCCGATCTCGGTGGCATGTGCGTCGGTATCGACAAACCGATCATCGTGATCAATTCCGGAACCCTCGACGTTCTGGACGAACCGGAACTGCGGTTCCTCCTCGCTCACGAACTCGGGCACGCCCTGTCCGACCACGGGCTGTATCGCACCATGCTCATGACCCTCATGCGTCTGACCACCAGCCTCGCCTGGATACCCGTCGGGGCGGTGGGGCTGCGCGTCATCATCGCCGGGCTCATGGAATGGAGCCGGAAATCCGAACTCTCCGCCGATCGCGCCGGAGCGCTGGCAGTGCAGGACCCCGCCGCCGCCATTCGAGTCATGGCCAAACTGGCGGGAGGCGGCGACCTGACCGACGTCGACACCACCGCGTTCCTCGCCCAGGCAAAGGAATTCGAAGCGGGAGGCGATCTACGTGACAGCTTCCTGAAACTCGTGATGCTGGAAGGGCGCTCACACGACTTCTCCGTGGCGCGCGCCGCCACCCTCAAAGACTGGATAGACGAGGGAGATTACCTTGGCTACCTGGCGGGGGAATACCCACGCCGCGCCGACGACGGTGATACCTCGATCTCCCACGACGCCAAGGCCGCCGCCCAGTCGTACCGGGAACTGTTCGACCGATCCTCCGACCCCTTGGCGCGCATGCTGCGCAAACTGCGCGACCAGTTTTGATCGACCACGCCGATGACGGTGTTCCCTGGGCGGAATCCGCCCAGGGAACACGAGATCAGCCTTGCGCGAGCTTCTGCAGCAGTAGCGTCTCCGCCACACAGACCCGTTCGAACATCTTTATGTCGAGCGATTCGTTGGGGCCATGAGCCTGCGACGACGGATCTTCCACACCCGTCACCAGGATCGCGGCGTCAGGGAACAGCTCCTGGAAGGTCGCGATCATGGGAATCGAACCACCGACGCCGATCTCTACGGCTCGAGTACCGTCCCACGCTTCGGCGAAGGCCTCCCAGGCGGCGTCGAACTGCGGCCCGGTCGCATCGATCGAGCAGGGATCGCCAAGCGCGGAATCCAGCGTGACCGACACTTCTGTGCCCCATTCGGTGTGCGACTCAAAGTGAGCCTTGACCGCCTCCCAAGCCTCATCGGCCTTCTGATCCGGACTGATACGGAACGACACCTTGGCGCGTGCGGTCGGCTGCAGTGCGTTCGCCGCCTCGGCCGCGCGCGGTCCATCGAACCCGAGCACGGTCGCGGTCGGTTTGTTCCACAACAGGTCGGTCAAACGCCCGGAACCGACGAATTCGGTGCCCGGAAGCATGCCCGACTCCTCCCGCAAAGTCTCGGGCTCGTAGTCCAACTCCGCCTTCTCCGACGACACCAGCCCTTCGACGGCCACGTTTCCCTTGTCGTCGTGCAGCGTCGCCAAAAGACGCGTCAAGGACGTCAACGCATCCGGGACGGGACCGCCGAACAGACCGGAGTGGACGGCACTCTTCAGCGCCTTCACCTCGACGTAGCAATTGACCATACCCCGCAACGACGTCGTCAGGGCGGGAATATCGGTGGACCAGTTGGCGGAGTCGGCGATCACCACCACATCGGCGCGTAGAAGATCGCGATGTTCCATCAGCAGGTCGTCCAGAGTAGGTGAGCCGTACTCCTCCTCACCCTCGATCAGCAGTGTGACCCCGATCGGAGGCTTGCCGTCGTAAGCGCGCAGGGCCGCAATATGCGCCATGATCCCGGCTTTGTCGTCGGCCACCCCACGCCCGTAGAGGCGCCCGTCGCGTTCCTCCACGGTGAACGGGTCCTCCTGGTCCCACGCGTCCAGATCACCGGCAGGCTGTACGTCCTGATGCGCGTACAGCAAGATGGTCGGCTGTCCCTCGGGAGCCGGGAATCGGGCGATGATGGACGGTTGCCCCTCGCCGTGCTGAACGGTACGGATCTCCGCACCCAGCTCGGACAGTAGTTCACTCACGGCCTCGGCACCACGGCGCACATGCGAATGGTCAAAGCCTTCGAACGCGACCGAGGGAATGGTGACCAGCTTCTCGAGATCGGCCCGCACGCTCGGCATTGAGGCGCGCACCGCCTTTACGACTTCACTCATGTGTACTGATATTAGCCGGTCGATAGGATGGGAGACGTGGCGAAGCAAGACCGGTCAAGTTCCTCACGGCGCATCGTGGTCCTCACGATCGCGGCCGTCATCGGCATAGTGGTGTGCGCGCTGCTGTCGCGCTGGCAGTGGAATCGCGCGGTCGACCGCAGCGAGGCCAATCATCGGGTCGAAAACACGACCGAAGTGGTCGCGCTGGACTCGATCCTGCCGCAGGACGGCGCCCCCGCCGACGACGACCGCTGGAAACTCGTCGAAGTCACCGGCACCTACGCGGAGCGGGACATGGTGGTTCGTCTGCGCTCGCTGGAAGGTAGTCAGGGCGTCGAAGTGGTGACTCCCTTGGAGCTCGACGACGGCACCAGCGTGCTGGTCAATCGCGGTTTCACCACCGACGCCGATGCAGCGCCGCCGCCTCCGGACGGCGAAGTGACGGTGACCGGCCGACTCTTCGAATCCGAACCGAGCGGGGGAGAGGTCAGCACGGAGGACGGGGTGCTGAAGTCGCGGCGCATCAATACCGCTGATCTATCGGAGGAGAGCGGCCTTGAACTGCGGTCCGGTTACGTGGGTCTGACCGCGACGGCCGAAGGGCTGGAGCCGATCGCCGCACCGACGTTCAAATCGTGGATGAACTATTCCTACGCCGGTCAGTGGGCTCTGTTTGCCCTGATGATCCCGTTGGGTTGGTTTGTTTTGGTGCGTAAGGAGAAGCGACGTGACACAACGAAGACGTCGCCATCCGAAGTAGTGGATCGCGACGCCTTCGTCAACACGGCCGAAAGCTCCGACAAGCGCGCTCAGGTCTAACGAATGGACTGCGGTGGCGGTTCGAACGGCGTGGGATCGACCCCCTCGAGGTAGTCGCTCATGATTTCGGCGGCCGTCTCACGCGCGTAAATCAATTCGTTGAGCGGTACGTTATTGAACATGTAGTCCGGGTCGGCCTGGAAGACTCCCACCGTCACGTCGGGAGTGAATCCGATGAACCATGAGGCCCGGTTGGAGTCGGTCGTACCGGTCTTACCGGATACGGGCCGTCCCACGATATCGCCGACCTCGCGGGCCGTACCCCACGCTCCGCAGTCGACCCCGCTACGTTCGGTTTCCGTCACGCACCGACCGGCGTCGGTGGCGGCCAGCGCCACGTCTTCGTCGACGGCTTGGTGGCAACTGGGCGAAGCCGCCGCCGAGTCCTGTCCGTTGCGGTCGATGATGCGATTGACGGGGAGTGGCTCACACAACTGTCCATTGCCCGCCAAAGCGTTGTATACGTTGGTCAGCTCGATGGGCTGAGCGTCGGACACTCCGAGCGTGAACGGTCCCCATCCCGTCCGGTTTTCCGGTTTTGCGAGGCGTTTGTCAACATCGGTTCGCCATTGCAGCCCCATCCGTTCGGCCATTTCCACGGTTTTATCCGCTCCGACATTGTCGATCAATTGAGCGAAGAAGGTGTTGACCGACATACCGAACCCCGACCACATGGTGCGGTTTCCGGCCATATCGGAGTTCGCGTTGGACGGACACCAACGCCCCCCGCAGGAGGCGGGTCCGGGAGCGGTGACGAACGAAGTGGCCACCCGGTGCGGCGAGTTCAAGCTGTAACTCAGGTCGTAACCGTCGTCGAGAGCGGCCAGAAGCGTGAAGATCTTGAACGTCGACCCGGCTTGATAACCGGAACTGGAACCCCCACCGAGCAGCGCGTTAACGGTATTGGGGTGATTTCCCTTCCGGTGCACACTCGGATTGGAGTGAACCGCGTTGTTGGTCTGATTGTACGAGAACTGGCGATTGAGCCCCAGCGTCTTGATACGGCCGGTATTCGGCTCCATAACCACCGAGCCGAAGGCGTGCCGAGACTCGTCGTCCTTCTTATCGCGCAGGCGCTGGTTGGTCTCCTTGTGGGTCTTCGTGTTCAGCGAGGTAATGATGGTGTAGCCGCCCTGGCGCAGCTCTCGTTCTCTCTCGTCCGGAGTGTCACCGAAGGCCTCCTGCTGTCGCCACCACAGGCGGAGGTAATCGCAGAAGAAACCGTATTCACTGGGCACGCCCGAATTGGTCATACACGAGTTGGGCGCGTCGGAGCTTTTCAACTTAATCGGTGCCCCAACCACTTCGGAAGCATCGGCATGGGAGATATAGTCCAGCTTGATCATCCGATTGAGTACCCAATTGCGCCGATCCAGGGCGGCTTCCTGCCCGGACGTTGTGGGGTCGAACTCCGAAGGAGACTTCACCAGACCGGCGAGAAGAGCGGACTCCTCGAGGTTCAATTCACTGGGATGCTTGGAAAAATAGATGTAGGCGGCGGCGAAAATCCCATAGGCGTTGTGGCCGAAGTAAGCCTGGTTGAGATAACGCTCGAGGATCTCATCCTTGGTCAGCTGCTCTTCCACCGACATGGCCAATCGTGCTTCGCGAAGTTTACGCCCCACGCTCTTTTCGGAAGCGTCGACAACGTCGGCAATGCTCTCCGCGTTGAGCTGCAGCGCGCCCCGCACGTATTGCATGGTGATCGTCGAGGCCCCCTGTGTGACCTTTCCGGACGTCTGATTGGCGACCGCCGCACGCATAACACCGCGATAATCCACCCCGTTGTGCTCGTAGAAACGCGTGTCCTCGGCGGCTACCATCGCCTGCCGCATGATCGGAGAGATCTCGTCGAGGCTGACCTCACGGCGGAATTCGTCGTAGAAAAGGCTCAGCAACGTTTCGCCATCGTCGGCATAAACATACGAGGTCAATGGCGGATTGGTCTCCACCAGCTCGGCGGAAAGCTCGTCCATGGCTTCGAACCCGGCCTTGGCGCCGAGGCCTCCCAACATCGCAATGGGTAGGACGAGTGCCGCGACCGCGACTCCGGTCAACAGAGACGTCCGCAGCAAGGCGTAGACGGCTTCGGCGCGCCGTTTAGTCGCGTCGGCGCGATCCTGCGGGCTGAGCCGATTTGTCTGATTTCGGGGACGATGGCGCATATGTCAAGTCTAGTAGCCATAGCCGATTCGAGTAAGGTAAAACACGACGATTTTTTGTTACCGGGCCGCTAAAACATCGCGCTCACGAGGTGCCAAACCCATGCTGACGCGGTGTCCTCGAATGCTTCACTCCCGTCACGGCGGCCATCGTACGACCGCCGACGGTCGCTTAGGCTAATGAGGCAACGACGAATATGAAGGATCGCCATTGTGAGTATTCTGCCCATGGGCCTGGACCTGACCGCCAAACGCGTCGTCGTGGTGGGAGCCGGAACGGTCGCTGCTCGCCGTATCACCAAACTACTGCGAGCGGGAGCTTTGGTACGGGTCATCGCTCCCCAAACCACGGCCATGATCGAGTCGATGTGGCGGGACGAAAAAATCGAATGGATTCGACGTCCATGGCAATCCGGTGACACCGCCGAGGCGTGGCTGATCATAGCGGCGACCGACGACGCCGACGTCAACTCCACAGTGGCCGCCGAAGCCCACGACCATCGTCTCTGGTGCGTTCGATCCGATTCCGCTCCCGACTCCGAGGCGTGGATGTCGGCCACCACCGAGGCCGACGGAATCACCGTCGGCGTCAACGCCTCTCGCGATCCGAAACGGGCCGTTGTCGTCCGAGATGGAATCGAGCAGGCCTTGACCAACGGGACGCTACCGTTCGGCACGAGCGGCGGAGACGCCGACGTCGCCCTCGTCGGTTCCGGTCCCGGAAACCCGGGGCTCATTACCGTCGCCGGTCGCCGTGCTCTGCACCGGGCCGATGTGGTCATCACCGATCACCTGGTACCCGGGGAACTTCTGGACGAGTTGGACGACGACGTCGACGTCATCGACGCGGCCAAGATCCCCTACGGCCGTCAGACCAGCCAGGAAACCATCAATCAACTTCTCATCGACCATGCCCGAGCGGGCCGTCGCGTCGTTCGCCTCAAAGGTGGCGACGGCTTCGTATTCGGGCGCGGTGCCGAGGAAATCGACGCCTGCGTGGAGGCGGACGTACCCGTGCGTGTCATCCCGGGAGTCTCCTCGGCGCTGGCCGGGCCGATCTCGTCGGGGATATCGGTCACCGAACGAGGCATCGTCCACGACTTCACCGTGGTGTCCGGGCATGTGCCGCCGGAACACCCGAACAGTCTCACCGACTGGGATTCCCTGGCGGCATCGACAGGGACTCTGGTAATGCTCATGGCCGTCAAAAACCGAGCCGCGATAGCCAAGCGGCTCATGAAGGCGGGAAAACCCGCCGCCACCCCGGTGCGGGTCGTGGAAAAGGCGACGACCACGGATCAACGGGATCTATCGCTGACCTTGGCCGAACTACCGGAAGTCGACGTATCGTCTCCGGCGGTGATCGTCGTGGGCGCGGTAGCCGGACGCGTGCGGCTGAGCCGATAGGGAGCGCCCAACAGGTACGGTCAGGGTTGGCGTGGAGCGGTCACCGACGGCGTGCCGTCGATTCCTAGGCAAGATCGCTCCAGCGCACGGCCCCAATGAAATATGAGTATAAGTTGCGCATTTGGGCTTGCCTATGGGACACTCTATGGATATGGAGACCCCCTATTTTTCCACCCAGTTTCGCGGCTATGACAAACACCAGGTTGATCGTGCGATTGAGCGCGTTCGCAGTGCCATCGACATCGGGAGGCCGCCGCACCCCGATTCACTGTTGAGTTTGGAATTCCAGATGACGTTTCGTGGCTACAACACCAAGGAAGTGGACCAGTACTTCGACGACATCGCCGATAGCGTCGGAGGCGGTTAGGTGCTTACACGACCCGACGATTCGACACCGTCGTGTTGTCGGGTCGCGACCAAACCTCGAGCCACGGTCGCGGCGATGAACCGTTACCATGGGGAACGTGAATAATTCGTCCTTCCAGCCGGCGCCGCCGCGCGGTCCCCACCAAGGACCGTTGCCGTGGCCTCCTCGCCCAAACAACCTCGCCGGGGCGGCTGACGGATTCGTTCTGGTGTGGCCGAAGTATCGGCGCCTGGTATCCGGTCAAGCCGTGGCTTCCATGTGCCTGGGGATTCTGGCGGCTCCATTCATGTTTATGGAGCTCATCGCCACGATCATCGGAAGTCTGATTTTCACCTTGACGGTCGCCAGTACGGCCGTGCTGTTGTCGACAGGTGGTCTGGTGGTGGCGATTCGATCGCTGCGCGAGTTGAAGCGCCAGCCGGACGCCTTCAAAGGGCGTGGAATGGCGTTGACGGGATTGATCGTGAGTGTCTCCGTCTTGGGCTTCGCCGCTTTTCTACTTCTGATCGCGGCATTGACCGCTTCCGTCTAAGCTCTGAAGCGAGTTTCTGCCGAAGGCGTCTCGACGGCTCTGGGCGAGCCGTTAAAGGAGGTCTCGGACGCCGCGCCGTGGCGACGTCCGAGCGACCGATTACTTGTCGGGGTTGATGGCCATGCCCGACGTGAAGGGCTTCTGCAGGGCCAGGAACACGATGATCGGCGGAATGGACGCCAGGAGCGCGCCGAGGAGGAGCGGTCCGTACATCTGTCCCTCTCCCGCCTGCTGCAGGGTTCCCAGACCGACCTGGACGACCTGTTGGTCGCGCTCGGTGACCGACAGCAGCGGCCACAGGTACATGTTCCAGCCAAAGAGGAACTGCAGTACTGCCAGCGCACCGATAACGTTCCACGACAACGGGATCAATACCCGCGTGAGGAACTGGAAGGGATTGGCTCCGTCCAATTGCGCGGCCTCCACCAGGTTGGCGGGCAGGTTGGCGAAATGCTGCCGGAACAGGAACGCGGCCGTCGCCGAGGCGAGGAACGGCACGGTCAAACCCGCCAGGTTGTTCGACATGCCCAAGTCGTCCACGATCTGGAACAGGGCCAGAATGGACACCTCGGTGGGCATCATGAGGGTGACGAGTACGAAGAAGAACACCACCCAGCGCCCGGGGAAGCGGAAATAGACGAACGCCAGACCCGCCATCACCCCGGTGACCACCTTGCCGACGGCGATGATGGCCGACATGATGAAGGAGTTGATCATGTAGCGCCACAACT
Source organism: Haloglycomyces albus DSM 45210 (assembly GCF_000527155.1). Classification (NCBI taxonomy): domain Bacteria; kingdom Bacillati; phylum Actinomycetota; class Actinomycetes; order Glycomycetales; family Glycomycetaceae; genus Haloglycomyces; species Haloglycomyces albus. The sequence goes on along the minus strand of NZ_AZUQ01000001.1, from coordinate 234,999 downwards.
CCCGGTCCAGCCAGACCACCGCCAGGTTATCGGCGAACTTGTCGCCGGGATACAGCTGGAAATTCAGCAGTTGGGCGTTGTTCTGTGTCGCGCCCAGGAACGCGTAGGCGATGGGCGCGCACAGCACTATGCAGATCAAAACGAGTGCCACGTGAAAGTGCCACGTCTGTCGCCGTGGTTTACGCGCGACTACGGTCCTCTCAGCGACCATAATGCACCTTCCTTCCCGTGGAACGGAACTGCCAGGCGGTTATCGCCAGCACGATGGTGAACAGGATCAGCGAGCGAGCCGCGCCGTCTCCGATCCATTCCTGGTTCAGTACCACCGACGTCATGGCATCGGTGGTCGCACCGTCCGGTCCGCCTCGCGTCAGGTAGTCGATCGTTCCGAAGATTTCGAAGAACGCGAAGGTGACGGTGGTGATGATCAGGAAGAAGGTAATCGGCGCCAAGCTGGGGACGATGAAGTACCGGAGTCGTTGCCAGGCGTTCGCTCCGTCCAGTCGAGCCGCCTGCAGCATGTCCTGCGAGATATTCTGCAAACCCGCTATGTAGAACACGATGATGAATCCCAGTGTCTTCCAAACGCTGGCCGCGATGACCAGAAGTCGAGCGAGGAATGCGTCGGTCCGATAGTTGGGCATCTCCCACGGCGTAAAGAACTCCCACACATGACCGACGATGCCGGTGGTGGGGTCGAACATGACGAAGAAGAGGATACCGGCGATCGGCGGACTGATGGCGAACGGCCAGACCAACAGCACCCGGTAGACGCTTTTACCTCGAATCGGTTGGGAGACCAACAGAGCGATCCCCAGGCCGGCCGCCAGTGCGGTGAGGATGGTTCCGGACGTCAAGATCAACGTCGTAATGAAGACGCCTCGGTACTCGTCTCCGAACAATGCGGCGGCCACGGCAATGACGGCCGCCAGGGTCACCAGCCGCTGCACGCGGTGCAGTTTGGGCGCGGGCGAAGTATGGGGGTCGCTCCAGATCCGCTTGGAGACCAGGGTGATCAGGGTGGCCAGGAGAGCGGCGGCCACCAGCGCGATCGCCCACCATTCCAGGGTCGGATCGATCAACTTCGTGTAGTTGTCGACGCATATGAAGCGTTCCTGAGCGGTTCCCCGCATGGTCAGCTGGGTCGACAGCCGGAAGGTCTCCAGCAACGGCCAGTAGAGGAAGAGCACCAATACGGCCAGGGTGGGGAGAAGGAACGCCCAGGCGGTGGTGTTTCCATGCCGGAAGGTACCGCCCTTGTCTCCGGAATCGAGATTGGACAGTCCACCGGGGGAGGCGATCGCTCGTCCGACCCAGACCGAGGCGGCGATGGCGAAAGCGGCGGGTAGGAAGAACGCCACCACGCCGATGCCGTTGTCCAGTCCGGTACGTTCAGGTTCGAAGGTGCAGGCCTGCAGCGGAACCATGGTCAGCAAGGGGCCGAGGCCACCGGCGAAAGCGCCGACGAGGCCCCCCAACCATGCGCGCGGAAGGGTGGCGCGTTTCCACGCCACCCAACCAATCGCCGCGCCCGCGATGACGGCCGCCGCGAACAGCGGCGGCATTATCGGATAAATAGGCACGATTATCGAGTTTTCAGTTGTTTCCGCTAGTCGACGTAGAGCTTGTTGTAGTCGTCCAGCAATTGCTGGGCCTTCTCTTGCGCTTCACTCAGGCGTTCCTCGGGTGAATCGCCCGAGACGAGGACGGCTTCGACGGCTGCGGTGACCTCTTCGCGGATGGATACGAACGATCCGACGAGCGCTCCGGAGGAAGCGGGGCTGTCGTCGGCCAACGCGAGCTGCTCATTGGCGACCGTCTGGTACGGGTTCTCCTCAAACCAGCCTTCCTCTTCGAGGCGCTCCTCGGCGGAGTAGGTGATCGGGATGTAGCCGGTGGTCTTGTGCCAGTCGGCGGCGTTCTCCGGGTTATTGAGGTACTGCATGAACGCCAGAGCACCGTCCTCGTTGATCTCACTGAGGCCGTTGGTCATCCACATCGTGGCACCGCCGATGAGATTCCCGGCGAACTCGGTTTCGGAGTTGTAGGGGGTGCGGCTGACGTTGACGTCGAATCCGGCGTCGGCTCCGGTGTTGACGATGTCGGTGGCTTCCCCGGAGGAGGTGAGGAAGAAGGCGCTCTTCTGCGCGCTGAAGGCGTTCAAAGGACCGGTCCAGTCGTTCTGCTTACCGGAGTAGTACAGGTAGTCCTTGTCCTGTAGCTCTTGCAGCCACTCGACGTAGTTGACCATCTCGGACGAGTCGAGGTTCACTTCGTCGGCCCGGTCGGAGCGTCCGTTGTCGTTGTTGACGAACAGGCCACCCTGTTGGGCCACGGCCTGTTCGGCGAACCAGCTGTGGTTGGGGAGAGTGATGCAGTGTTCGGGGGCGTCGTCGGCCGACATGATGTCGTCACAGGCGGCTTCGATGCCCTCCCAGGTTTCGGGAACCTCGTCGACGCCGGCGGCCGATAGCTGCGAGTCATTGCTGAACATGAGCGTGGTGGAGGTGTTCCACGGCATGGAGGAGAACTCACCGTCGATGGTGTAGTAGTTCTTCACCGAGTCGACCACGTCATCGAGAACCACCGGCTCGCCGAGGACCTCGTCACGGCCGTCGATGGCCGATTCGATGGAGGTGAACATCGGCTCACCGTCGGCGTTGACCGCGTCGCGGGCCTTTTGAGTGGCGGCCTCGAAGTACTGCACGAGGGCCGGAGGGTCGCCCTGTTCGGAGGCGGTGTTGACGGCGTCGAACAACGGCTCGTAGTTGTCGTAGCCGGTAATGTTGACGTTGTAATCGGGGTGTTCTTCGGAGAAGTCCTCGGCGAGGTCTTCCATCCAGTCCAGGCGGTAGTCGGTAAAGGCGATCCAGACGTCGATTTCACCGTCGGGTGCGGCATCGCCGGAATCGGAACAAGCCGCTGTTGCGGCAACGGAGACGGCGGCGGTGGCCGCCAGGGCAATCCGGTTGGCTTTCATGTATTCACCTGTATTGTTCTCGGGTGATCGTATGTCGTCATGGCCAGCAAAGCGCGCCAAGCCAACGGTCGAGGTACAAAACCGTTAACAAACCATGACACGAATACGAAAAAATTACTCGTTAGTAGTACCAGTTGAGCCCGAGCGGTGCAAATCCCAGTCGTCTCCGATTGCTGCGATATTCACCAGGAGTGTTTACCGATTGTGGTGTCGGGATCGATACGGAGGGAGAGGAGAGTTATGTCCCAAGTGAAGTGTGAATCCGTATATCCATTATAGAACCAAGCGTGAAGGGGAATGATTGGATGGCAAGGAATAAGGGTCGGGCATCGTTGATACCCGACCCTCGAGTGTTAAAAACCGCCCAGGTAGGCCTTCTTGACTTCGTCGGACTCCTGCAGTTCGGAGGCCGGTCCATCCAGAGCCACCGTGCCGTTTTCGATGACGTAGCCGTGGTCGGCCACGTTCAGGGCGCGGCGGGCGTTCTGTTCCACCAAGAGAACCGTGACGCCGTCGGAACGGATTTCGTCGATGGTCTCGAAAATGGTGTCCACCATCTTGGGTGCCAGTCCCATCGTCGGTTCGTCGAGTAGCACCATCGACGGCTCCGCCATCATGGCTCGAGCGATGGCCAGCATCTGCTGCTCGCCGCCCGACAGAGAACCGGCCGGAAGGGCGCGACGCTCGTTCAGAATGGGAAAACGGTCGTATTGGCGCTGCAGAAGAGCACTGTCACTGGGACGGCCCCACCGGCCCAGCTTGAGATTCTCCTCCACCGTGAGCGACCCCAAGATCTGACGTCCTTCGGGAACCAGAACCAAACCGGTCTTCACCAGTTGATGGGACTGCTTCCGAGTGATGTCTTTGCCGTTGAACGTGATCGAACCGGACTTTGGGCGAACCAGTCCCGCCACGCTTGCCAGCGTGGAGGTCTTACCGGCCCCATTGGCTCCGATCAGGGTTACCAACGAACCCGATTCGACGTCGAAGGAGACTCCCTGCACGGCCTTGATCTTGCCGTAGGCGACCTCCAGGTCGCGGACTCGCAATACCGGATCACTCATCTGCACTCCCCATGTACGCCTCGACGACCTGCTCGTTGTTCAACACCGCGTCCGGCTCGTCATCGGCGATGACCTTGCCGAAGTCCAGAACCATGATGCGGTCGGACAGGTCGGCCACCATGCTCATACGGTGTTCGATCAGTATGACGGCTACACCTTCGTTCTTAATCGACTCGATCAGTTCGGCCAACTCGGTGGCTTCACTGGGGTTCATCCCCGCTGCCGGTTCATCCAGAATCAGGACCGAGGGATGGGACGCCAACGCTCGGGCGATCTCCAGACGGCGCTGGTCTCCGTACGACAGCTGTGCGGCGGGAAGGTGTGCCTTGTCGCCTAGGCCGACGCGCTCCAGCTGCCGGTAGGCCAGTGCCTTCAGCGCGGCTTCATCGCGGCGTGCCGAAGGAATCCAGACCAGACGACGCAGGAAGGTCGAACGTGCCAGGCTGTGGGTGCCGACCAGGACGTTGTTCAGAACGCTCAGGCGGTCGAAGAGTTTGGAGTGCTGGAACGTCCGGCTCAAACCGGCCTTGGCCACCGAGTGTACGGCGGTCTTGGCCTTCAACGGAGTGTTGAGCACACTACCCTGTCCGCTGGTCGGGGCCACGTGACCGCTCACCAGATTGATGAGCGTGGTCTTACCCGCCCCGTTGGGGCCCACGATTCCCAGGACCTCACCGGCGGCGAGGTGGAGGTCGACTCCGTCGATGGCCTTGACCCCACCGTAATGTTTCGACATCCCGGTCAATTCGATCAAACTGCTGCCGGCCTGCGGTAGAGGTGCCAGCTCAGGTGGCTCGGCACTGACCGACACCGGACGGTTCGGCTTCAGCTTCGTCAGGAGACTCGACAGCCCGCCTGGTAGGAAGAGAATCACCAGCAGCAGAATCGCGGCGGCGACGAAGGAGGGAATCCAGCCGGCTTCCACGCCCATGCCCGACATGATATCGGGCAGGGGAGTAAAGAACGCCGCCGCCAGAATCGGACCGATGAAGAGGGCGATACCTCCGACGATGGCGGAGATCAGCCCGTCGAGCATCAAGGAGAAGTCGAAGTTGGACGGTTCGATGAAGCGGGTGAAGTAGGCGAACATGACACCGTAGAGACCGGCGATGGCCCCCGACGTGACGAAGGAGATCATGCGGGTACGAGCCACGTTGATCCCCATCGACTGAGCCGCGATTTCGTCCTCCCGTACGGCGGCGAAGGCGCGACCGGTCCGGGAGGGGCCGAACCGCCAGAAACAGTAGGCGATGAGGGCGAGGACGATCCACGCCAAGTCCACGGTGACCCATTTGTCGAGGCGTAGACCTCTGGCTCCACCGGTCCATTCGGCGTTGAGGATGAAGATCCGCACGACCTCGGAAAAGGCGATCGTCGAGATTGCCAGAAATACGCCGCGGAGGCGTAGTACGGGAAGTCCCAAAAGGAACGCCGCGAATGCTCCGACGGCCATTCCGACGGGTATGCCGACAAGGACCGGACTGAGACTTCCGAAAAGGGGAGTCTCCGGAACCACCAAAGTGGATACATAGGCGCCCAGGGAGGCAAAGCCCGCCTGCCCCAGACTGAGCTGTCCGGCCAGCAAGACGGCATAGAAAGAGTAGGCCAGAATGCCGGCCAGAGCGATGGTGATCAGTAGGCTCTCATATCCAGCGAACATTTACACCTCCCGGGTTTTCATCGAGCCGAACAGGCCTTGAGGGCGGAATAGGAGAATGGCGAAGAGTAGACCGAAGGCAACGACGTCTTTCCAGGAAGAATCGATGTACTGCACGGTAAACGTTTCGGCCAGGCCGAGCACCAGACCGGCCGTCATCGCACCCCAGAGCGAGCCGAGCCCGCCGAGAATGATGACGGCGAAACCGGTCAATTCGATCGACAGGCCCATTTCCAAATTGGCCTGCCCCACGTTCACCGCCATGAGCACTCCGGCGGTGGCTCCCAGAGCCGACGACAGGGCATACGTGGAGGCGGTGACCTGTTTGACGTTGACCCCCAGAATGCGAGCCGCATCGGGGTTCTCGGCGACCGCACGCATGGCGCTACCGAAGGTGGTGCGCCCGACCAGCCAGGCGAGGGCCAGCATGAGCACCAGCGATACCGTCAAAATCAGCACCTGCACGAAGGTGACGGTAATCCCGGCGAACTCCCAGTTCGTGGCGGGCAAGGTATCGGCGGGAATGCTGCGTGGTTCGGAACCGAAGTAGGCACGCAGCAGGGCAATGACCATTCCTCCGAAGGCGACGGAGGAAATCAGTCCCGCAAAGTGTTCGTCCGGTCGACCCGTGAGGGGTCGGAAGGCGACGAACTCCAGGCACAGTCCCACGATCACACCGGCGATGGCGACCAATACGAAGGTCAACCAGGCCGGAGTACCCCCGTCGATGAGTCCGATGGCAATGAACGCACCGGCGGTGAAGATCGAGGCGTGCGCCAGATTGAGCTGCCGAAGGATACCGAATACCAGGGTGAATCCAATGGCGAATAGCGCGTAAATAGAGCCTGTGAAAAGGCCGTTGGTGATTTGTTCCAACATAGGATGGTTGTCTCACTAGGTTTTTGTGGGTGGGTGACCGCTCAGCTCCCGCACAGCACGTTGTCCAGCGTCCTTCGTAGAACCCGACGTGTTGGAGCACGCCTGGAACCTGCGAACAACCCTGTTCGACGTACCGTGCGGCACCTGAGCTCCTCTCCAGCTCAACCGCCGCATCGCTACGCTCGCGGCTTGACTGATGATGTTCGACCTGGCCAGAACACCGGTTTTATGAGCATGCCGTCAGCGCACCTGAGGTGCGCTGACGGATTGACTGGAGCGGTATCGAATGCAACGAAATCCAGTGCTTATCGCTAAGCATCTCGGACGTATGTGGCTCGGCCACTGTTCCGAACGGGGATTTACTCGCCGATCGGAGTGAATTCTCCGTCCTTAATGATCTGAACGAACGCGTCCTGGGTGATTTCGCCGTGCGGAGCCAGGGTAACGGGTCCGAGAACGGTTTCGTGGGCGTCGATGCGTCCCAGAGCCTCGCGGATCGCCGAACGGTTGGCGTCACAGTTGTCACGGATGGCCGCGTCCAGGACGTGAGCGGAAGTGTAGGCCTGCGCCGCGAACTGGTCGGGAGCACGGTCGTACGTCTGTTCAAACGAGTCCATGAACTCCTGGTTACCCGTCGTCATGGCCGACGAGCTCCAGGCGCCGCCCACGATGAGGCCTTCGGCGCTGTCGCCGAGGTTGTCGATCATGACCGGGGAGTTGAACGCGTTACCACCCACGATGGGGACGTCCAAGCCGATTTCACGTGCCTGCTTAACCAATGGTGCCGTGGCGGCCGGAAGCGCGGACAGGACGAGTACGTCAGGTTCGGTTTCCGCCACTTTAGTCAACTGAGAACGGAAGTCGCTTTCATCGGTGGGGAAGGTTTCCTCGGAAACGAGATCCACGTCAAGACGTTCGAGTTCAAGCATCATGGACTCATAGGCGGAGGCGGTGAACTCGTCTTCGTTGTCGTACATGACCGCGACGTCTTTATAGTCAAGGGCATCGTAAGAAGCCGGGATGCTCTCGGCGAGTGCGACCTCCTCGGGGAGGGAGACGCGGTAGATGTAGTCGCCGATTTCGGGAATTCCGTTCGCGGTGGTGGAAATACCGATGGTGGGAACCCCGGCGTCCTGGGATTCCTCATAGGTGGAAAAGGCTACATTGGACAAAGTTGGGCCGATCAACGCACTGACCTCATCGCGCTCGATGAGCTTCTCGAAGGCAGTAAGACCACTTTGGACATCCGTCTCGTCGTCCTCGACGACCAATTCGTACGAGACTCCGGACTCTTGATTCAGTTCGTCGATGGCCAGCTGGAGGCCTTGCTGCTGGTACTCGCCCGCGAAAGCGGCGCCACCGGTGAGGCTCAGTGTGGCACCGACCCGGACGACTCGATCGATGTTGCAATTGGAACCCGACCCCGAACCGACCAGGGCGTCGTCGGATTTCTCAGGGCCGGATGATTCTTGGACACAAGCGGCTGTCAAAAGCAATGTTGACGCCGCCAATCCGGCAGCTTTGAGTCGCATAGATCCCCTTTTGAATAGGACTCCTGAAACTGCGTGTCGACTTGACACACACGAGATAAAGTCTCGCATAGTGCGTGAGGATTATCTACGGTGGAATGCATTACGAATATTAAATGTTTGGGCTGTTGATGTTTATGGGGCACTTAATAATCGCACTCTGTTATCAAAACAGGTTGACCGATGAACCGGTCATAGGATGATTTGGGTTCGTGCCGAAGTTCTCGGAATACTGGATTGGACTCCCCCGACTTTTAGCCGTGAGGAGGAGGCCAACTCGCGAACACTGACGGGACGATACCGCTACCGTTTTCAGGCGCAGTGCTCCCTTTAGGGTGGAGGTGTAGCGCCTTTCTGGAGGCTGGTTGGTTTGCAATAGCTATGTCAGACGTTCCCGTTACGCTTTCTCTTGTGCATTTGAGGTACCGGTTTCGTCTCTATCCGACGGCCCCGCAGCGGCGGCAGCTCGCGCGGACGTTCGGGTGTGTACGGACGGTGCACAACGATGCCATCGCGGCCCGGAGAGCGGCCTACGCCGCCGGGAGGAAGTATCCGTCGTCGGTGTTGCTGGCGAAGACGCTGATTACCGAGGCGAAGAAAACCCCCGAACGCGAGTGGCTGGCCGAGGTCTCGGCAGTCGTGCTGCAGCAGGCGCTGCGGGACTGCGACCGGGCGTATAAGAACTTCTTCGATTCTCTCACCGGACGGCGACAGGGGCCGGGTGTCGGCCCACCGCGGTGGAAACGCCGGTCGAACACCCAGACGGCTCGGTTCACCAAAGCCGCCCGGTTCCGCGTACTTGGCAATGGGCGGCTGCGGCTGCCCAAGATCGGAGACGTCACGGTCGCCTGGAGCAGAGAACTTCCCTCCGACCCGTCCAGCGTCACGGTCATCAAAACCCCGACGGGCAAGTACTTTGCGTCGTTCGTGGTCACCGCCGACGACGGCGTCGACCTCCACGATCCGTTGCCCGACGACGCTGAGACAGGGATCGACCTGGGGTTGAAGGACTTCGCGGTGTTGCGTGGCGGCAAGACTATCGACAACCCGAAGTTCTTCACACGCCTGGAGCGGAAACTCAGGAAGGCACAGCGGTCACTGTCGCGCAAACAGAAAGGCTCGAACAACCGGGCCAAAGCACGCCTCCGTGTGGCGAAGGTCCACGAAAAGATCAAAAACTCCCGCAGCGACTGGATAAACAAACAGGTCCACCGCATCGTCAGCGAGAACCAAGCTGTCTATGCAGAAGACCTCAACGTTCAGGGGTTGCAGCGGTCCCGTATGTCCAAGTCGGTCCACGACGCGGCGTTCGGGATGTTCCTCTCCCGCCTGGAATCGAAATCCCAGCGGACCGGACGGACGTTTGTGACGGTGGACCGGTTCTTCCCCTCCACCCGCCTGTGCTCCGACTGCGGGGCCTTGACGGGACCGACCGGCCTGGAAGGCCTAGCCGTCCGCCGGTGGGAGTGCGGATGCGGGGCGTCCCACGACCGGGATGCCAACGCTGAAATCAACATTAGGCGCGAAGGTAGGCGTCTGGTGGCCGCAGGACCTGCGGACACCCAAAACGACTCGTGGAGCGCAGGTAAGACCGGGACAGTCCCGGCACAGCGCGTCGAAGCAGTAACCCACCCGTAGAGCTTCCAGCCACACTGGAAGCCAAGCCGGGAATCGCTTTCCCCTCAGGGAAACGAGGACGTCAATTCAGTACATTCTGGCAAGCCGCGCCGGCCTTCCGGCTGCTCTTTCATAGACGGAGTGCACCATGGCAGAACCATTGACCACCGAGACCGAACGCATCATCCGCGATACGTTCCGGCAGACGGACCCCACAGTGACATTCGGCCAGCCGATCACGTCGAGGATTGGAACGGTACGCAGATTGGAAGGGGAGAAGCACCGTTACCTTCTAAAGCACGTAACCGTCACCGACGACGTTCAGCGTTCCACGATCCGATATGAGGGCCTGCGGCGGGAAGCACGGGTTCTCGACCAACTTCCTTGGGGAGGAGGAACTCGGCTGCTGGCATCCCATTTCGATGAAACCGAAGCGTGGTCTGTCCAGCCGTGGATCGGGGACACGACTGTCTGGGATGAAACGGACGGCCTTCGACGCGAAGAGGTCGGAGAATTCGGTCTTGACCGGCTCCTGGATACCCTCATCGACATGGCGTCGGCGGTAAAAGATCTGCACGAGCGAGGATATCTGCACGGTGATCTCCAACCTGTGCACTTCGTGCGGGACTTCGACGGTCGTCTACAGCTTATAGACTTCGACGTCTCCGTCGCCATCGGCGGGAACGATGACTACGGCGGCGCACTGGTCCACTACGTCGCTCCGGAGATCGCGGCCCGCATGCCGGAGCGGTCGCGTGATCTTGTTCCAACGGAACGGTCGGAAGTGTATTCCTTTGGGGCCGTCGCCTACTTCCTGTTGACGGGGCAGACCTTGACTCCGTATCCGGAAGGAGCCGCCTTCGCGGAGAAATGCGCGGCGGTGGCAGGAGGTCTCCAACGTGGTATTCCCTGTTCGATCGAACAGAAAGCCCCTGGCATCGCGTCGCTGGTTCAAAGAGCGGTCCGGACGGATCAATCCGACAGGACACCGGATATGCCGGCCATTCTGGAGACCCTCCAGGCGATGAGGGGCGGTGGTGTCTAAGGCATTCCGGCATCGGATCGTCCAATACCGGAATGACGAGTCTGACGCCGCGACGGACGTGCCTGTCGCGCTGTTGTTCCCCCACCTGGACACGAGATTCCACCGGGCGAAACTCATTTTCACCGTCTGCGACAAGGACAACTGGTTCGAATCGGCACGGCGTACTGGGAGGCCCGATGATACGACTTGAGGCCAGCTACAAACTAGCTGGCCTCGTCACTTATTTGTACTCCCGAGCGGATTCGAACCGCCGTTTCCGCCTTGAGAGGGCGGCGTCCTAGGCCCCTAGACGACGGGAGCAAGCCTGTGTTCGCGCTTTCGCCTCGCGAACGACTACTACTCTACCTGATCCACCACGAGCCGTTTTCGCGGACTCCCACTTATGCTGTGGGACACGTTCAGCGCTGCGTGTCCGGGTCTTCCTCCAGCTCACGGAACCACTCCTCGCCGACTCCGTCGCGGTAGTCGACCAGGGTCGCGCTGTACTGTCCCTGCGGGGTCCGAGCGTCCACTCGGGTGATGACACCGATGGCGGTGACGCAGACGTTGAAGTTCTCCACCTCGGAGTCGGTGGCACCCTGGATGTGGATGCAATCGGAACGCTCGCCCGCCAGGGTGACGTCGTCGAATTCCACCTTCGCCTTGTCGTCGGTCGTCGCCGCTTCCAACCAGGTTTGCACGGAACGACCCGTCGGGAGAATATTGTGCAGCTCCACCTTCAGCCACAGCCGCAGCGATTCCGAATTGTCCTCCCGCGTCCAGAGCGAGGCCTGGTCGTCCCGAACGACGGCCGCCCGCCCCATGTCGGGGTCGATCGACACGGTCAATTCGCTGCCGTCCTGGAGACGGTAGGTCGCGGTGTAGGAACCGATCTCGTCGGAATCGAGTCGGGAGGCGATCTCCGACAGAATGACGCGGGATTCGGAGCCGCCCTGATCGGCGCTAAAGAGACATCCGGCCAGTACGAGCGGAGTCGCCAGCCAACAGAGCATGGCGGGGATACGGGTTTTCACGGTCGTTTCTCCAAACCGGGGTGTCGTTCCTGTCGTCAACGTTCCCAAGTGTAAATTCAGCCGCGGGACGGCGATACGGGTGATGCCGGCGTTGGGACGCCTCAATGCGAACCACCTAATTCCGACACCGTCGACCGTCACCGCGTAGGCTTGGAACCGGACTGAGGACCGACCGAATTCGGTGGTCTCGTCCAACCGGGACGCACCGCAGCGCGGCGGAGCTCCACGTTTTCCCGCATACGTCGGGATCGTGGGACGGAACTCATGATTCGCATTCATTCGTCAGTGATACTGACAGCAGATTTAATCAGGAGAAACTGTGGCAGTAATTGAAGACCTTAGGGCGCGCGAAGTTCTCGATTCGCGGGGGAATCCGACCGTTGAGGTGGAAGTTCTGTTGGACGACGACACCCTGCAGCGGGCGGCGGTCCCCTCCGGTGCTTCGACCGGAGCGTTCGAAGCGTTGGAACTGCGTGACAAGGACCCCGAGCGTTACGGCGGTAAAGGCGTGCTCGCGGCGGTGGAGAACATCAACGGTGCCATCCGTGACGAGCTCATCGGACTGGAGTCCACCGAACAACGCCTGATCGACCAGCGTCTGCTGGACCTCGACGGAACTCCCGACAAATCCAACCTGGGCGCCAACGCCATTCTCGGAGTCTCCATGGCCGTGGCACGTTCGTCGGCCGACTCGACGGCACTGCCGCTCTACCGCTACCTCGGTGGCGTCAACGCCTTCGAATTGCCGGTGCCGTGCATGAACATCCTCAACGGCGGTTCGCACGCCGACTCGAACGTCGACATTCAGGAGTTCATGATCGCACCCATCGGTGCCCCCACCTTCGCGGAGGCACTGCGCTGGGGCACTGAGACGTACCACGCCCTCAAAGCGGTCCTCAAGGACAAGGGCCTGGCCACCGGGCTCGGTGACGAGGGCGGTTTCGCCCCCAACCTGGGGTCCAACCGTGAGGCCCTCGACCTGATCGTGCAAGCGATCGAGAAGGCCGGCTACCGGACCGGAACCGACATCGCCTTGGCCATGGACGCGGCCGCGACCGAGTTCTACCGCGACGGCTCCTACGTGTTCGAGGGCCAGAACCGCACCGCTGACGAGATGACCGCCTATTACGAGGAACTTCTGGACGCCTACCCATTCGTGTCCATTGAAGACCCACTGGCGGAAGAGGACTGGGAAGGCTGGGCGCAGCTGACCGGTCGGATCGGCGGTCGGGTGCAGATCGTCGGCGACGACCTCTTCGTCACCAACCCCGAACGCCTGCAGCGTGGAATCCAAGAGAACGCTGCCAACGGTCTGCTGGTGAAGGTCAACCAGATCGGAACCATCACCGAGACCTCCGACGCGGTCACCATGGCGCAGCGCGCCGGCTTCGGATGCATGATGAGCCACCGTTCCGGTGAAACCGAGGACAACACCATCTCCGATCTCGCCGTCGCCTGGGGTACCGGGCAGATCAAGACGGGCGCGCCCGCACGCAGTGAACGAGTGGCCAAGTACAACCAACTTCTCCGCATCGAGGAGGACCTGGACGACGCCGCCCGCTATGCGGGTGCCAAGGCCTTCCCGAAATACCAGGCACAATAGCGTCGTTTTAATCCCGGTTGGACAGTGCCGAAGCAATGTCCAACCGGGACACGCTTTTAGCTCTCGTCGTCTCCTCGGCCGCGTCCCGGGTCCACCGACCGGATTGTGGGGACCCGACTTTGAGGAGGCTTCAACCCGCTCGTAACGAAGCCATTAGACTTCTCAGTGTGAGTTCTCGACGTCCTTCGCGCCCGGGGGCCGGCCGGGGTGGATCCGGTCCCGGCCGCAGCCGCACAGGTAGACAACGCAAGACCACGACCGGAACGGTACCGGCCGTGCAGCGTCGTCGTGTCCGACCGCCGCGTCGGATGTCACGCCGAGCCGCCGTGCTCGCACTCGTGCTGTCCCTCCTCGCGCTCGCCTACGCCTATCCCTTGCGTACCTTCGTGGAACAACGCATTGAGATCAACAACCTGGAACAGGAACGGGCCCGGCAGATCGAATCGATCGCCGACCTGGAGAAGGAACGGGCGAAGTGGAACGACGATGAATACGTCGCCGCCCAAATCCGAGAGCGCCTTGGACTGGTCGAGCCGGGCGAGGAACTCGTCAAGGTCCTAGGGGAAGACGACAACGAGAATTTGCCCGATCCCGATAGTGACACGGGCCCCGAAAAAGAGTGGTTCGACGACCTATTGGATACCTTTGACGACGCCGACTCCAACGAACCTGAGGATGCAGACGATTGACTTCCCCATCGCAACGCTCGCAGCGCGACGATTTCGCGCCCACGGACCCGCAAACGCCGACCGCCGACGATGAAGCCGCGGTCAGCCGTCAGCTCGGCCGCCCCATCCGCAGCGTGAACGCCGTCGCCTGGCGCTGCCCCTGTGGCCAGCCGGCGGTGGTGGAAACCAAACCTCGGCTGGACGACGGAACCCCGTTCCCCACGACCTACTACCTGACCTGCCCCAAGGCCGCGTCCGCGATCGGTCGTCTGGAGGGCGGGGGAGTCATGAAGGACATGAACGCCCGACTGGCCGACGACCCCGAACTCGCGGCCGCCTACACCGCTGCTCATGAGGACTATCTGCGGCGACGGGACCGCCTGGGGCACGTCCCCGAAATCGACGGCGTCACGGCCGGAGGGATGCCGGAACGAGTGAAGTGCCTGCACGCGTTGGTCGGACATTCGCTGGCGGCGGGTCCCGGCGCGAATCCACTGGGGGACGAGGCATTGGAGATGCTGCCGCACTGGTGGAAGACGGTGTCCTGCGCGGACGAGTGCGCCGCTGACGTTCATGAGGAGGAATAGATGTCACGGGTAGCGGGAATCGACTGTGGAACGAATTCGATCCGTCTGCTGATCGCCGATGTGGACGAGGACGGCGTGGCCCAGGACGTCGTGCGGCGCATGGAGGTTGTTCGCCTGGGCGAAGGGGTCGACGAGACCGGACGTCTGTCCCCGGCGGCATTGGAACGCACCCGTCGGGCCTTGGAATCCTACGCCGCCGACATGTCCGACCATGGCGTGGAAGCCGTCCGAATGGTGGCGACCTCCGCGACACGCGACGCGTCCAACTCCGCGGAGTTCACCGCGCTCGTCGAATCCACGATCGGTATCAAACCCGAGGTCATCAGCGGCGGGGAAGAGGCCGAACTCTCCTATACCGGGGCGATGTCCCGATTGCCGCCGACCGACGCGCCCCGGCTGCTGGTCGATACCGGGGGAGGATCGACCGAGTTCGTACTCGGGGAAGGCGAGGACGTCATCGCCTCGCGATCGGTCCAGATCGGCTGTGTGCGCATGACCGAACGGCACTTCCGCACCGATCCGCCCAGCTCGGCGGAATTGGACGCGGCGCTCCTGGACATCTCCACCGCGGTGGACGAGGCGCTTGCGGAGGTGTCCACCGACCACGGCCCCGACGACTTCGTAGCCGTGGCGGGCACGGCCACGACCCTGGCCGGAGTGGCGCTCGGACTGGATCGCTACGACCCGGCCGTCATCGACGGCACCCGTTTGAGCTATTCCCAGGTGGAGGAGGTCACGCAGGAGTTGGCGGCGATGGACGTGTCCGCGCGGTCGGCGCTGGGGGTCATGCACCCGGGGCGGGCGGACGTCATCGTGGGTGGAGCACTCATCCTTCGGACCATTATGGAGCGCGCCGGTCTGGCGACCATGCTCGTCAGCGAGCACGACATTCTGGATGGGATCACGATCTCAGCCGCTCAGAGGCCATGAACGCATTATGAACTGGAAAGAAACGTTCCTGTGTACTTGGTTACGTGACCGCGACCTCACTTTTGGTGAGGAAAACTTAACACGATTGTCGAGCTATATTCACTTAGTCCACACCGACGGCGCACGATGTGTGGATGTGCCCAGTCGACAACTGGGCGAACATACGGGGTCGACGAGTATCCGAATCCCTGAAGCGCGGCCGTCATGTGGGGATGGTCGAGCCGCGCTCGGGACGAGACTGACCGATAAACGGCGCTCAGCGTCGCGGATACCCAACTCGGCCCCCGTTCTATGAGGAGTATCGTGACACAATCTGAGCTCAACGAAGTGCGCAGCGAGAAGAAATTCTTCGGCCACCCACAAGGTCTCGCTGTACTCTTCGGAACAGAAATGTGGGAGCGCTTCAGCTTCTACGGTCTGTCGGGAATCCTGGTTCTGTTCCTCGGAGCGGATATAGCCAGCAACGGCCTGGGAATGGATACGGCCGACGCGGTCGCCGTATCCTCGATCTACTCCGGGCTGGTATACCTGACCTCCCTGCCGGGCGGTTGGCTCGCCGACCGCGTCTTCGGCGCCCGCAAATCGGTGTTCATCGGCGGGGTCATTATTATGTTCGGCCATATCTCCATGGCCGTGCCCGTCAGCTCGGGGGTATTCATCTTCCTGGGTCTGGCCCTCATCGTGGCCGGGTCCGGAATGTTGAAACCCAACATTTCCACCATGGTGGGCAAACTCTACGACGGAGAGGGCACCTCCCGACGCGACGCCGGATTCTCCATCTTCTACATGGGCATCAACCTGGGTGCCTTCCTGGGACAGACCGTGACGCCGTTCCTAGCGGGCGATACGCGTTGGCACCTGGGCTTCAGCGCCGCCGCCATCGGAATGGCCGTGGGGTTGATCTGGTACTGGCTCGGCTGGAACAAGCTCGAAAACGCGGGCACCGCTCCGACACGTCCGCTGTCGTCGGAAGAGAAGTCGAAATACGGCCGCCTCGTCGGAATCGTCGTGGCCGTCGTGGCCGCGCTGTTCGGGCTCTGGGTTGCCAGCGGAACCTTTGACCCGTCATGGTTGCCCAACATCATTACGTTCGCGGCGCTCGCCATCGCCGTATGGTACTTCGTGACCATCTTCCGGCAGGCCGGCGACGTCAGCGCCTCCGAACGTTCGGGCATGTACACCTACATCGGCCTGTTCCTGGCGTCGGTGGTGTTCTGGATGCTCTACTTCCAGATCTTCAGTTCGGTGATGGTGTTCGTCGACGAGTCGGTCGACCGGGTCCTGTTCGGCCTCGAACTGCCCGCCGGTGTGGTGACCAATATGAGCACCATCTTCATTCTGGCGTTCTCCCCGGTATTCGCGGCTCTCTGGGTCAAGCTGGGCAGCGGCTTCACCGCCGTCCGTAAATTCACCGCCGCGCTGTTCCTCATCGCCGTTCCCTACCTCGTCCTGGGCTGGCTCAAGGGCGGAATCACGGACGGCGAGACCATCGGCCTGGCATGGATGGTTCTGGTGTTCCTGCTGATCGTGTGGGGCGAACTGTCCCTGTCGCCGGTTGGCCTGAGCGTCACCCAGCAACTGGCTCCCCAGAAGCTGCAGGGACAGATGATGGGCCTGTGGTACCTCTCGCTCGCGGTCGGTTCACCGCTCGGTGGACTGCTGTACGGGTGGATGGAACCCCGGTTCGGTGAGGTCGGCTTCTTCTACGCCCTCGGGTTCTGCGCCCTGATCGCGGGAGCGGCCCTGGCGGTGATGACTCCTAAACTGGAACGCCTCATGCGCTGATAAGTCGTCGGTCGGGATCGTGTGGAGACGGTCCCGACCGACGTCCTTGGTCAACCGCGAAGCAAAAACCACACCACGGCGACGACGGCGGCGATGCCCAGCGTCGCTCCCGCGGCCAGCAGTAGGCGCCCAAGCCGTGAGGGGGTCGATTCGACATCGGCCACCACGGCGGTGACATTATCGGGCGCGCCCTCGGTGTACGCGTGTTTTACCAGCGCGTCCGCCGCGTCCTGGGGCAGCTCGCAATTGCGCAGGGTGCTCTCGAGGAGCTCCTCGGACACGTAGTCGGTCACTCCGTCCGAACACACGACGACTCGATCGCCCTCCCGCACCGGGCGGGTGAAATACGCGTGCGGAAGCTCGTTGGCCTGGATGACCCGAGTCACCGCCGAACGATACGGATGTTTGGCCGCTTCGGCTTTGGTGATCGCACCCTCGTCCAGCAAATGCTGCACATAGGAGTCGTCAGTGGTGATCTGTACGAAATCGTCGTCTCGGAGCAGGTAGGCCCGGGAATCACCGATGTGAACGAGGTGCGCCTCGGCGTCTTTGATCCACAGGGCCGTCAACGTCGTGGCCATTCCGGTCGACTCGGGATTGTTCTCGATATGATCCCGAATCTGGGAACGGGCGTTGTCGATCGCGGCATTGAACTGCGCCGCCGCGTTCGCCGGATCGTGTCGGGCGAGACGGGCGATCTCGCCGATGGTCAATGCGCTCGCTACTTCGCCTGCGGCCGCACCTCCGACGCCGTCGGCGACCGCTATGAGCCGCTTCCCGGCGTGATAGGCGTCCTCGTTGTGGTCGCGTACTCCGCCTACGTCGGTACGGGCACCATAATTCCAACGTAGATCAGACACGAGGCACCACTACAGCCTGTTGCTCGGAATAGAGGGACATGGAAGCCAGTGTAGTGCAGTCGGCCCCGGAGTCACAGCGGTCATACTTGTGTATGATGTCCGACTGCCTTTTGACCTGGGCAGCAGACCATACGAGGCGTAAAACGGCGCATGATGACATCGAATTACATTGATTGCACCCGGCGGTGGAATCGGTCCGGAGCGTGAATCCCGAACTTGTGCCAAAACCCGTCGCCGTACTCCATAACGCTTTCGAGCGCGCCTAAGCTGGGACGCAGACTCAGCCCAGCGGAAGAGGACAGACGATGACCCGGATACTCGCGCAACGCTACGAACTACAGTCCGAGATCGCCGGCGGAGGAGCCGCAGCCGTCTGGCAGGGAGTCGACCAGGTTACCGAAGAGCCGGTGGCGGTGAAGGTCCTCCACCCACGGCTACGCGCCGAAACCGACAGCGTCGAGGCCTTCTTCGCCGAGGCCGAGGCTCTGGCCGAACTCTCCCACCCCAACATCGTCGAAGTCAAAGACTTCATCGTCACCGACGACATCGCCGCCACGGTGCTGGAACATGTGCCCAACGGCGACCTCAAAAACCGGGTACGTCAGGACGGCCCGCTCAGCCCACACTCCGCCGCGCTGCTTTGCGCCGACGTCGCTCAAGCCCTCGCCCACGTGCACGACACCGGCCTGATTCACGGCGACGTCAAGCCCGGCAATATTCTGCTGGGGGAGGACTACCAGGCCAAGTTGATCGACTTCGGTACCGTCCGCCCGCACGACGACCCGCGCCCGCCCTCCCACGGAACCGCCGAATACGCCGCCCCCGAAATAGCCCTCGGGCAGCCGGTGAGCGGTGCGAGCGACGTGTACGCGCTCGCCGTGGTGCTCTTCGAGTGCATGAGCGGAGGTAATCCGTACCGCGGAGGAGGCGACGTCGAGACCGTCCTGCGCCGCCACGTCGATCAGATCCCTCCGTGCCCCGTCGACGTCGACGGGCAACTGTGGAACCTACTGGCCGCCGCGCTCACCGTGCGGCCGAACGAACGCCCCAGCGCGGCGCAGTTCGCCCAAGGGCTGCGTGCGGTAGCGCCGCGACTTTCCCGTGCGGCGGGAGCGGTCACCCACTACCGGCTCGTCGATCGGCGGCTCGCCCCGGCGATGGAGCCGACGCCGCCGCAACCCCCGGTCGCTGTCGCCGCCCCTGCCGACGGAGGACGGCACACCCGCACGGCGACGGTTACCTTGGCAGCGGGAATCGCCGTTGGACTGTCGCTGGTGGGTGCCTTGCTGTTCTTCCCTCGCGGAGACGCGGAGGAGACCGCTGGGGACGATCAGCCGTCCGTCTCGGTGGAAGAGTCCTCTCCGGACCCGGCGTCGAGCCAGGAGGAGTCGGAAACACCGAGGGAGCCGCAGCCCTCCTCGGACGAGCCGGCGAGCGACGGTCCGGAAGGTGGCGAGGATCCTGGGGAGTCCGAATCGGAAGAACCTCTTGAGACGGACGAGCCTGAACCGAGCGAAGAACCGGACAATGAGGACGATACGGATCAGGTACCCGGCGAAGAGCACCTGGGAAGCCCACTTCCCGGCAATCATGGTTAAACCGGGCTCCGCATTGGACTACCTGATCGCGGGTGGTGACAGGATTGCAATTCTCGAAACTCCCGCCGTCCACAACGTCCTGTCCGAGATTATCTATTGTGTCCCAACAAATTTGGAAAAAGTACAGTCCAAAAGCTAGTCGCAGACATCGACGTATCGGCTCAGTCCACTTGCAAAATGTGAAGGGACGTGGCATTCTCTCTCACATGGCAGGAAAAGAACTGAACGCAACGTCCGCAGCACTTTTGGGGCTGTTGCACGAAGGATCAATGACCGGGGGCCAACTCATGGCCGAAGCGAGTCGACGACTCGGGCCGTTTTGGACCATGACGCGAAGCCAAGTGTACCGAGAGCTTCCCGCGCTGGCCGAGGCCGGCTACGTGCGGGTCGGAAAGCCCGGGCCGCGTGCCTCCGTTCCCTACACCATTTCCGCAGCCGGAAAACGGGCCTTCACCCGTTGGCTAAACGAGCCCTCACGTATTGGCCTGCTCCGGGACCCGATCGCCCTCAAGACCGTTTTCGCCGACGCCATGTCCGACGACGCCCGTGCCGAGCTCTACGACGACGCGACCGAACAGCACCAAGAAGCGATGTCGCACGCCCGTAGCCTCGTCAAGGAATACTCGACGGAAGACCCGGGAGCATCGGCCGCCATGGAATTCGCCGTCGGCTACCACCGCTCGGCTCTCAACTGGCTCAAAAAACGTTAACGGTGACACCACCATCCGGGCATCTTCCCACAAACTGGGAATGATGCCCCTTTTGTGCGCGGTCATCGCTTTTGTTCTTTTTCTGCCTGCTCAACGTGACTGGATTTACATTTCCCGCGCACACCGAAATTGCCCGGTGAAAACGTCGCCGCGCTCCACAAGCGCCGTTCTCCTCAATCACAACAGGGTTTGACCGATAACGTAAGCTAGGATCTTGTGACCAGTCATGACGTATCAGCCGACCTAAGCGAACTCCGTAAGACGCTCGACAGTGTTGAGGTGGTACTCGACCTCCCCAACCTTCGCAGAGAAGAAACCGAATTGGAGGCGGCAGCGGCCGACCCCGAGCTATGGGACGATCCCGCGCACGCTCAAAAGGTCACCTCGCGGCTGTCACATGTACAGACGCAACTCCGGCGCATCAACGACCTGCACGCCAGGCTGGACGACATCGAAGTGCTCAGCGAACTGGCCGTCGCCGAAGACGACCCCTCCTCCGCGGCCGAAGCGGACGGCGAACTGGCAGCCGTACGAAAAGCCATCGACGACCTGGAAGTCCAGACCCTCCTCTCCGGCGAATACGACGAGCGCAACGCGGTCATCTCCGTACGATCCGGGGCGGGCGGAGCCGACGCCTGCGACTTCGCCGAGCAACTCATGCGCATGTACCTGCGCTGGGCCGAAGCCCACGACTACGGCACCGAAGTCTACGACGTGTCCTACGCGGAAGAAGCCGGAATCCGATCCGCCACCTTCGCCGTATCCGGCCCCTACGCCTACGGCACGCTCTCGGTCGAACAAGGAACCCACCGCGTCGTCCGCATCAGCAAATACGACAATCAAGGGCGTCGACAGACCGGCTTCGCGGCAGTGGAGGTCGTCCCCATGGTGGAACAGACCGACGACATCGACATCCCCAACGAAGATCTCCGCATCGACGTCTTCCGCGCCTCCGGCCCCGGAGGACAGGGTGTCAACACCACCGACTCGGCGGTACGCATCACCCACACACCCACCGGCATCGCGGTGGCCTGTCAGAACGAGCGCTCGCAGTTGCAGAACCGAGCCACGGCGATGTCGATTCTGCGTGCCAAGCTGCTGCAGATCACCCGCGACGAGGAGAAGGCGAAGATCGACTCTCTGCGGGGATCGGTGACCGCTTCCTGGGGCGACCAGATGCGCTCCTATGTGCAGCATCCGTATCAGATGGTGAAAGACCTGCGCACCGGCTATGAAACCGGCGACGTGCAGGGGGTCTACGACGGAAATATCGACGGATTCCTGGAGGCGGGCATTCGCTGGCGTAAGAGCAAGGACAACCAGGACGGTTCGTAAGGGCGGTGACCTCCACCCGGTCGACCTACCTACTGGGAATATCGATCCTATGTGCGGTTGGAGTGGCCTCCGCCGTTCGGACGAATTCAATGTGTACATGCTGAGTGCACGGTTGGTTTTGGCAGCTTGACAGGGTGGCGAAAAGCCGCTTTCGGGGCGGGTGCCCGTGCGGGGTTTGGACCGGATGACTAGACTTCTTCACGTGATTCGCCTAGAAGACGTAACGAAGCAGTATCGACGGTCCAGCCGACCCTCAGTGGAGAATATTGACGTCACCATTGACAAGGGTGAGTTTGTCTTCTTCATCGGGCCAACCGGAGCGGGTAAATCTACTATCATCAAACTCTTGCTGCGGGAGGAAGTTCCGGACAAGGGGAAGGTCTATGTCAACGACAAGGACGTAACGAAAATGCGGCGCTGGAAGATTCCGGCGTATCGCCGCACGATCGGTTGCGTCTTCCAGGACTTTCGTCTGCTGCCGAACCGCACGGCGGCCGAGAACGTGGCCTTTGCCTTGGAAGTCATCGGTAAACCGAAGAACGTGGCCCGGCGGGTGGTTCCCGAAGTATTGGAGCTTGTGGGTCTGGGCGGTAAGGAGCACCGCTACCCCGACGAACTCTCCGGTGGTGAGCAGCAGCGTGTGGCAGTGGCCCGGGCGTTTGTCAATCGCCCCTTGATCATGCTCGCCGACGAGCCGACCGGGAACCTCGATCCCGACACCTCGATTGAGATCATGCGTTTGCTCGACCGCATCAGTCGCACCGGAACCACGATTCTGATGGTGACGCACGATTCCAACATTGTGAACCAGATGCGGCGGCGCGTCATTGAAATCGAAGGCGGGCAGATCATTCGCGACCAGTCCCGCGGTGTGTACGGTTAATCGAACCGAGTAAGACGGAAGGTAGAAAGCAACGCCAATGCGCGCGAAATATGTATTGTCTGAGGTCTTCCTCGGTCTCTGGCGTAATATCTCCATGACCGTCGCCATGATCATCACCATGGCGGTGTCGCTCTCCATGCTGGGTGCCGCTCTGTTGCTCTACAACCAGGTGAATGAGTTGGAAGAGCAGTATCAGACCGACCTTGAGGTCGTCATCTACCTGAATCGCGACGTCGATGAAGAGGTAGAGAAACAGATGGAGTCCGATCTCAATCAAAATCCTCTGGTGGACAAGCTGACCTATGAGAGTCAGGAAGACGCCTGGCAACGTTTCCAGCAAACCTTTGAGGACTCCCCGGAGCTGATCGACAGTGTGGACGCCTCCGTGCTTCCGTCGGCGTTCCGGATCAAGCTCACCGACATCACCCGAGCGGATGAATTGATCGACGAATACGCCGACCACGAGGACGTCGCACAGATAACCAACCAGAAGGAAGTCCTGCAGAACGTCTTCAATGTCCTTGACGGTGGTCAGAAACTGAGCCTGGTGCTGGCCGGCGTACAGGGTCTGGCGGCTTTGATGCTGGTGGCCAACACTATTCAGGTCGCCGCCTTTTCCCGGCGTCGGGAGGTGGCGATCATGAAGCTGGTGGGCGCGCCCAACTGGTTCGTCCAGGCTCCGTTTGTGCTGGAAGCCGTGTTCGCCGGTCTGATCGGTGCGTTCATCGCCTTCGGAACCCTGCTGGCGGCGAAGGTGTTCGTCATCGACGGCAAGTTCGAAGCCGTGTTCAACCTCATGCCGAACATCGAGTGGACGACCATTTTGATGTTGCTGCCGATTTTGGCCGGGGTGGCCGCCGCGATCAGTGCGGTGACCGCCTGGATTACACTGAGGTTCAACATACGAGTGTGACCCGGAGCCGTTCGGCTTCCGGAGATACTGCACCGGCCCCGTGAGGCTGACATTCACCTGTCAGCCTCACGGGGCCGGTGGTTTCCCACATGCCGAGGTGAATAGCAACGTTCGCGCTTTTTCGACAAACTTGGGCAAATACCCGACAGAAACTCTCGCTTGGCCTAGATTTGACGATTGTGAAGGCTTTTGTGGTTTTTTGTTCTGCCGTGGTCATCCTGCTGGCCGGTGAGCCCGCTGTGCCGCAATCGCCGCAGGCTCAACTGGACGCGGTCGAGAAACGCAAGGCCGAAGTGGCCGCGAGCCTGGAAGGCGCCTCCGAAGAGGTCAAAGAGGCGGGGGACGTTCTCGCTCAGACGGAGCTTGCCATCCCCGACGCCGAGGACGAGCTCTCGGACGCTCGAGGGAAGGCGGCCGCCGCCGAGGTTCGAGAGGCCGAGGCTCAGCGTGAGGCGGAAAAGGCCGCCGACGAGTTGGACACGGCGGTCGAGGTGCGTCAGGACGCTCAAGACGCCGTTGACACAGCCCGCGAGGAACGAGCCGATATTCTCAGTGCCACCTACCGTGGAGTGGAACTGTCGACCCTGTCCAGCTCTCTGGAGGCCGAGGAGCTGGGTGACCTGGTCGACCGGCTGAGCTACTTCGACCTCGTTACCGCCAGCAGACAGGACGCGGTCGAAGAGGTCACTTTGAAGCGGACGGAGGCGTCGAACGCCCGTAACCGAGCGTCGCTCGCGGCACAGGCCGCCGAGGACGCCGCCGACGAAGCCGAACGCCTGGCTGATCTGGCCCGGCAGAAACGGGACGCGGCCGAAGACGCCTACAATTCCCTCGTGTCGTTGAAACAGGAGCAGAAGGATGCTCTGGCGACGGCGGAGAAGTACCGCGATGACTTCCAAGATCGTTATGACAAGCTGCAGCGTGAATCGGACGCACTCGCCCGGCAGATTCGTGAGGCCTCGGAACCGAAACAGCCGGATCCTCCGTCGCAGCCGTCCGCGGGCGACGGACGGTTTCTCGTGCCCGTCAACGGCTGGAAATCGTCGAACTACGGTTGGCGCACCCACCCGATGTTCGGAACGAAGACCTACCACGGTGGAGTCGACTTCGCCGCCGGGTCGGGAAGCACCATCTACGCCGCCGGTTCGGGGACGGTCGTCTACGCCGGATGGAACGGCGGCTACGGCCTGCTGACCTGCATCGATCACGGGGGCGGCTTGGCGACCTGTTACGGGCACCAGTCCGATATCCACGTTTCCAGAGGACAGCGGGTGTCCGCCAATGCGCCGATCGGGTCGGTCGGTTCGACCGGTCAGTCCACCGGTCCACACCTGCACTTCGAGGTGCGTCGGCAGGGCAGTCAAGTTGACCCCGTCGGGTACCTGCCCTCCTGCCTCTGCCGATGACGCGGCAAAAGGGATTCGACATCGTTCGCGTGCGACCGTTAAACTTGCCTGGTGTCCAAGAAAAAGAAATCCACAGACAACGGCTTGAAACATGCCGGCCCCGGTCGCAGTGTCATCACGACCAACCGCAAAGCGCGGTACGACTACGACATCCTGGACACCTATGAGGCCGGGCTGGTGCTCTCCGGAACGGAAGTCAAGGCGCTGCGTCAAGGGCGTGGCAACCTCAACGACGCCTTCGGAGAGATTCACAACGGCGAGGCCCGTATCCACAACCTGCACATACAGGAATACGACTACGGTACGTGGACTAATCATCCGCCGCGCCGAATCCGTAAGCTGCTGCTGCATCGCAGCGAGATCGACAAACTTCAGCCCAAACTGGCCGAAGTCGGTCTGACCCTCATTCCCCTGTCGCTGTATTTCAACGACGGATGGGCGAAGGTCGAACTCGGGCTCGCCCGGGGGCGTAAACGACACGACAAGCGTCAGGCCCTCGCCAAACGCGAGGCGGATCGGGAAATCGAGCGGGCGCTCGGACGTGCCGCGAAACGCGGCGGTTAGCCGAATTCAGCCGGTCTTGGTGAACAGCAGATCGAAGATGTCGCGTCCGGCTCCTTGCCCGCGACGTTCGAATTTGGTGACCGGGCGATGGTCGGGTCGTGGGGCGAACCCCGCGTAGTCGTTTTCCAGGCCGTTCGCGGCGGTCATGACTTCCAGCATGTGCTCGGCGTAGTCGGTGATGTCGGTGGCGGTGTGGAGGCGACCGCCGATGCGCAGCAGCTCACGCATGGTCGCGACGTGATCGGGTTGAATGATGCGGCGTTTGTGGTGTCTTTTCTTCGTCCACGGGTCGGGGAAGTAGACCCGGATTTCGTCCAGCGAATTCGGTTCGAGACCCTCCCACAGCAGCGGAAGCGCATCACCGTTGTACACGCGGACGTTGTCGATCCCGCGCTCGTCCGCTCCAATCATCAAATCGGCGACTCCCTGCGGATAGACCTCTACGGCGAGAATGTCGCGCGCCGGGTCCGCCTCCGCCATGGCCAGGGTGGCTTCGCCGTTGCCCGAGCCGATTTCCAGTACGGTGGGAGCATTGCGACCGAACAGTTCCGGCAGATCCAGCCGCCCGTCCTCCGGCGACCAGGCCAGCTCGTAGCGCGGACGGAGCTGTTCGGCCTCATCGTGGCGAGCCTTCTTCCGGCCTTGGCGGAAGTTGAACGTCAGGATGTGGCGGTGTCGCGAAGTCGTGGAGTTCGGGCTGCGGTCTGTCACCGGTCCAGTCTAGCCGGGGTCTCATAGGATCGACCACGGATGCCGTTGCCGGAATCGCGGCGTACTTCACTGCGTGGAGTGTCGGCCATGGTGCCGTCACCGAAAAGGTATGAGCCTCTCTCCTCGACCTCCAGGTCGGGTTCGTCCTCCGGAGGTTCCATTTCGACATCCTCATACGTGGCGTTCTGCTCGGGAACGTAAACATCGTCGAGATCTTCGTCGGCAACCTCGGTGGTGGCGGGTGCCACCCGACTTCGCCGGACGGTACGACGATGCTGGTGCTGGATCCGGATGGCGCGTTGACGCAGGAAGACGACGAAGGCGGCCAGAAGGACGAACGACGTTACCAGCCCGGCCCAGAAGCCGGGGCCGATGACGGCGACTCCGGTGGCCTGCAGCGAATTCAAGGCCAGGAGGATATAGAGGACACGTCGGTGGCGGCCCTGCCACCACAGGCGGCGCCTCGTTTCATTTGTCTCCCAGTCATTCATCTCTTGGCCCTCAGCGTCAGAAGTACGGGGTTCACTCAACCGTACCGAGCGCCCGGCCCTTTTGCCGTGTCGGCTCCACCATGAACGCGTGTCAGTTTTGGGATACGTATCGGTGTCGTGTTCGATTGTTGTGGTGGGAGCGGGTGTTTCCAGTGGTGTTCGAGGGTCGTCTTCGCGATCCAGAACTCGCGCGGGCTGATTGAGTCGATCGGCAAGGAGGCGTTCGTCTTTGTCATAGCGACGCACCAATGCGGGGGTGAGTGCGACGAGGCAGGTGACTGTCAACAGTGCCAACAGTACTGATGCAGGCATGTCCGCACTCCCTTCTGCTTATCGACTTTGCTCCGGTCCAGCCATAGGTCGAACCGCAAAACCGGTGACGTCGCCTCCAACCGTCTACCCGATATGGATAAAGGTATTCAGCATGAGGAATACGTCCCAACGCGCGGACCTACCTAATGAAGATACTGCATGGTGAGTGGCCCTGTTTTTGTAGTTGTGGCTGTTGAGGTTGCCTTTTGTGGCGGCGAAGGTCTCAGGGGCGTGATTGACCAGTACTGATGAGCTCGGCGGCCGGACCGGGAATACAAAGCGTGTACTTCATAGGAAGAAAATTCATTTTAACGTGGCGAATTGAACGCACGGTATCCCCCGGACAGGCGATGTCCGGCGTGTGTGCGGAGTCCTTCGAGTCAGGGGTAATCGCGGTAACAGATCGTATATTCGTATCCGTCGTATTCGCCGTGGCGCCAGGTATACCAACCGTGATTTCCGCACATGCCCTGATCGCCATAGCTTCCCGACCGACCGGTGATGATCGCGTTGGCGCTGGAACAGTTCGAGAAGGTGAAGGACATGTCGTCGCCCGACCCGGTGCGGTACATGCAGTGGTCGACCGAGGCGTAACCCGCGTCGTCCGGGTAGATCATGGAGGTGCAGAGGAGAACGTTGAGCTCGTCCACGCCCGTGGTAAAGGTCTGCCAACCGGTGTAGTACGTTCCCTTGTCACACCGAGAAGTATCGGTGGTCCCCTCGAATCGGTTCAATACCCGAAAAACTCCTGTGCCGCAATCGGTGAGATTTTTCGGTTCGTTTTCTCCCGGGGGGCCGTAAAAGCAATCGTCGGCCTCGGCGTGGTAGGCGTTGCCCGCCGAATGCCGGTAACTCAGGCACAGAGTAAGGTCGTAAGACGAATACGACAGTGAACGGGTGAGATCGGCGGCCCTGTCGCAGCGGGAATGATTGCCGCTTCCGTTGACGACCTTGGCCACTTCGTACATGCCGTCGTCGCAGCTACGCGCGCTCAAATCGGGATCGTCGTAGGTGCCGGTGTTGACAAAGCAGTCTCCTGCCGTGGCCTTTTCGATATCACTGAGTTCAGGCTCGGGCCGTGTGTCGTCGTCTGGGTCGGTATCGTCATCGTTGTCTGCGGGCTGCTTGACTGGAGTTGTCGTGGTAGGGCCGTCGTCGGGGGAATTCGAGTCCGCAGAAGAGTCGTTGAAGTCGGCGTCGGAGAGAAACCACAACAGCAGTACGGCGGCGGCAATGCTGAGAACGATCTTGCCGCCCGTATTCAGCGGATCGCGGGGCGGAGGAGTGGTTTTCTTGTCGTCCGGCTTGTTTGGAGGCGGCGTTTTCGGAGGAGTCGAGGCACCGCCGTCGGCGGAGGCCTTCCGCCGTGAATCGTTCGAACCGGCATGGGACGAGGCGAACTTATGGGTGTCGCCGGGGTTCGCGCCGGCCGTGGGAGCCGTGTATCGGCCCTTGGCGTAATTCGGCGCGGTGGGGCCACCGGGGCGCTTGCTCGTGCCTTGTGCTCGGCGCCGCAAATAGTCGGCTTGGGTTTTCTGGCGCCGAGTCAACGAGCTGACGCGGTCCGGCCAGGACCCCTGCGCCATGGGGAGTCGTTGAAGTTGGGTGAGCAGTTCCGCTGGAGACGGTCTATTGGCGGGATCGCCCTCCAAACACGGACGTATCACGGTCGACAGCCGTTTCGGCACGTCCGAGAAATCGGGGTCGTTCTGTGCGATGGCGAACATGGTTTGGATCGCACCGCCGTCGCGCAGAAAGGGGTTGCGTCCAGTGCCGGCCTCGAACAGGATCGTTCCGAGGGAAAAGACATCGCTCTGGGGAGACAAACGATCGCCGATGGCCTGTTCGGGAGACATGTACGCCGCGGTGCCGACTCGTTGATTGGTCTGCGTCAAAGTGGAGTAGGTGTGCGATTCAGTGGCGCGAGCGATGCCCAGGTCAAGGACTTTGAGTCCGTCTTCGGTCAGTAGAATGTTCGAGGGTTTGAGGTCGCGGTGGATCACGTCCGCGGCATGAATCGTCTCCAATGCTTGAGCCAAGCCGGTGGCCAGGGACATCCACGCGCCATCGCGTAGGGGTTTTCCGGACAGGATGTCGAGAAGGGTTGGGCCGTAGAAGAATTCCGAGGCGAGCCAGGGAATACGAGCCTCGGCGTCGGAATCCAACACCGCCGCGGTGTGCGCACTGTCGTTGACTTTCTGGGAATTGGATACTTCACGTCGAAAACGGTGGCGAAATTCCTTGTCCTCCAGATATTCCTCGCGGACCACCTTGAGAGCGACGAGCGTGCCGTCGGGGTTTGATCCTAGGTAGACCATTCCCATGCCGCCCTTGCCTATTCGTCCTAGAACCGCATAGTCGCCCAGGTACCTCGGGTCGGAATTGTGACGTGCCTCCACCGGGCCACCCCCTATGCCCCCGATCTCACTCCGGTAGGCAAGAATCAGAAATCGCTAATATTTGTATCTTAATAAGGTATCGCCACCCCTTCACGTTTCAATAGTGTTGGCGGATGGAACGATCGAGGTCTATGAACCCCGCAACCAAAGCCCGGCCACATCGTTAAGGAACACAGATGCTCGTTGCTGAACGGCATTGGCGAACGGCAACGACTGGCGAGGTAGCAGGCTTCGCATAGAGTGCAGATATGCGAAGCCCGAAATGATCGGTTGGCTGAGACGACGAACTCGGTTCCCCCGTCGTGATCTGGGATATTTCCTCCGGTAGCACGAAGTCCCACGACGATTCGGGTGAATCACACTGGAACAGGTGACAGGCGAGGTCGTCGCATCCCGGCAGCCCCATCATCGCCGTGTCCAGTGGTCACAGACCAGCCATGCCGCCGGTTGGACCCAGAGGAAAGGAAAACAGTGGAACAGGCCACGTCCGAGCCCCACTCCCACACCCCCGACGTCGAAACATCCGATCCGGAACTGATCAAAGCCACCCGCGACGGCGATACGGGCGCCTACGCTCAGCTCTACGAACGCCACTACATTGCGGCGAACCGACTGGCCCGCATCCTCACCTCGGACGCGGCCACCGCCGACGACCTGGTATCGGAAACCTTCGCGAAGATCCTCCAAGCGATGCAGGAAGGCAAGGGCCCCGACCTTTCCTTCCGCCCCTATCTCCTCCGCAGCATGCGCAACGTCTTTTACGACCGCCTGCGCAAAGACAAGAAGGTCACGTTCACCGACGACGCGGCGGTCCTCGAATCCGGGGAAACCCAAGACGACGCGACCGTAGCGAAAATGGACCGACGCTACGCCTCCAATGCCTTCAGCAAACTTCCTGAACGCTGGCAAATGGTCCTGTGGCACACCGAAGTGGAAAACGACTCTCCCGCCTCCATCGCCCCATTGCTGGGAATGACGGCCAACGGGGTCGCGGCGCTCGCGTATCGTGCGCGTGAACGCCTGCGGCAGTTGTTTCTCCAAGAGCACATAGCCGACTCTCCTGACGCGCAATGTCATTGGACGGTGGAACGCCTGGGCGCTCACGTCCGGGGCCGCCTCGCCACCCGTGAGTCGCAGAAGGTCGACAACCATCTGAACGAATGCGCCGCATGTAAGATCCTGGTCGTCGAGTTGGCCGAAGTGAACTCCTCGTTGCGCGGCGTGCTGGCTCCGATCATGCTGGGTGCGGTCGCCGCCCCCTATCTGGGAGCGAGTTCGGCCGCGGCGGCGGGAACGGCCTTCGGCGGTGTTCTGGCAGTCCTGTGGTCGCCGTTCAAAGCAGTGGGTAACTGGGTGCGGCGGCTCTTCCAACAATTGGGCACCAAGGGGTCCATTGCCGCCGGGACGGCCACCGCCGTGGTCGCCGGGGCCATCATGGTCGCCATGAACCAAGACGAACCGGAGGACGAGCCGGAGCCGCCTCCCGCCGCGCAGGAGCCGCCCGACTCACCGCCCGCCGAAGAGGAGGATGAGCCGGAAGAGGAATCCCCGGCCGATGATCCCCCTCCTCCGCCCGCCGACGAGCCGGAGGAAGAGGACGACCCTCCGGAAGAGGAACCCGACCCGAAGGAGCCGGAACCGGATCCGGTACCGGTCGCTATCAGCCACAGCCTGGGCGAGAGTGGACTGCGCGCCGGAGGAACCAACGAACTTCCGATCAGCCTGCGCGGACCGGAGGCCGGCGAAGAGGGGGCGACGGTTTCCCTCGCGGCCGATTTCCCCGAGGGGATCACCTTGGCGGACGAAGAGACGCCGGAAGGTTGGGAGTGTGCGGAGACCGAACAGGGTGCCGAATGTGAGAGCCCGGAGGACTTCGATTATCTGGTGACGCTCATGATCGACATTCCGCCGACCGTAACCGGATATCAGACCTTCGTCATAGAGACGACGGGAGCGGTCAGCGGTACCGAAGAGCTGCGTATCGCCATTGCCCCACAAGGCAGTTCCGCACTGTTCGCCACGACCGAAGCCAGCGGCGTGGACTCGATCGGAAACACGTGGATGTCGTGTCGACCCTTCAATTGCGTGGAGAAGACCCAGAACGGACACGGCGACAAATGGCCCATGGGAGCGTACCGGTATCGCCTGGGCGATCCGGTGGCACCGTTCCCGCTGCTGGGACACTCCATGTCCGGGGCGGCGATGCCGCTACCGGAGGGTGCCGAGATCGTGCGAGCGGAATTGTACTGGGGGAGCGTGGAACAGGCTCCGCAATCGGTCCGCCTCTGGGATGGTTCGCAATGGGCTACCGTCGACGCCACCGGGATCGCACAATCCCAACACGGTTCGCAGGCTCACGCCGACGTCACTCATCTGGTGTCGCCGGACCGCGAGGTCTGGGCCGCGTCCAACCGGGCCGATCTTCCCAGCGCCAAATGCGGCAAATGCGACCTGAGATGGGCCGGTTGGGGAATGACCGTCATATACCGCGCCCCGGGGGAACCGGACCGGGAGATAGCGCTGTACGACATCGGCTCCCCGGCCGATTACGAGTTGAGTCTGCCGGCCGGAGAAACCACGGTCGCCTACACCGTCTGGGGCGGGTCTTCCTATAACCACGATTTGACCTGGTTCGTCGGAGAGGACGCACGACCTTCACCGTGCATGTCCCGTGCGCGGGGCGCGTTGAACGGTGACGGCTGGTATACCTTCGGCGTCGATACCGGACGGCAGGAGTTCACCCTTGACGGAAGCGAGGATATGCGCTTCCACCAGGCTAAACCACCTGTATTGCTAGGTATGGTGGCGGTAGCGAGCGAGCCCGACTAAAGTGGAGGCGTCCACGGTGCCGGTCGTGGCGTCACACCGGCACGCCCACGCCGCAACCTGAGGAACGACATGTCGCACAGCTCCACCCCTGTTCGCTGCGATGACGACGAACAGGTGGACCCGAGCTCACAGCGGCCCATCGGGCTCATACGGCGGCTCTACGACAGGTTCGGAGAGTTGGTTCGCTTCCTCAGCGTGGGAGGAACGGCCTTTCTCGTGGACGTCGGGCTCTTCAACGTGTTCCTGATCGGCTTCGAATGGAACTCGGGAGTCGCCAAGACCGTTTCGATGATCATCGCGACCACCGGGGCGTTCCTGGGGAACCGCTACTGGACCTGGCGGCACAACCTGGCGGAATCGGAAACCTCACGACAGGCGGCCGGCCAGTACTTTCTATACTTCTTTTTCAACGGCATCGGCCTGCTGATCTCGTTGCTCTGCCTCTGGGCCAACTTCGGCCTGGCGATGGTCTGGCCGAGCCACTTCGACACCGTCCTGGCCAAAAACATCGCCGCCAACGTCGTGGGGGTCGCCCTGGCGTCCGGGTTCCGCTTCTACGCCTATCGCACATGGGTGTTCAGCCCCAAACGAGCGTGAACGGCGTGATCACCTCACCACCGCGCCTTCGTTAATCACCGAGGCTCTTCCGTACAATTCTCCGCATGCGTTTGATTGTCGCCCGTTGCTCGGTGGACTACACCGGCCGACTCGCCGCCCATCTCCCCATGGCCAAACGGCTCATCATGTGTAAGGGGGACGGAAGTGTGCTCATCCACTCCGATGGAGGTTCGTACAAGCCGCTCAACTGGATGACTCCACCCTGCACGATCCAGGAGGACGATGAGGTGTGGACGGTGACGTCCAAGAAATCGGGAGATCGGTTGACCATACGCATCGAAGAAATCTTCGAAGACGTCACGCACGACCTTGGTGTCGATCCCGGGCTGCAGAAAGACGGTGTCGAAGCACACCTGCAGAAGCTGCTGGCGGCGGACACCACCCCGCTCGGCGACGGTTGGAGTCTGGTGCGACGGGAATATCCGACCGCCATCGGCCCGGTGGACCTCATGTGTCGTGATGACGGCGGCGCACACGTGGCGGTGGAGATCAAACGACGCGGTGAGATCGACGGAGTGGAACAGTTGACGAGGTACCTCGAACTGTTGAATCGGGATCCGCTCCTACGGCCGGTCACCGGAGTCTTCGCCGCTCAGATCATCAAGCCACAGGCCCGGGTCCTGGCGGAGGATCGAGGTATCCGCTGCGTCGTGCTCGACTACGACGACATGCGCGGGGCCGAAGACGAAAATCAGCCGCGACTCTTCTAGCACAATCGATCCGACACCGGCGGATGGTGACGTAGCGGAGGGAGTGCGACGAAAGCACGGCAGGCAATCGCTAGACTGGAAGTATGTTGCATGCGGTTGTTCCTGCCGGCGGGTCCGGTACCCGTCTCTGGCCCCTGTCGCGGTCACAGCGACCGAAATTTCTACTGCCGTTGACCGGTTCCGACCAGTCCCTGCTTCAGTCAACCGTAGAGCGTCTGGGGCGATTGTCGGCGGTCGACCACACCTATGTGGTCACCGGGTCGGCGCATGCGGTGGACGTTGCCCGACAGCTTCCGCAGGTTCCCGGCGACAACATCCTCGTCGAGCCGTCCCCCCGGGATTCCGCGGCAGCGATTTCGCTGGCCGCCGCCGTCATCGCCGAGCGTGATCCCAAGGCCATCATGGGGTCGTTCGCCGCCGATCACCTCGTGCCCGACCATGAGGCGTTCGCTCAGACGGTGGAGAAGGCCATGGACCTGGCCGATCAAGGATTTCTCATGACGATCGGCATCACCCCCAGCGGACCCGACACCGGGCTGGGGTATCTGCGCATCGGCGACAACATCGGACCCGGTTATAAGCTTGATGCTTTCGTCGAGAAACCCGATCAGGTGTCTGCCGTGGAATACGTCAATTCAGGCCAATACCTATGGAACGCCGGTATGTTCACCTGGCGTGTGGACGTCTTCCTGGACCAATTGGCCAAACGTAAACCGCAACTGCATCAGACGGTACGGAGACTGGCGGAAGCCTGGGACTCGCCACAGCGAGAGTCGCTGTTCTCGCAACTATGGCCGACGTTGGAAAAAATCTCCGTCGACTACGCCGTCATGGAACCGGCAGCGGCCGAGAGCATGGTAGGGGTCGTGCCCGGGCGTTTCTCTTGGGACGACGTCGGTGATTTCGACACCTTGGGAAAGGTGATCAAGGGCGACGGTCTCGGCAATGTCGTCCTCAACTCCGGTTCCGGCCCGGAACCCCTTCTCAACGAATCCAAACGCAATGTCGTCGTATCGGCCGGCGATCGATTGATCGCCACGATCGGCGTCGACGATGCGATCGTGGTGGACACCGACGACGCCGTCCTGGTGGCTCCACGAGATCGAGCTCAAGAGGTCAAACTTGTGGTGGAGGAACTGAAATCCAAGGGTAGGAACGATTTGGTTTAGCATGGCCCACACCGACGAGGACAAACACCGAAGATTCGGCCGCCGCTCGACTCAAGCGCTTGTTGCGGTGCTGTTGCTGGCCGCTCCCGCTCTGATCGTTTCCGCCGGCATGCAGTGGTTGTATGCGGTCGGAACTGATCCCCGCGACACCGTTCTCGCGCGAGCGGCTCAAATCGGTTTCTCGGACGATTCCCCTGAGATCCTGTTCAGCGCCCTACCCTTGTTGGCCCCGGCGGTAGCGGTGTACTTGAGACCGACTCTGCGAGTGCGAAAGATCGCCAAATGGTGCTATGCCGCGTATTTGGCCCTGGGAATTCCCTTGGCGGCGTCGGCGGCGCTGTACGGTTTCGACGCGGACACACAGTTGGCCGACACGGGCAAAGTGTGGATCCACTCCGGCGACGCCGCCTGGACTCTGGTCGTGCAATCGGCGTATCTTCTGGTGGCTCTGAGCCTCTGGGTATGGGTCACGTCCCGGCGCATCTCCGATAACAGCGGTCACAGCGAAGCCTCGTTAACAGCGAAGCCATCGCGCCTCGACTATCTTCCACCTTTAGTGGGTATTGCCCAAATTGTTACTTTGCGCTATCGTTTGGTGTCATCGTGTCATTGACCGTGAATGTCCGTTGTGGCATGAGATCCAGCCCGTGCCGCAGGTGGGGCGGGCCTTCAGTGGCGCTGGATCAAGGTGTAGGTCCGTGTCGAGCTCGTCTCTGTGAGGGAGGCGCAACGACCGCTTCGAATAACAAGTGAACGGTCGACGGTCTTTTGAGTGGGGCTCGTGTCCATCGATGGGGTCAATGGACCGGATGGACATCTCAAGGTGGGGGCGTGACCAACCGGCGACTCGGTCGTTGACATATAGAGGAAGGAGAACCGCGTAGCGCGCGACGAACCGACACAGGCCAAACGGAAGTGGTGCTGGATAGGAATCCAGAATGTGCCATACATAGATGTATGACATCGCTATGGATCGGCCCGTCGGTTCTCAGACGCGACGGTATCCCAGGTCGTACGCGTATACAACTGAGCGGCAACGGAAGAACCATATACAAGGCACAGTCCGACGTCACCCGCGGGACAGCGGTGGGGATCGAGCGTTGTAGACGGCGCAGCAGTGTGAGAGCAGCGCGATCGTCGGCAGTGGCCTAAGAGTCAGCAGGCTCGTCTCAATGAGGTTCGTCGTCCGCGGCACGATCGTGGTTCCCGCAGTAGCGCATCGGTTTTTCGGTGCAATAACAGGAGGCGGAGCGTATGGAAAGTCGGGATTACCTATCGGAGCTATTGGGCACCCTACAAGGTTGGCAGACGCGTGCCCTCTGCGCACAGACGGACCCGGAGGCATTCTTTCCGGAGAAGGGTGGTTCCACCCGTGATGCTAAACGCATCTGTGCACGCTGTGAAGTGCGCACTGATTGTTTGCAGTACGCCCTGGAACACGATGAGCGATTTGGAATCTGGGGTGGACTGTCCGAACGTGAACGTCGCAAAATCAAGCGTCAAGCACGTGAAGTGGCGCGTATGAGGGGAGACCGGTTCCGTCCCTTGGTGATTTCCGGATCCACTCCCATGATCAACCCCGAAATAGGTTCGCAAAGCATCAATGCCAACCGGATTGTTCCGCAACCGCACTATGAATCGGTGATCACGGAATTCGATAACCATGTTTCGCGACAGGACGGAGTCGGCGAGCCGACCGTTCCCGTTGAGGATCAGCGAATACCAGTAGGCGTATAAACGGTTGACCTGTGCTACCACGCTCCCACGGAGTCCGAGCGTTGCACGGTCGAGAGCACTGCGGTTGTGGGTTAGTACCTACGGCCGCAGTGCTTTGCGTTGAGCGCCGGACGTTGCGACGGCCGCGAACGTTTCCCCGGCCCCGTTCAGTCCATTTCGTCCGGGCTGATTCCGAGGAGGCCGGACAGTTGTTCGGCCAGAACGGACTGTATGAGAAGTTCCTTTTCGGCAAGCGAGGCGGATCGCATTTCAATCGGCCGCCGATAAAGGACGATGCGCGGGGCAGCGGCGACGGTCCCCGGCTGGGCGGGAAAAAGTCGGGCCAAAGGGACGCCTGCGTCCTCCACTATGTCGGCGTCAAAGGGAGTGACTTCCGGCGGAATGTCCGCCACCGCGAACTCAATGTGACGAAGACTACTGACTTCTGTATTGAGACTGGCGGAAACCTGGTGCTCGATTCGGGTCACCACTGCCATGGCCAATTCGTCGAAGTACTGACGCGATGTCTTTCGAGCAGGCAGAACACTTGGCATTAGCGGGCCACGCAAACCGCGCCCATGTCGATCCCTAAGCATAAATCTAGGGTAAACCGCCGGAATCGAAACACCGAGTGTCGGCCAATAGTGGTAGTTTCGTCATGTGAGGTCGGATCGTCGTTGTTCCCGAAACGGTTGTCGCCAGCCGGCGGTGGCTACGTTGACGTATGTCTATGCGGATTCCACGGCAGTGGTGGGCCCACTTGCCACTGCCCGCGAGCCGCACAGCTATGACCTTTGCTCTCTACATGCCGGTCGATTGACCGCTCCGCGCGGATGGGAACTGGTTCGGCACAAGGGAGACCATAACGCCCCGATGCCTAGCGACGATGATTTGGTCGCATTGGCGAACGCCGTTCGTGAAGCGGCGAACAACGAACCTGAGACCATGGAGGACGGCGAGACCGACGACGCTGGAGCTCCACGGTCAAAACGTGGGGATACGACCACTCGCGGCCATTTGAGGGTGGTCCAAGCTGAGGACGATTCTCGCCGTTGACCGTCAACCGCTTGAGCCGAGAGGGCAAACCGTGACAGTGCACCACAGCGATGCCGAAGAACTGCAGAAAATCGTCAAGGCCTATGACATCCGGGGCCTGGTGGACAGCCAGCTGACTCCGCGTGTCCTCGAGGCGTTGGGCTGTGCGTCGGCGGAAGTCACCGGATTGTCCAACTGGGCGGTCGGCCACGATATGCGTGCCTCCAGCCCCGAACTCGCAGAGGCCTTCGCCCGTGGGGTCAATCGGGCCGGAGGCGATGTCGCACACGCCGGTCTGTGCGCGACCGACATGCTGTATTTCATTTCCGGCAGCTACGACCTGGCCGGTGCGATGCTTACCGCCAGCCATAACCCGGCCTCGTACAACGGTCTCAAAATGTGTCTACCCGGTGCCAAGCCGATCAGTATGACCTCGGGTCTGGCCGACATCCGCGATCGGGCGATGGAACTGCTCGATGGAGCCGAATGGCCCGATCAGGGCGGCGAACTGTTGAAACGCGAATATCTCCCGGAATACGCCAACTACCTACGTGATCTGGTAGATCTCAGCGGAATGCGGCCGCTCAAGGTGGTCGTCGACGCGGGAAACGGGATGGCTGGATACACCGTCCCGGCCGTCCTAGGGGACGAGTACCTGTCGCCGTTGCCGATCACCGTCGATCCGCTCTATTTTGAACTTGACGGTACCTTCCCCAATCACGAAGCCAATCCACTCGACCCGGCCAACCTGGTCGACCTGCAGAAGCGAGTACGTTCGACCGACGCCGACCTGGGACTTGCCTTCGACGGGGACGCCGACCGGTGTTTCGTGGTCGACGCCGACGGTGAACCCGTCTCCCCGTCTGCCATTACGGCGCTCGTTGCGCAACGTCAACTGCGTGAGCAGCCCGGAGCCACGATCGTGCACAACCTGATCACCAGCCGCGCCGTTCCCGAAATCATCGCCGAAAACGGTGGAAACGCAGTGCGCACCCGAGTGGGGCATTCGTACATAAAGGCCACGATGGCCGAAAACGATGCGCTGTTCGGCGGTGAACACTCCGCGCACTATTACTTCAAGGGATTCTGGTACGCCGACACGGGCATGCTGGCCGCTCTACACGTGCTGGCGGCACTGGGATATGGAGACCGTCCACTGTCCGACTTGGCGGCGGACTTCGAACGGTATATCGCCAGCGGTGAGATCAACTCCACCGTCACCGATCCGAACGAAAAGCTGGAAGAGTTGCAGCAGATTTACGGCACCAAATGCGATGTGGACCTGGATTTCCTGGATGGATTGACCATTGCCTACAAGGACGGCACTTGGGCCAATATCCGGCCCTCCAACACCGAACCGTTGCTGCGCCTGAACGTCGAAGGCCCGAGCCTTGAAACGATGCAACGAATCCGGGACGAAATTTTGACCCACATCCGAGCCTAGAGCGGCTCCGAATAGCGAAGGACACGCCATGCCAGACGAGAAACTGCCAGCCATCCTCTTCGAACTCCTCCGCTGCCCAGCCGATATGGCCAAACTGGATTACGACGAGGAGAACAACGCCCTCGTCTGCACCGAGTGCGGCACTTCCTACCCTGTGGAAGACAACATCCCCGACATGTTGACCACCGACGAAGACCAGGGCACGACCGACGACGGCTAGACGGGCCGTGCCGTCCGGACCTGGCAAGGCGTGACGATGCCGGGGCTGTTGAAATCCCGGTCGAAGATACGTGGACAACCGCAAGAGCAATCCGAGGAGGAGAGATGGCCGGCGAAAAGATCACTGGGGACGCACACGCCGACGAAGACCGTCTGGAAGGCAACCTGGAAGAACAAAGTCAACTCGGCGGACCGCTGTGGGCACTGGCGAAC
The DNA here is from genome assembly GCF_000527155.1 of Haloglycomyces albus DSM 45210. NCBI lineage: Bacteria > Bacillati > Actinomycetota > Actinomycetes > Glycomycetales > Glycomycetaceae > Haloglycomyces > Haloglycomyces albus. The sequence goes on along the minus strand of NZ_AZUQ01000001.1, from coordinate 195,507 downwards.
GCGGGACCGAACCTGCGGGAGTCCGCAGCGCTCAGCGCGGAAGCGGATCTGTCCGAACTCGCTCGGGACGGACGGCCGCGGGCGGTCGTTCTCGCCGGTGTCGGGACCGCGGCCCGAACCGGTGACATTCTCTCCACGGTAGCCGGACCACGGTGTCCGGTGCCGATCGTTCCCCACCGTTCGGCCGGAATTCCCGGTTGGGTCGGTGCGGGGGACGTGGTGTTGGCCGTCAGTGGATCAGGGCATTCTCCCGAAGCTCTGGCCGCAGCCGAAGCGGCCGCTCGGCGCGGAGCACGCCTGGTGGCGATCGGGGCACCGGACTCCGAACTGCAAGCCGTCGCGGAACGGGCACGCGCGCCGTTCGTAGCGGTTCCCCGTCGAGCTCCGGCACTACAGAGCCTGTGGGCCTTGGCGATACCGGTGCTACTGGCGGGACGCGCCCTCGGTCTGGTGCCGGTGACCGAAGCCGACATCGCCGAGACCGCACAGCGGCTGGACGACGACGCCGAACGCTGCCGTCCCGATGCGGACTCCTTTGTGAATCCCGCCAAGGAAATGGCCATGAACCTGTCCGGCACCATTCCGGTCGTGTGGGGATCCAGCCCGCTGGCGGGAGTGGCGGCATGGCGGTTCGGCGACATGCTTGCGGCGAACGCCCGCTATCCGGTCGTGGCAGGCGAGCTCGCCGAAGCGGGTCGCGGTCGAGTCGGCCTCCTCGACGGCCCGTTCGGGTCCCTCCTCGAACGCGATATCTTCGCCGATGAAGACGACGCCGCCGCTCGCCTGCGACTGATCGTATTGCGCGACGACGGTTTGGAAGGCGACGACACCATCCCGAAACCGGACACACGGCGTGCCGACGCGATCGTGGATTTGGCGCAACAGCGTAACCTCCCGGTCACCGTGGTGAACGCGGAAGGCGGATGTGCTCTGGAACGGTTGGCCTCCTTGATCGCTATACCCGACTTCACCTCGATTTACTTGGCCTTCGCCCACGGTTTCGACCCCATGAAGGTTCCCGCTGTGGCCGAGATGAAAGACATAGTGGTACAGCGTGGTGAATAACCGCCATGGCAGGGATCACTCGAGCCATGTGACCGGTGATTCCTGCCCGGGAGCACGATGACACGAGTGTGAGCGGCACCGTAGTCGGTGCGGTAGACATGTCGCGGCACCGGGTAGGGTGGCGCGATATCGTTGACGCATGTGGTCAGGCGGCCTATGGGGGCGTCACAAGGTGCCTGGCGTGGCCCTCGGCTTTACGACGAGGCTCCGCCTTTCTCGACGACCAGTGTGCGTCGAGTAGAGTATGGAGCCGAATATGGATGCGTCACAGCGCGGAACGTAATCCGGGTGGATATCCGCCGTTCATGTTCGATGGACGAGAATTGGAACAATCTGACCGCACAGCGCCCCGCATATTGCGGACACAAATGTTCTCAACGGGAAAGATGACAGAAGGGGAGTCGGCGTGCAGGAACTGGAAGGCGTCATCCGCAATTACGCCTGGGGATCGCAAGTTGATATTGCTCGGATGCAGGGGCGTGCGTATCCCACCGAACTTCCTGAAGCCGAAGAGTGGTTTGGAGCGCACCCGACCGCTCCGTCGTTCCTAGCCGACGGGCGCTCCCTGGACACGGCCGTGAAAATCGACCCTAAGCCAATGCTGGGGGACGAGGTTCTCAACCGCTACGGAGCGCGAGTGCCGTTCATGATGAAACTGTTGGCGGCCGCACGTCCCCTCTCCCTGCAAGCGCACCCGAACGCGCGCCAGGCGCACGCCGGTTACGTACGCGAACGTCGCATGGGAGTGGATTTCTCCTCCCGAAACTACGTGGATTCGAACCATAAACCCGAACTGCTGGTCGCCCTGAGCGAATTCCGAGCTCTCTGCGGATTCCGCGATCCGCTGGAAGCGGCTCGCGATGTGGAGTCCCTGGAAGTCGAAGGTCTCAAAGACCTCGCACAACTGCTTCGCAGTGGAGAAGGGTCCCTGCGGCGAGCCGTCTCCCACGTCCTCACGACCGACCTGGGCGACCACAACACCCTGGTCGACCAGGCGGCGAAAGCGGCGGGAGGACGAACGGAACCAGAGTTCGAAATGCTGGTCGAACTTGCCAAGACCTACCCGAACGACCCCGGAGTATTGGTCAGTCTCCTCCTCAACCACCTGGTGCTGAGCCCCGGCGAGGCGGTCTACATGCCGGCGGGAAACATGCACGCCTATCTGCGCGGTTTCGGAGTGGAGATCATGGCCGCCAGTGACAATGTGCTTCGCGGGGGACTGACGGGTAAGAAGGTCGACGTACCCGAACTACTGCGCGTCCTCGACTTCCGCGCGATGACCGATCCGCTACAACCTCACGAGGACGACGGTCCCGTTCGCACCTGGCCCGTCCCCGTCGACGATTTTCAGCTGCACCGCGTCACCTTGTCCGGAAACGAAGTCACCATCGACCTACCGGGACCACGTATCCTTCTCGCCGTCGAAGGAGCCGTACAGGGCATCGACAAGGACGGCGAAGAACAACTACGCGCCGGCCAGGCCGCGTTCTCCCGAGCCGAATCAGGACCAATGTCACTAGGTGGTACAGGCACCATCTTCGTTGCGCATGTTGGTGGGTGACCGCTCAGCTTGCCCCAGGCACTCCATATTTGCGTTGTGGGGGATTCTCACGACCTGGAGGTCGCGACGAATCCTCCTCGCGCAAATCTGAAGTACCTGGAACAACCTGAGCTCGTCTCCAGCTCTACCGCCGCGTCGCACTTTCAGTGCTAGCGGCTCGACAGTTGGCTCGTCCCTGGGGATGGAGTGACGGCAGCTCTTTAGGGAGCACAGGCAGCTCTACCGCCGTTGCACACGCGCCTACGGCTCGCTGGTTAGTCTTCCTGGGTGGTCGCCGTTCAGGTGTTCGTGCGATATGTGGCTACCGATTAGAGGCCGGGCGACTTGGATTCGAGGGCACGAATGTGTAAGAGCACCTTATTCGCTGAGCTTCTTCTGCAATTCGTGTTCGCGACACAGTTTCCGGTAGCCTATGGCTTCGTTGATCGCGATCATGTGCTCGTTCGACTCGGCGTTCCATGTGTCTATGTAACGTAGCTGAGGGCGAATACGCCGCAGCTCACGCTGGTTGGCGATTTTCAGGATGGTTCCGAGGCGGTGGCCACGATGGGTCTTGTGGACGATGGTGTCATCCTGGTAAGCGATGTCTTCGGACCCGGGAAACACATTGATGACACTGAATCCGGCGATCTCTTTGCTCGCTTTATGCCGAATGACCGAGTGCGGCTGGACGACGCCCCGTTCGAGGCTGGCGCGTTCACGGGCCCGGAGTCGTTCGGGCGTGAAATCGACCTCGCGGATATCGGTATCGCCGAGCGGAACATCGGTGTACATGCCTTCGTGCAATACGCACAGGCCTTCGACCAGGTCTTCCGGAGCCGAATTGTAATACTGGATGAGTTCGTAGTCTTGGGCATGTTTCCAGGCGTCGGCGAGGAGATCGTCCAATTCCCGCTCGTCTACTGCAAACAGGTCGTTACGCCGTTGGACTTCTATGAGAGACGTGTGGTAGCCGTGGTGATGTGCGAAGGCCAGACCGGATTCGTCCATCGCTTCACCATCGGGGTAGCCTTCGATCGAACTAGCGATGAAGGTATGACGTCCTTCATCCTGCAGTCGCTTCTCAGTCACTTGCAGTAGCTGTGAACCGATGCCCTGGCGTCGGTATTCCGGGTGAACCATGACTTCCAACATTGCCAGGTGCTGATTGTCGTCAGTGGACAATGCTGCGTGGGACGCACCGACCACCGATTGCTCAGAGACGGCAAGGTATTCGATCTTCTTATTGTACCGGGTGGTAAAGAAGCGTGTTGCCAGTTCCATTACGGCTGGAAAACGAGGCCACGGAGAGAGGTTGTGCTCTCGGACTGAATGGGTCAATTCGGTGACGCCGCGAATATGAGAGATGTCGGTGGGATCCAGTGGGACGATGTCAATGTTATGCATATGACAGATTTTGCGGCATGAGAGGAAAAAGTGCGACGGGTTTTTATACAGGGCCTGGATGCCGATTGGGCGGAGCCGTAAATTCTGCGGCTCCGCCTGAAACGCATTATGTTCGACTGTCACGTTCCGGACAACCGACCATATGAACCTAGCGGGCTTCGCTGACGTCTTCGCCTTGCTTATCGTCCTGCATGAGCTGGTAGAGCTGAGTCTTGACCTTGTCGACCCGGGGAATGTCACGCCAAACCACGTCCACATCGTCGGAGGCCGTGTAGATGGTCAAGGTGCCGAATCCCAACAGGCGTTCCCAAATGGACTGGCTGTAGGTCACCGAATTGACGCGGTTAAGCATGACGTGCGTGCTTTCGCGTTGTGCGATTCCTTCGCGCCACATGACTCTCTGGTTGGTGAGGACGTAGTGGGTGCTTTGCCAACGAATCCAGGGCAGCACCGAAAGCCATACGATCAGACCTACAAACACGGCCACAATTCCCAGGCGAACGTATAGTTGGGCGCTGCCCCAACTTTCCGGCACCAGGTAAATCAGAATCGAGGCGATCAAAAGGAATACGACAAACCACAGCACTGGGGCGATAGCGTCTTTCCAATGCTGGCGGGTATGGAGTTTCACCTCTTCGTTTCGGGCCAGAACGTCATCGGGAAAACTCACTGTGACCTCCAAAAGTCTTGTACCGGGGCAGATTACTGGTTATTACTGCACGGAACAGGTCGTTCCTTCCTTAGCAGACTACAACACCGTCGCCCGTAGTGGTTCGGGGAACGGCGGAAGGATTCCCAGCACGAAACGGTTGTGCAAGTGTCGGTATCCGGATGGGACATTATGTGCTGGGGCGTAGGTGAACGGTTTCGGCTGCAGTAACGGTGTGAACGGTACCCTTGCCGTCCTTTATGAGCAGTCCGCCGAGGTCGTTGATGTCGGTCGCCTGTCCGTCGAGAAATTCACCGCCGGGTAGTTCGACTCGGACGGTCTGTCCCAGCGTTGCCGAACGCTCGCGCCAGGCCGCCACGATCGACGACGCTCCGGAGTGCTCCCATTCGGTGTAGCGCTCTTCGAATCGACGGAGGAAGTCCACGATCAGAGTTTCGCGGTCGGTTTGCGAACCATTGGCCAAGGCAACGGAGGTGGCTGAGGAAATGGGGAGATCGTCCTGGTTATGCGACACGTTGACGCCCATGCCGACTACTACGGAACCGTCCGCGACGGCGGCTAGAATACCGGCGATCTTCGCCCCGTCGACGAGGACGTCATTGGGCCATTTCACAGTGGCGTTCACTGCGGCGACCGACCGTAGGGTATCGCACAGGGCGACAGCGACCAGGGGGCTGAGCATGCTCCATTGTTCCGTCGGACGCCGAGGCCGCAGCAACAGCGACATCATAATGCTCGAGCGAGCCGGAGCCGACCAGGTACGTCCCCGTCGACCCTGCCCGGCCAGCTGGGTTTCGGCCAGCAGTACACGAGGGTCGGGAGCGCCGCTACGTGCTTCGGCCAGCACGTCATCCTGTGTCGAATGTGTGATATCTACTACAGATATCCTGTTCCAAAAGTCCGAAATATTATGAATTTTCGTCCTTAGGGAAGTTTCGGAGAGTGGTTTTCGTAGCTGTCCGGCCATGCACCAACGTTAGCCTCAAAGCGAAGCGATACGATCCGAACGTGACTGACATCGACATCCATACCACTGCCGGGAAGCTCGCCGACCTCAACGAGCGCCGCAACGAAGCGGCAACCGGCAATCCCCGTGCCATCGAGAAGCAACACGAGCGCGGAAAGAAGACCGCACGTGAACGTATTGAGGCGCTTCTCGACGAAGGATCGTTTACCGAAGTTGACTCGCTTCGCCGTCACCGCTCCATTGACTTCGGGATGGAAGCCAACCGTCCCTATGGAGACGGGGTCGTCACCGGATACGGCACCATCGACGGCCGTGAAGTCTGTATCTTCAGCCAAGACTTCACGATCTTCGGCGGGTCTCTCGGTCAGGTCTGTGGTGAAAAGATCGTCAAGATTCAAGACCTTGCCATGAAGACCGGGCGCCCCTTGATCGGAATCTCCGATTCGGGTGGGGCACGTATCCAAGAAGGTGTGGCCTCACTTGGCGGGTACGGTGATATCTTCCTCCGTAATGTGCGGGCCTCCGGGGTCATTCCCCAGATCTCACTGATCATGGGGCCCTGCGCAGGTGGAGCGGTCTACAGCCCCGCCATCACCGACTTCACCGTCATGGTGGATCAGACCAGCCACATGTTCATTACCGGTCCCGATGTAGTTCGTGCCGTGACCGGCGAAGACGTCGGCATGGAAGAGCTCGGTGGGGGCCGCACCCACAATGCGGTGGCCGGGAATGCCCACTACCTTGCCTCGGATGAAGGCGACGCCGTGGAGTACGTGAAGCAGCTTCTGAGCTTCATTCCCTCCAACAACCTCGATCAGCCGCCCATGTACGACGAGACCGAGGACCTGGAAGTTACCGGCGACGACGCCGCGTTGGACAAGATCGTCCCCGACTCGGCCAACCAGCCGTACGACATGCGTACCGTCATCGAAGGCATCGTCGACGACGGAGACTTCTTCGAGACGCAGGAGCTGTTCGCTCGCAACATCGTCGTCGGCTTCGGACGTATCGACGGCCGTCCGATCGGTGTTGTTGCCAATCAGCCCATGCACTTTGCCGGTTGCCTCGACATCGACGCTTCGGAGAAGGCGGCGCGTTTCATCCGGTTCTGCGACTCGTTCAATATCCCGATCGTCTCGTTCGTCGACGTGCCGGGTTTCCTGCCCGGTACCTCGCAGGAGCACGACGGAATCATCCGCCGCGGAGCGAAGCTGATTTACGCCTACGCCGAAGCGACCGTTCCGAAGCTGACCGTGATTGTCCGCAAGGACTACGGCGGCGCGTATTGCGTCATGGGGTCGAAGCACGTCGGAGCCGACGTCAACTTGGCCTGGCCGACCGCGGAGATCGCGGTCATGGGTTCGCAGGGCGCGGTCAATATTCTGTACCGCCGCGATTTGGCCAAGGCCGATGACGAACAGGCTATGCGAGCTGAGCTCATGAACGAATACGAGGAGAAGCTCAACAACCCCTACGTCGCGGCCGAGCTGGGCTACATCGACGCGGTCATCCAGCCGCGTGAGACACGGATGGAGCTGGTGAAGGCCCTTCGGATGACCGCCTCCAAACGTGAAGAACTCCCAGCTAAAAAGCACGGCAACATTCCTCTTTAACAGCGCAGGAATAGTATTGCACCGGCTCCTCCGGTACGGTTGAAATATTGCGAAGCGAGTAGATGGGGGTGCACACAGCGGCACCCCCATCGCCCGCACTATATTTCTCACTATTGCGTATTGGGGGACACTGGGATGTCTATGGGATATGAGGGTGTATGGCCAGGTAAACGGTATGCCGTTCTGGTTGATGTGGGGTATCTCTACGCGGCGGCCGCAGAAATACTTCTGGACGCCAATTCGCGTCGCGACTACCGAGTGGATGCCGAGAAACTGATTGGAAGCCTCATTGACCGAGCGCACGGTTTGGTCTCCAACGGCGAACTCCTGCGTATGTATTGGTTCGATGCGGCCCGAGACCGGGTACCCACCGTTGACCAAAGGGTCATCGCTCAGATGGAATACGTCAAAGTCCGGTTGGGCAACCTCAATTCCCGTGGACAGCAAAAGGGCGTCGACGCCATGATTCGGACGGATCTGGAACAACTCGCGCGACACCGTGCCATCCATGAAGCCATCCTCCTCGCCGGCGATGAAGACATGGTCCCCGCCGTGGAAATCGCACAGGCCTACGGGGTGCGGATTCACCTGTGGGGCGTCGAACCTCTGTACGCGACCAACCAGAGTGAACGCCTGGTATGGGAATCCGATACCAAGGAAACGTTGACCCCCGACGAATTGCGCCCGTATTTTACCCGGGCCGGGCACAACCCGGCGGCCGTAGCGGCACACAAGATCGCGGGCGCCCCCATGGCTGAACCCACGCAGAGCGTTCCGTCCCCGGCGGCCGTTTTTGGGCGGCGTGAATCGGTAGCGGTCACGATGACCGCCGCAGACGCCTTGGAAGCCGCCGAGTCAGCTCGGCCACAATACGTCAACAACTCAAAGCAGTCGTCCGCCGCCTCCGGAAAACTCGACAGCGAGGAAGTACGCGGAATCGGCGAATACGTCGGACACAAGTGGCTGTTGACCCGCGGTCTCGACAATATCGCCGATCTACTGCCCGGTCCGCAGTTGCCTACCGTCATAGACAAGGAACTGCTCGTCGAGGCGGAAAAGGAACTCGGGTATTCTCTACGAGACCACCCCGACGCTCGGATCTGGGTGCGCGACGGATTCTGGGAACGAGTTCACCGTGAATTCGACATCGAAATCGACGACGTCGCAGACGATTAGCCTCAGACGAAAACAGCGGATACCCGACTGAACACGATCACCCAATCGCCAGAAATGAGGGAAGATGACGACCGACACCGATACCCAAGACGTCGGAATCAGAGTCACCCGGGGCAATCCCACCGCTGAGGAAACAGCGGTCATCACCGCCCTGCTGTACTCCTTGGCCGGATCCGGTGACGACGAGCCGGCGGTTCGGCGAACGCCGAGCTGGTCCGATCCCGGACTTAAACTGCGAGTTCGTCGGAGTTGGCGGGACACGGCCATTCCGGCGCGGCGCGGGATGGAGCGGTAATGACGCGCCCGTTCATTCTGGCTTCCGCCTCCCCAGCCCGTCGCCGTCTCCTGGAAGCGGCGGGCATCCATCCAGAGGTCGTGGTGTCGGGCGTCGACGAAAGCCAAGTCGCCGGTTCCGACCCCAACGAATTGGCTGCGGCCCTAGCCGAATTGAAAGCGACGGCAGTGGCGCCACAGACACCGTCCAACGCGTTCGTGATGGGCTGTGATTCGGTTCTTCACTTCGACGGTGAGATTCTAGGTAAGCCGGACGGTCCCGAGGAGGCCGTATCGCGTTGGAAGCGCATGCGTGGCGAAGTCGGCGTGCTGTACACCGGTCATTGCCTCATCGACCGGACGGCGGATCGGACGATCGTCCAGACCGCCGCTACTACGGTGCATTTCGCCGAAGTCTCCGACGCCGAGATCGCCGCTTACGTCGAGACCGGCGAACCGCTGCACGTCGCCGGTTCGTTCACCCTGGACGGATACGGTTCGGCCTTCATCAAGAAGATCGAGGGTGATCCGGGAACGGTGATCGGGCTGTCGATGCCCCTACTGCGAGAGATGCTAGGGGAAGTAGAAACCAACATCACCACTTTGTGGTAGGTGACCGCTCAGCTTGCCCCAGGCACTCCATATTTACGCTGCGGGGGATTCTCACGACCTGAAGGTCGCGATGAATCCTCCTCGCGCAAATCTGCAGCACCTGGAACAACCTGAGCTCTTCTCCAGCTCTACCGCCGCTGCGCACGCGCTGCGCGCGTTGTTAGCGGCTCGCCAGTTGGCTCGTCCCTGGGGAAAGTGTGATGGCAGCGCTCTTTAGGGACACAGGCAGCTCTACCGCTTCTGCTCTTCGCTGGAAGCTCGCCAGTTTCGTCGGGGCATTGATGGTGGTCGAGTTTTCTGTAGGGACAGGCAGCTCTACCGCCACTGCACACGCGCTGCGCGCGTTGTTAGCGGCTCGCCCGTTGGTTCGCCCCTGGGGACTTCCCGATATGGGAGAAAAATTGAATTGTCGTGAATTGAGGGCCGGCTGGGCATTGGATGCCTGGCCGGCCCTCAATCGTTGTTGCCGCGCATGAAAATACTAGGGCTGTTTTGTCCCCGCCTTGGCAGCTTCATAGCGAGCGATGACGTCGTTCCAATTGATGATGTGCCAGAGTCGATCGACGTAATCGGGGCGTACGTTCTTATACTGCAGGTAGTAGGCGTGCTCCCAGGCATCGAATACGAGCAGAGGCGTGGTGTTTTGACCCACGTTTCCGTGATGGTCGTATACCTGTTCCACAACGAGGCGCTGCCCCAACGGTTCCCAAGCCAGGACACCCCAACCGGAGCCCTGAACACTGGTGGTCGCCGCCGTCAACTGCTTCTTAAAAGCGTCAAAACTTCCAAAGTGTTCATTGATCGCGTCGGCGAATTCTCCGTCGGGCCGGTCGCCGCCGTCCGGTGAGAGGTTCTTCCAGAAAATGGAGTGGAGTACGTGGCCGGAGAGGTGGAAGGCGAGGTTCTTCTCCAGCCCGATCAGTTGGCCGAATTGCTCCTTGTCACGAGCCTCCGCCAGCTGTTCCAGCGTGTCGTTCGCGCCCTTGACGTATGAAGCGTGGTGTTTGTCGTGGTGTAGTTCGAGAATTTCACCGGTCATGGCCTTTTCGAGGGCCCCATAGTCGTAGTCCAGGTCAGGAAGTGTGTATACACCCATATTCTGCTCCTTATCGACAAAAAGTGGTTAATGGGAAGTATAGGTTATTGCCAAATATATGCAATAAGGAGCGGATGTTAAGTAGGGCATAGCGAAAGGTTGTGGCGCAATACGATGACTCAGTGGATAAAAAACCTGCCCGAATCTCTTCGGGCAGTGGAGAGGCGTAGGCGCAACGGATTACGGTTGCGTAGTTTGCTCCTTATGTGCGCGGCGCAGCTCGACACCGAGCCAGGTGAATCCCAGCAAGACAATGAACGTTGCCCAGGCGATACCTGGATACAGTGGCATGACCGCAGTCAAAAGAAGGCCCACGATCAGAAGCGTGGCAAAGAGGATCGTCTTACGGGTTGCCGGTTCGAAAACGTTCAACGGCCCGAGTGGAACCGTATGCCAGGGCACCCGTTTGGCATTGCGAATGATGAGAATGCCCATCATAATCCCGGCGGGTGCGTCCAACAGCCAATGTCGACCCGCATACGTCTGCGTCAGAATGACCACGATCGGAGGAAGAATCAACAGTGACCACCGTAGCCACGGGCGCAGCAATCCACCGATGAGTAGAACCAGGAGGCCGTACCAGACAATGGCGTTGGCGGCGTGACCCGACGGAAAGGCCGTCGCATCGGCAATGAGACCGCCCCCGCCGTCTTCGAGGTAGGTGAACATAACCGCGCCTTGCGGAGACGCGTCCATCAGCTGATGTACGTACTGCGACAAGGGCCTTCCGAACAGATGCTTGGCCAGAAGAATCAAGCTGAGTGGGATATAGCAAAGCACGTACATCAACAGTGGCCGAATCGAGCGTGCTCGCAGGGCCGCCCAGACGGCTGGGATGAGTACAATGGGAGCGATGAAACGTCCCGAACCCAGGTTGGTTACTACTTTAGCGGTTTCATTCAGCCACTCCACCTTGTGCTCATAGCTCCAGAGGCGAACCCAGAGGTCAAGCTCTACGAACGGGGAAGGCCACATGAGGAGAACCGTGTTCAAGACAATGCCGAATACGAGAATGAGATCGGGCCACAGGCTACGAGGCCGCGTGCGGTGTGGCTGCCAATCAAACCACGTGACTGGAATATAGCGTCGCAGGGGGGCCACGACGTGCTCAAATAGGGGGGCGTCATCCTGGATCGTGACCCCGCGGTCGCGGATGCCCGTACTTCGGGGGTGGTCCGTGGAAGACGTGAAAATCTTTGGCATTCTGCATAGTTTACCTGCGAGCGCCACCACAGCGACATGGTGAGGCAAGACATTTAACTACAGAAAAGAGTGCGGCGACCGCCCAGGCCAGGTGAATGTGGCGGTCGCCGCCGATCGCTCGAACGTACCCCACACTTGTCGAGCGACCATATGGAAAATGGCTTGAACCGAACTTGTGCGGTGTGGAGATGTACGGTATAAAGTTTCTTCGTTTTGTGTTGTGTCTTTAAATTACCTGGGTGGCGGGGAGTATGAAGTCAACTAATTGACAACGAGCCGGATTTGTCCAGATTGGGGTCGGGGTCAATCTGAGGGATCAACGAGTTAATGGACGACTAAAATGGAATGACCGGATTTCGTCGAGTGACGGGAACGACGCAACGTCGGGTTGTATCACGGTGTGCTGGTCGTCGTTGCCGTGACGGTGCGAGTTGTGAATAACGGAAGGTAGAGCCGCGGCGCGTAGCGCGTATGCGGCGGTAATGCCGGAAAAGAGCTGAGGTTGTTTTCAGGTGTTTCAGCTTTGCGCGAGGAGGATTCGTCGTGACCTTCAGGTCGTGAGAATTCCCCGCAGCGTAAAGATGGAGTAGCTGGGGCAAGCTCAGCGGTCACCCACCCACCAACCCATGAGGGGATTACGTGGAGAACGATACGAGCCATGCTGTGTCTGCGCCTCATCCTGCCAATTCGGTTTTGGATGAGATCGCCGTGGAGCAGGAGTTTGTAGATCAGGTCTATGAGCGGGTCGATGTACTGCGGGAGGAGGCCGATGAGAATCGGCGCAGTGGTTTCGAGCATCATCGGGCCACGGTTCCCGGGGCGCAGTTTGAGCGCGACGTGTTCGTATATCGAGCGGCGCGGCGTATGTCCGATTTGGATAGTCAGCATGAGGGGCTCGTGTTCGGACGTCTGGACTTCGACGATGGAGGCATACGACATGTCGGTCGTTTGGGCGTACGCGACGCGGAGTACCGTTCTCTGTTGATCGACTGGCGCGCACCGGCGGCCGCTCCGTTTTACCGGGCCACTGCCGTGGATCGTCAGAATGTCTCCCGACGTCGGGTGATTCGCTCCTTCGGTCAAGCCGTTCAGGAGATCAGTGACGATCTCCTCGATGAGGATGCCGTGGATCGGCTGCCCGTGGTCGGTGACGGTGCGTTGATGGCGGCTTTGGGGCGCAAGCGGACCGGTCGTATGCGTGACATTGTCGCGACGATTCAGGCGGAGCAGGACGCGGCCATTCGCGCTCCCGGGCGGGGAGCCACTATTATCAGCGGCGGTCCGGGGACCGGTAAGACCGTGGTGGCTTTGCATCGCGCGGCGTATCTTCTGTATCAGGATCGGGCGCGATACGAGGGTGCCGGGATTCTCATCATCGGGCCCAGCGACGTGTTCATGCGTTATATCGGGCGTGTGTTGCCGAGTTTGGGGGAGGAGACGGCCGCGCTGTATTCCATGGGGGAACTGTACGCGGAGGTGAACGCGACCCGGCAGGATTCCCGTGAGGTGGCGGGCGTCAAGGGGCGGCCGGCCATGGTGACGGTGTTGCGGCATCTGGCTCGCCAGGCTGCACCTGAGGCCCCGCATGAGTTGCGCATCACGGTCAAGGGGGATGTGTTCACTCTCGATGAGGCCGAGCTGGTGGCGGTGCGTGCCACGGTGTTCGAGAAGGAGTCGCGTCCGAACCACGCGCGTACCGAAGCGGGTCGGGCGTTGTTGGTGGCTCTGTGGCGCAAGGTTAAACCGGTTCATCCGGATCTCAATCCGGCGGAGTTCTCCCGTGATGTCGGCTCGCGTTCGGAGTTTTTGAAGTTCCTGGAGGCGTGGTGGCCGAAACTTGATCCCACGGACGTGTTGCGGTGGGGCAGTGACGTTCACCGCTTGCTCAGTGCGGGGGAGGGCCGCTTGAAACGTCATGAGGCGGTGGCGGTGGCTCGTTCGCTGGAGGCCGATGATTGGTCGATTCAGGATGTTCCACTGCTGGACGAGTTGCGCCACATACTGGGCTTTCAGGAAAAAGAGCAGGGGAGAAAGAACCGAATCGCCAGCTGGGGTGGCATTAGCGAGCTCGCTACGACGCAGGACCGCTATTACGATCGCGGCGAGAGAGTCGCCCGAGACGCGTTTTACGCCGACTACGCCCATGTGATCGTGGACGAAGCGCAGGACCTGTCTCCCATGCAATGGCGCATGGTGGGCCGTCGCGGTCGTGCGGCAGGCTGGACGATCGTGGGCGACCAGGCGCAGTCGTCATGGCCCGATCCCGATCAGGCAGCTGAGGGGCGGCGCCGCGCGATACCTCGGGGGAAGCAGCATCGTTTCCATCTGTCGAAAAACTATCGCAACTCCATGGAGGTGTTCGATCACGCCGCCGAGTGGGCACGGCCCCGAGTCGCCGAGCTCGACGTCCCGGAGGCCGTTCGGGAAACCGGAATCGCCGTAGAGGTGGAAAACTGCGACAGTGTTGACCTCACCGTCCATATCGCGGCCCTGACGAAGCGACTTCTGCAACAGGTGGAGGGAACGGTCGGCGTGGTGGCCGCAACGCATCGCCATGCGGAGATCGCTTCCGCCATGCCGTTCGACGACCGGGTCAACCTGGTGGGGCCGTTGGAATCCAAGGGTCTGGAATGGGACGCGGTCATCGTGGTCGCCGTGGACGAGATCGCGGCCCTGTACACGGCCGGCGTAGGGTATGTGACCTTGACCCGTGCCACCCAGCGTCTGGTGCGCCTCGATGTGAACTGAGGAGTGGCCGCCTGCTAACGGTGGCGATAACCGTGGGCAGGCGGTCGTACTACGCGACGTCGCCGCCGAACGCGTTGTCTCCGCCCCAATCATCCGGTTCGGATGACGGGGTGGGCGGTGGTCCGAGCAGTCGCGGGGTCAGGTTCCACAGTCCGATGGAGCGTTCGTCGTATTCGTAGCCCAGCCCGGCCACTGCCGCCGTTCCGATGCTGAAGTTCATTCCGGCCCCGGCCTCCAAACCGATCCAGCGAGCGGCGATGACGCGGCACAGGTGGCCGTGAGAGACCAGTGCGACGTCGCCGGACTCCAGCAGCGGTTCGGCCTCTGCCAAGAGCCGGTCGACCCGATTGGTCACCGATTCCACCGTTTCGCCGCCGGGGCCGATACCTCCGTCGGCCCAGAGGCTCCATCCAGGATCGGATTCGTCGATCTGTTGTCGAGTCTTGCCTTCGGCGTCGCCGTACGCCCACTCCGCCAGATCCGGGCGAATCCGGTCGATGGTGAGCCCGCTCAATTCGGCCGTGTTGATCGCCCGTGTGCGGGGCGACGACCAAACGGTGCGGATGTCCCAGTGACGGAGAAGTTGAGCGATGCCCTGTGCTTGCTGCGCACCCACTTCAGTGAGCTGCAAGTCGGTGGTGGAGGTATGCTGTCCGGTCTTGGACCATTTGGTCTCACCGTGACGAATCAAAACTATTTCACCCATGTCACCAGCATATGGGAGATATAGGACATCAGACGGCCTTCATCAGAAACACTCCGTAGTAATCGGCGGCGTCGAACCACCGGTGCGTGACGGTGAAGCCGTACCCGTCAACCTCGGCCGCCAAGTCATCGGGCCGGAATTTGCACGAGAAGCCGCTCTGCATGACTTCACCCGCATCGAAGTGCACGTCCATTTCCAGTGCGGATATGTCGACCGTCATCTCGCGTTCGGCCACCAAACACATTTCCACCGCCGACGCCAGGGAGTTCCAGCGTGCCCGGTGGTGGAAGGCCCGCAGATCGAAGTTCGCGTCCAAGTGTCGGTTGAGAACGCGCAGCACATTGAGATTGAACGCTCCGGTCACCCCGCCGGAGTCGTTATAGGCGCGCAGAATGACGTCCGGGTCTTTGACCAAGTCCACGCCGAACAGGGCCTTCTCTCCGGGGTGCAACGCGGTGCGCAGGGATTGAAGCAGCATTCCCCGTTCCGCGGAGGTGAAGTTACCGAAGGTCGAGCCCAGCAGGGCGACCAGCCGATCGTCCCCGTCGGGGATCTGGTCCAGCTGTTTGAGGAAATCGCCGCTGATACCACCGATCTTCGCTCCCGGGTACGTGTCGCAGAGGTCGGCCAAGGTACTCTCCAGCGCGGATTCGTTGATGTCGAAGGCCCAGTATCCATCCAGCTGACCGGCGCGCGAGAAGGCGTTGAGGAGAAGTTTGACCCGGTCGATCAGACCCGCTCCCAATTCGATGAACACCCGCGAACCGCTCGCCGCAGCGATCTCATCGGAATAGGAGGTCAAAATCTCGGTCTCCGAGCGAGTGAGGTAATAATCGGGTTGGGTGCCCAGTCGGGTGAAGAGAGCCTCGCCTTTGGTGTCGTAGTGCCATCGCAACGGTAGAAACTTCGGATCCGAGGTCAAGCCACGACGCACATCCGCCGCCAGCTGTACCGTCGTGTCCTCGGGATCGGCACAGACCCGCAGGACCGGCTCATTCATAGTCACGCCTTAACCATAAACTCCCAACAGGGTGGATTTGGCGCATTGTTCCGAATGACCGGTGATCCCCAAAGGTGGTCCAGGCGTTGTCCTGCTGTGAGGGGCACGACGTCACCGGCGGGCAGGTGGTGGAAGCCTCCGTAACAGTGCTAGGCTGACACAGTTCTATCGGAACGGCTTTCCGCGGCTGGGGCTGATCCGATTGCTCTCTAGAACAGATGGGCACCAACGCCCGTCACCCACAATCGTTTAAGTCACGAGGCCATCTTTACGACGGCCCGTATTTTTGTGTTCTCAGGAGGACCGAATGCCGCAACCTCAGCCAAAGGTTAAGCTCTCCCGTTCACTCGGGATCGCGCTGACCCCGAAGGCGGCCAAGTACATGGAACGCCGTCCCTACCCTCCGGGGCAGCACGGCCGTGGGCGTCGCAAAGAGTCGGACTACAAGACTCAGCTGACTGAGAAGCAGCGTCTTCGCGCCCAGTACAACATTTCGGAGCGTCAGCTTCGTCGCGCCTACGAAGAAGCGACCCGTAAGTCCGGAAAAACCGGTGAAGTCCTGATTCAGCTGCTGGAATCCCGCCTGGACGCCTTCGTGCTGCGCGCCGGTTTGGCCCGCACGATCTACCAGGCCCGCCAGTTCGTCAACCACGGACACTTCACCGTCAATGGGCGCAAGGTCGACATCCCGTCCTACCGCCTCAGCCCCGGTGACTTCGTTCAGGTCAAGGCCAAGAGCCGTCAGACTACTCCGTTCGAAGCCGCCGCAGCCGGCGAGTGGGCCGCCGAAGGCCAGACTCCGTCCTACATTGAAGCGCACCTCAACGGGCTGATCGCTCGTTTCGTCTCGGTGCCCGAGCGCTCCCAGATCCCCGTGGTCTGCGATGAGCAGCTCATCGTGGAGTTCTACAGCAAGTAGATCTATACTCGCAAAGCCCGCCGAATCGAATTCGGCGGGCTTTTTCGGCATGTGCGCCCCGAAACTCACGGGTGCCGTGATGTATCGTCACTGGAGTGTAGGCGTAAGCACAATCACCGATAGGCCGATAGTTCCCCCAAAACAATGGGAGTAGTATTGCTAAATGGTGCAGCCTATCTGTTGACATGATTCCGGTCAACCTCACCCACGCGCTCCGGGGTGGTTGAATTCCACCTGGAATCTGTTCATCAAGCCGCACTACACGTGCCTATTTCTCCCCGCTCTCACCGGGATCCCGTCCCGCAGTGCCGGATAGAGATGACACGTGTGTCCATGTACGGATCCGAGTAGTCACGGTAGCGGAGGACATGCCGAAAAAAGACGGTGCCATTGAGATTGAAGGCAAGGTTATAGAGGCCCTTCCGAACGCAACGTTCCGGGTGGAGCTCAATAACGGCCACAAAGTACTTGCCCACATTAGCGGCAAGATGCGACAGAACTACATCCGAATCCTCCCCGAGGATCGAGTGGTTGTGGAACTGTCGCCGTACGACCTGTCACGCGGTCGGATTGTCTACCGTTATCGCTGACCGGACTACTACTAGTTGATAAGTAGGGCTCGTGAAAGTAAAACCGAGCGTCAAGAAGATCTGTAAAAGCTGCCGAGTGATCCGGCGTCACGGACGCGTCATGGTCATTTGCGCGTCGGACGCGCGTCACAAGCAGCGTCAAGGCTAGATCTCACCGGACGCAAAAACAGCAAGAATACCGTTACTTGTGGGCGATGGGGACACCGTCGACCACAGCCCTCGGCTCGGAGGCCGAGGCTCACCTTCTCTCCGAAGTGAGGCAGTAACGGTCAGACCTCCGAAAAAACAAGGAGAACGCCATATGGCACGCCTCGCTGGGGTGGACCTTCCGCGCGACAAGCGCGTTGAAATCGGTCTCACCTACATCTACGGTGTTGGGCGTACGCGCTCGCTGGAAGCTCTCGTGGGCACCGGCATCGACAGGAACACGCGCGTTAAGGACCTCACCGAAGAAGACGTAGTCAAACTGCGTGACTACATCGAAACCAACTTCACCGTCGAAGGTGACCTGCGCCGCGAAGTTCAGGCCGATATTCGTCGGAAGATCGAGATTGGTTGCTACCAAGGTCTGCGTCACCGCTATGGGCTGCCCGCGCACGGTCAGCGCACGCGCACGAACGCTCGTACCCGTAAGGGTCCGAAGAAGACCGTCGCCGGTAAGAAGAAGGCCCGTTAGGCATTAAGGAGCGCTGAATTTTATGCCACCGAAGTCGCGCGCGAAGAACACCCGCGTTAAAAAGAAGAATGTGCCCGCAGGCCAGGCACACATCCGTTCTACCTTCAACAACACCATCGTGTCGATCACCGACCCGTCCGGTGCGGTTGTTTCCTGGTCGTCCTCCGGGCAAGTTGGTTTCAAGGGCTCGCGTAAATCCACGCCGTACGCCGCGCAGATGGCAGCCGAGGCCGCAGCGCGCCGTGCCATGGACAACGGGATGCGCAAAATTGACGTTTTCGTCAAGGGTCCCGGTTCGGGCCGCGAAACCGCGATCCGTTCGCTTCAGGCCGTCGGTCTGGAAGTCGGATCGATCTCTGATGTGACCCCGCAGCCGCACAACGGTTGCCGTCCCCCGAAGCGCCGTCGCGTCTAACGGGACCTCAGGGAAAAATTTAGCTGTCGCTCTTCACAATGTTGAGCCGCAGCGGAAGTAAAGCGTTTGGAAGGCATCATATAGTGGGTGCCCTTACCGAAGGATTTTAAACAGTGCTGATTACAAAGCGACCGACGCTGACCGAGAACGTCGTCAACTCGACCCGTGCGAAGTTCACCATTGAACCGCTCGAGCCTGGTTTCGGCTACACTCTCGGGAACTCATTGCGTCGTACCTTGCTGTCGTCCATTCCGGGCGCGGCGGTTACCTCCATCAAAATCGATGGCGTCCTGCACGAGTTCGCTACGATCCCCGGCGTGAAAGAAGACGTCGTGGAGGTCGTGCTGAACGTCAAGCAAATCTGCGTCTCCTCCGAGAGCGATGAGCCGATCACCATGTACCTCCGCAAGGAGGGCCCGGGTGACGTCACCGCCGGAGACATCCAGCCTCCGACCGGGGTCACGATTCACAACCCCGATCTGAAGCTGGCCACCCTCAACTCCACCGGTCGTATCGACATGGAGTTCGTGGTGGAGCGTGGACGCGGATACGTGTCGGCGGTCCAGAACAAGAGCGACAGCAACGAGATCGGCCGTATCCCGGTCGACTCGATCTACTCTCCGGTGCTCAAGGTCGCTTATAACGTCGAGGCCACCCGTGTGGAACAGCGCACGGACTTTGACAAGCTGGTCCTCGACGTAGAGGTCAAGTCCTCGACCACGCCGCGTACGGCGCTGGCTTCAGCGGGATCGACTCTGGTGGAACTGTTCGGTCTCTACCGGGAACTCGACGTGGAGGCCGAAGGCATCGACGTCGGACCGTCGCCCGCCGACCAGCAGCTGGCCGCCGATCTCGCCCTGCCGATTGAGGACCTGGACATGACCGTCCGGTCGTACAACTGCCTCAAGCGCGAGGGTGTGGACACCGTGGGCGACCTCATCAACCGCACTGAAGCCGACCTGCTGGACATCCGCAACTTCGGACAGAAGTCCATCGACGAAGTGAAGATGAAGCTGGCCGGCATGGGACTGGGTCTGAAGGACTCACCTGGAACCTTCGACTACAGTGAAGCCGCTTCGACCTACGACCCCAACGGGGCTCCGGTCACCACTTCCGCTCCGGCCGACGAAATCGATGACTTCGAAGACGACGGCGATGACCTTCGCGAAACCGAACAGCTCTAAACGCTAGAGCTTACAGACCAAGGGAGTTTAAGAATGCCCACTCCGACTAAGGGCCGTCGCCTGGGAAGCTCTCCGGCGCACGAAAAACTGATGCTCGCTGGGCTGGCGGCGTCGCTGTTCGAACACGGCAGCGTCACGACCACGCTCACCAAAGCGCGTCGTCTGCGTCCCTACGCGGAACGCCTGATCACCTATGGCAAGAAAGGTACCTTGCATCACCGTCGCCTGGCTCTGGCCAAGCTGCGGAACAAGGACATCACCCACGACCTCTTCGAGCAGGTCGCGCCGCGGTTCTCCAACCGCGACGGTGGCTACACCCGCATTATCAAAGCGGGTCGCCGCAAAGGTGACAACGCGCCGATGGCGATCATCGAGCTGGTGGACTAACCACCGGACCGATTAACATTCAAGCCGCACACCCAACCCGGGTGTGCGGCTTTGTTTTTTCTTTGGGGAAGAAGGAGACGGTACATGGATCAGGTTCGTCTGCGCTTGCGGGTGTCATACGACGGGACGGCCTATTCCGGCTGGGCGGTGCAGCCTCAGCGCCCCACGGTGGCCGCCGAGGTCATACGGGCCCTGACACTGTTGTTCGGCGAGCTGGAGGACTTCACCGTCGCGGGACGTACCGATGCCGGGGTACACGCTACCGGTCAAGTCGTACACGTCGACGTGAATCGAGCGAAATGGGAAGAACTGCGCCCCAAACTGTTGTGGCGATTGCGCGGGATTCTCCCTGCTGACGTCCGCGTTACTCGCGCCGAAGAGGTCGACCCGGTCTTCAACGCCCGCTTCGCCGCCGAATGGCGTCGCTACACCTATCGGGTGTCCGATCACACCTGGGGGGTCGACCCGCTGCGCCGCATCGACACCCTGCCGTGGCCCCGCCCGGTCGACGTCGACAGGATGAACCGCGCCTGCGAACGGCTGCTGGGGGAGCACGATTTCGTAGGGTTCTGTAAACGTAAGGAAGGGGCGACCACGATCCGTGCCCTATTGGATTACCACTGGGAGCGGGACGCCGATGGAACGGCCGTGGCCACCGTCCGGGCCGATGCCTTCTGCCATTCCATGGTGCGATCGCTGGTAGGCGCGGCTCTTGCGGTGGGAGACGGGCGACGGGACGAAGACTGGCTCGCCTCCCTGCTGCGTGTGGATCAACGGGCCAACGATGTGCATGTGGTTGGGCCGAAGGGGCTGACTCTGGTGGAGGTGTATTACTCCGACGATCCGGCACGCTGGGCGGAACGTGTGCATACGACCCGACGAATTCGGACCCTGACGGAGCAGAACTCCCCTGAAGCACCCAACGCCCAAGCGGGCGACGAAGGATGACGGCCTCCTCGTCGCCGTACGCGCCATGTGTCAGGTGAAGGCCTCGTAGAGGTTGTAGGCGGCCAGTAGAGCCATGGCCCCGGCCCCGATCTTGGTGAGTACTCCGATCGGTACGAACTTCACGAGAGTGCGTCCACCCATGATTCCCAGGGCGGCGACCGTCCAGAGCGCCAATACCGCGCCGAGCGCGACGGACAAGGGATGTCCGTAGTGGGCGGTGAAGCTGGCCATCATCAGCTGTGACATGTCCCCGAATTCGGCGACCAGAATAATGCTGAAGCTCATCCCGGCCACTTTCCAGAACGACTTTCCGGTAGGGGTCTTCGTTTCGTCGGCGGCGTCGGCCTCGTCGTCGTCCTTATGGAAGAACAGCGTGACCGCCCCAATGAGAAACAGGGCCGCTACCACGATGGACAGGAGTTGCTGCGGAAGCAGGGTCAGCAGACTTCCCGCACTCACGGCCAGGATCACGTGGACGACGAAGGCGGCCGCCGCTCCGAGGAACACGTAGATCGGGCGAAAACGGGTGCTCAACATGAGCCCGGCCAGGGTGGTTTTATCGGGGATTTCCGCGATGAAGATGAGGCCGAATACAACGGCTGCTGCGGTGATATCGATGATGGATCCTTGCTCGGTTGGGCCGTGCCGAGGATCAAACACAAGACGACTTCGGCACGGCAGCGGGCATCACACTGCGACCGAAGGTCTCGCTGGCGGAAACCGTGGTTCCCGCTCCAGGTGCCGGGCCGGAAGGCCAGTATGTCGACAGTCTGGCGAAGAGCTACTCCCCTTCAGAGAGGTCAAGTCTACGTGGTCCCGTCGGGATACGACCAGGGTGGTGTGTCGTACTAGACAGATGCGGGCCCAACGCGGCTCGTTCACTCACCGTCCAGGTCTCGGCGGGGAAGCAGCCGGTCGACCAGCCAGGTATCGACGAGGTCGTTCACTATGGTGCGGACGGCTTCGGTTTCCTCGTTCAGCGCTTCACCGTTGGAACGTCCCACCACGGCGTAGAGAAGGTAGTGGCCGTAGGTGCTGTAGCCGACCATGGTGTCGGACCGTCCGAGGTCGGAACTCATGCCGTCCACCCGCAAGGCGGAAAACCCCCCTTCCAGATCGTTGTTGAGCTGTTCGGTGATCGATTCCGCCTCGGTGTCCGAGGACAGATTCATGACTCCAAGGGTGATGAGGAAGTCGCCGCTGTCAGAGCGGGCGGTCGCGCGCACGGTCTGGGTGCAGGCGGATTGCTCGACGAGGTCGGCCAAATCCCCGATCACCGCCTCTGTGCAGGGTTTCAGGTTCTCCTGGCCGATGACCGTGTATCCCCGCTCCGATCCGTTGGGTGTCAACACTTCGGGCCCGAACAGTTCATCGACGGTGAGGGGGTCGGGGTCGGTGTCGCGGGCGGCGATGGGGTCGACGACGTCATTGGGGTCATGGTCGAGCATCGATCCCTCTTCGGCCGTCTCACCTCCGTCGTCTCCCTGGGGGACGGCGGCCAGGGGTTGCGAGGGCGGACCGCTTTCCTTCTCCTGCAATACGATATACGTCCCCGCTAGACAGCCGGCCGTGACGGCGAGACCGGAGACGACAGCCAGGATCTTGGTCCACCGGCGCGTACGGACGCTGGCCTTTCGTGCCGCGCGGCGAAGGCGACGGGACGCGTGTATTTCGTCGAGGTGTTCCTCCAGTTCCTCTTCCGGAGTGAGCGGATGGGGGAGGTCGTCCGGGGCCAAACGAGCGGTCGGAGTGTGTTCCGGAAGTGAAGTGCCGCGGGTGGCCACCGGGCGCTGCGAAGGCGCCTGTCGTTGGCCCGGTGTTCTATCGACGTCAGGTACGCCGAACGGAGATGGAGCGTGTGGCATATTTCGGAGAATAGCCCCGCAGGAGCCGAGTACGGAGGATTTTCCCTCGTCGGGGTGAGTTTGTATGGGGATTACGGTGCGGAAACATGAACGGTCGGCGTGTCGGAATCGTTAGCAGTGGCGTGCGACACGTATCCGGGAAAACGGCGACGCTCTCCGCATGCGACGGCCGATCGCTCCAGTGGCATAATCACCGGGTGTCGAACGTAGAGCAACCCGATGACGGTCCCGAACATTACTTTTCCGCGCAGCCGACCTCGACCGACCGCGAACGAACCGTCTCCTTTGACGTCGATGGACGTTCCTATGAGTTGGTGGCCTCGGCGGGGGTCTTTTCGGGAAGTCGCCTGGATCCCGGAACGAACGTGCTTCTGGGGAAAGTCACCCCACCGGACGGAGGTGGGACGTATCTGGACCTGGGGTGTGGATACGGCCCTATTACGGCCGTTTTGGCCGAGAACCCACAGGCGCAGGTGTGGGCGGTCGATGTCAATGAGCGTGCCTTGGACCTGACTCGGCGAAACACGTCCGATTCCGAAGGGACGGTGTACGTGCGGTCGGTGGACGAGGTGCCCGCCGAGGTTCGTTTCGATGAGATCTGGTCGAACCCCCCGATCAAGATCGGTAAGGAAAGCCTGCATCGGCTCTTGAGCGAGTGGTTGCCGCGATTGCGTCCCAACGGGGTCGCCTGGCTCGTCGTTTCCAAGCACCTGGGCGGGGACTCTCTGGCGAAGTGGCTCGCCTCGGAGGGCTGGGCGGTTGACAAGCACGCCAGCGCCAAGGGTTACCGCGTCCTGCGGGTATCGCGCGACTGACACGCTGCGCATGCCTCGGTGCTGTTGTCTCACTCACGACGAAACGTGTTCGGTACTGGCGTATGAACCGTACGTGCCGTACAGTGATAATCGAACAGTGAACTCACGGGGGCCCGATGCATCGGGCTGAGATTGGACTGGGTAGTCCTGACCGTACCGACCTGATCCAGGTAATACTGGCGAAGGGAGAAGGGTGCTATGCGGTTGACTTCGCAATTGCCACGGCTACATCTCATTACGGACACACGTCTCGATTCCAATCCGATTCAGACTGCCGAGGCGGCGCTTGACGCGGGCGTTCGACTCATCCAGGTGCGCACCGAGGACCATTTCACCGATCGCGCCGAATTCGACTTGGCACGCTGTCTCATGGAAATGTGTCGACAGTCCGGGGCCTGGTGCCTCATCAATGATTCCGTCCACATCGCACAGGCGGTCGGCGCCGACGGTGTGCATCTCGGCGATGACGACCTCCCCGTCGATGCCGCTCGGCGAATCCTCGATCCGACGCTGACGATCGGAGCGACCTGCCGTGGCCCGCAAAGTGCGCGGGCGGCACGCCGCGCCGGTGCCGACTATCTCGGAGTCGGACCGGTCAACGCGACAACGACCAAAATCAGCCTTTCCGAAACCCTGGGGACCGACGGCTTGAAGGCGGTGTGCACCGCGGTCGAACTACCCGTGGTCGCGGTCGGCGGCATCGACGCCGCCAGTGCGGCGTCCTGCCGCGCAGCCGGTGCTCACGGAGTGGCGGTCGTATCCGCCGTTTCCCGTGCCAGGGACGTCCGAAGCGCCACATCCGAGCTGCTCGATGCGGTGGGAGAGACGTTCTCGGTACCTCCTCAGCCGCCGAGTACCGCCGACACGGGGCACGCGGCGTCCTCCTCACGGAGGAGCTGAACGGATGCGTATTTCCATTCTCGGAGCAGGCATCATCGGCCTCTCCGCCGCTTGGCGGCTGTCCGAGGACGGTCACGTCGTGACCGTCTACGACGGGTCACCGCAACGAGCGGCCACTCATGCGGCGGCCGGAATGCTGGCCGCGGTCACGGAGGCCGAGTTCGGCGAAGAGGATTTGGTTCCCTTTGCCGTGGAATCGGTCTCGCAGTGGCCCGATTTCGCTCGGCGTCTTGAGGCGGTGAGCGACATAGAATTGTCCTATCGTGCTCATCCTACGATCCTTTTGGGATGGAACGAGTCCGATCGCGCCGCGGTTCGGCGGCAGGTGACTCTGTATCAGCGCCTGCGGCTTCCGGTGGAGACGATCGGTGTTCGCCGCCTGCGACGCACCGAGCCTCTGCTCAGTTCCAGCTGTCGCGAAGCGCACCTGGTCACTACCGATCAGGCGGTGGACCCACGCGCTGTGCTGCGAGCCCTGTGGGTGGCGTGTGAAGGTACGGGGGTCGAATTCGTGCCGCAGGACGTTCACGACATCAGGCGGTTGGACGCCGATCGGGTCGTCCTCGCCACGGGAAATCAGGCGCGCGCCTTTGACCTTCCCATTCGACCGGTACGAGGTGTCGTGTTGCGTCTCAAGGGAACGACTGACCTTCCCGGGCACACCGTCAGGTCGATTGTGGATGACAACTCGGTGTATCTCGTGCCACGTCTCAATGGGGAACTGGTGGTCGGGGCAACGTCCGACGAAATCACCGACCCCGGGCACGGCACCGCCGGGGCGACCTTGGATCTCTTGCGGTACGCCGCCGCGCTGGTACCCGAGGTACGGGAATACCGCTTGGAAGAAGTGACGGTCGGCTATCGACCGACCGGCCCGGACAATCGCCCACTGCTCGGATACGTCGACGAGACCACCATTGTCGCCGCCGGTCACTATCGCCACGGAATCGCGCTGGCTCCCGCTACGGCGACGAGCGTGTCGGAATTGGTCGCGTCCGGAAGCAGTTCCCTCGCACCCAGCAGCTTTGATCCCTTGCGTTGGGGTGCGTGGAATCCGAACTTTCCCGTCACACCCGACGACAGATTCGTGACCGGTCGCTGGGCTACCCGCCTCTAATTCCAGATCGTCGAGCTTTTCCATAGCCCCACACCTGGATTCATTTAGGAGAGTCACATGCAAATAGAGCTAAATGGACATCTATATCACGATATACAAACGGTGGAGGAAGCCGTCCGGGCGGTCACCACGGCATCGAAAGGCATTGCCGTGGCGGTCAATGGGGAAGTGGTGCCCAAACACCGCTGGGGAACTTCCTTGAGCCCCGACGACAAAGTCGAAGTCCTGACTGCGACGCAGGGAGGTTGAGCATGGAGCCCATCACCATTGCCGGACGGCGATTCGAATCGCGACTGATCCTCGGAACCGGAGGAGCGGCGAACCGGACGCACTTGGAACAGGCCATTAGCGCCTCCGGAGCGGAAATGGTCACCGTCGCGCTGCGACGGACCGACCCGAGTAGTCCAGGCGGTCTTCTCGAATCGCTGGAAAAGCTGGGGGTATCGGTGTTGCCCAATACAGCCGGATGCTATACCGCCGAACAGGCCGTGCGCACCGCTCGTCTGGCGCGGGAAGCCTTGGAGACCGACTGGGTCAAGTTGGAAGTGGTATCCGATCCCGACACCCTCCTACCCGATCCGGTGGAACTGCTGCAAGCGGCGGAGGAATTGGTCGCCGAAGGATTCACCGTCTTGCCCTACACCAATGACGATCCGGTGATCGCGCAACGTTTGGAAGAGGTCGGTTGTGCCGCGGTCATGCCGTTGGCCGCTCCCATCGGGACCGGTCTGGGGATTCGCAACCCCCATAATCTGCGACTGATCTGTGAGCGTTCCGCCGTGCCCGTCATTTGCGATGCGGGAATCGGAACGGCCTCCGACGCGGCGCAGGCGATGGAACTGGGGTGTTCCGCCGTACTGCTGGCGACGGCGGTGACGCGAGCCGAAAACCCGGAACTGATGGCACATGCCATGCGCGCTGCCGTGGAGGCCGGATGGGCCGCCGCCCATGCCGGTCGCATACCGAAACGTTTCCTGGCGCAGGCGTCGTCGCCCGTAGAGGGGGTGGCGGAGCTGTGACCACGCCCGGAGTAACGCTCACCGTCGCGGGTTCGGATTCCGGTGGAGGCGCGGGAATTCAGGCCGATCTGCATACCTTCAAGGCGCACGGCATGCACGGAACCAGCGTTCTGACCGCGATCACGGCACAAAACACCGTGGGAGTGAGCTTCGCCCAATCGGTCGGTCCGGCAACGGTGGCCGCTCAGTTGGACGCCGTGCTGTCGGATTTTCGGGTACGTGCGGTGAAAACCGGGATGCTCGCCGATGTCGACACCCTGGACGTGGTCGCCGACTATGCGCGGAAAGGCCGGCTACCTCAGCTGGTTGTCGACCCGGTCATGGTGACCACCAGCGGAGACGCACTTTTCGAGGGGGAGGCCGAACGGTATCTGTACGCCTTTGCCGACGTCCCTACGCTGATCACGCCCAATCGTGATGAGGCGGAACGACTCAGCGGGCGAACGATCGCGGATTTGGCCGACGCTCGGTTGGCGGCCAAGGCGATCGCCTGCCGGGGCCCGCAGGCGGTGCTCGTGAAGGGAGGACATCTCGGTGAAGGCAGTACCACCGATCTCCTTTACATCGACGATCACGTCTTTACCTTCAGTTCCGATTACGTCCCCACACCGAATACCCATGGCACCGGCTGCACCCTGTCGGCGGCGATCGCGGCGCAGCTGGCCATGGGACGTGATGTGTATCAAGCCATCGACCGAGCCAAGAAATACCTGACCCGGGCGCTGCGCCGAGCCGCCTCCTGGCGGCTGGGAGCCGGTCCCGGGCCCGTAGAGCACGCAAGTCAACAAGGAGAGTAACAATGCATCCATCCCGAAAAAAGGTCTATGTCACCGGAAGCCGGGACGACATCCGCGTTCCGTTCGCGGAAGTGGCCCTCGGCGGTGACGAGGAACCGATTCGTCTGTACGACACGTCCGGGCCCGGTTCCGACGTGGTCAAGGGCCTCGACAAGGTGCGTGTCCCCTGGATCGACGAGCGCGGTCGGAATGAAACCTGCAATACTCAGCTGCACTATGCGAAAAAGGGGCAGGTGACTCCTGAGATGGAGTTCATCGCCATCCGCGAGGGGCTCGACGCAGAATTCGTGCGGAGCGAGGTGGAAGCGGGGCGCGCCATCATCCCCGCCAACATCAATCACGAGGAAACCGAGCCGATGATCATCGGGAAGAACTTCCTCACCAAGATCAACGCCAATATCGGAACCTCGGCGGTATCGGACTCCATCGAAGCCGAGGTCGACAAGATGACCTGGGCGACGACGTGGGGCGGTGACACCGTCATGGACCTGTCCACCGGTAAACACATTCACCGCACCCGCGAACACATCATCCGCAACTCACCGGTGCCCATCGGCACGGTCCCCCTCTACCAGGCCTTGGAGAAGGTCGACGGTGATCCGGTCAAACTGAGCTGGGAGGTCTATCGCGACACCATCATCGAACAGGCCGAACAAGGCGTCGACTACATGACCGTTCACGCCGGTGTGCTGCTGCGTTACGTGCCGATGGCCGCCGAGCGCGTTACCGGAATCGTCAGTCGCGGCGGCTCCATCATGGCCGCCTGGTGCCTGGCGCACCATGAGGAGTCGTTCCTATACACGCACTACCGCGAGCTGTGCGAAATATTCGCGAAGTACGACATCGCGTTTTCGCTGGGCGACGGTCTGCGGCCCGGTTCCATCGCGGACGCCAACGACGAAGCACAGTTCGCCGAGCTGCGCACTCTCGGCGAGTTGACCAAGATCGCCTGGGAATACGATGTGCAGGTCATGGTGGAAGGCCCCGGCCACGTGCCGATGCACAAGATCAAGGAGAACGTCGATCTGCAGCAGGAGATCTGCGCGGAGGCCCCGTTCTATACGCTTGGTCCTCTCACCACCGACATCGCTCCCGCCTACGATCACATCACCTCGGCCATCGGGGCGGCGATGATCGGCTGGTTCGGCACGGCCATGCTCTGCTACGTAACCCCCAAGGAACACCTGGGTCTGCCCAATCGCGACGATGTCAAAGAGGGCGTCATCGCCTATAAGATCGCCGCGCACGCCGCTGATCTTGCCAAGGGACATCCGCAGGCGCAGGCCTGGGACGATGCGCTGTCCAAGGCGCGTTTCGAATTCCGCTGGGAAGACCAGTTCAATCTGTCACTCGATCCGGATCGGGCTCGTCAGTACCACGATGAGACCCTTCCCGCTGAACCGGCGAAGACGGCCCACTTCTGTTCCATGTGCGGACCGAAGTTCTGCAGCATGAAGATCAGCCATGAACTGAAGGAATACGCCGCGCAGGGTATGGAGGACAAAAGCAAGGAATTCCTGGATCAAGGAGGCAAGGTGTACCTACCGGTCTCCGAGGTTTCTCGGAAGTCCTGATTCCCAGCCGGGACCGGCGAGTTCCGCCGGTCCCGGCCCGGCTTCAGTTGCCCGTCCAGGCGAGGTACTGCTCGTGCCAGCCTTCCACCATCGACTGGAGTTCGAACATGGTTTTGCCGTCGATGGCCTCACGGAGCATGTCGGCGTGTCCCGCGTGGCGGGCATATTCCTCGATCAAGTGATTGACGACCCAGCGTACGTTCCAGTGCGTCCGGTTCTTGGGGAACCAGGGGACCTCGGGTGGAATGGGAACCTCGTGGTCGAGACCCTTCTCTCGGACGAGGTCGTCGGTCGTGGCGCCCAGCGCGGTAATGGCGTCCAGGAGGGTATCGACGTCGCGCTCTTCCTCCTTCTTCTCGGCCGTCAGGGACGCCATGATCGCGTCGCCTGTTCCGGTCGCGATCAATTGGGCGAAGTTGTTCTCCACCGTCGCGATATGGGTGAGCAGCCACTCCAGCGACATTTCACTCTGGGTGGGTGTGGAACGCAGCTGCTCCTTGGTGAGGCCGTGCACGATGAAGCGAAACGTCTCACGTTGCTGCCGTAGGTAGGCCAGGCTGGTTTCCGTTTCATTGCCGACGGTGTCGACGATTGCGCCGCTCATGTGTGCTCTTTCTACTTTGAGGTGTATGTCGTTTTCCCGGGAACGCCATACTAGCGACGGCCTACGACATCCTCGACGAATATTTCGCTGCGTCCGTTGCGGTCGCGCACGGGCCGGGTGGGATCCCGGTTTCGCGTAGCCAACATCACTCCACCTGCGTCCTCGCTGGTTCACAGCGTCAAGTAGACTGGACGCCGTTGTGCGAGTGCCGTGAGAGGCGATGTCCTCCCGGCGCTGTCCGACGGATCTCGGTCGTCATGACAGGCCGCACCCTGTAGACCGACATCCAGGCGGCCTCCCGATCCGGGGGGTTCGTTCCACACTGACAACGAAAGCTAGGTAAGCCTGTGCGTACGTTCAGCCCTAAGCCGGCCGACATCGACCGGCAGTGGCTCGTGATCGACGCTACCGACGTAGTGTTGGGTCGGCTAGCGACACACGCAGCCCAAATCCTCCGGGGAAAACACAAGGCCACATTCACGCCTAACACCGACATGGGTGACTACGTCATCATCGTGAATGCGGAAAAGGCCGTGTTGACCCGTAACAAACTCCGGGACAAGAAAGCCTACCGCCACTCCGGTTACCCGGGCGGTCTCAAGGAACAATCCTACGCTGAATTCATGGAAAGAGCTCCGCACAAGGTCGTTGAGAAGGCCGTCCGCGGCATGCTGCCGAAGACCAAGCTTGGTCGCGCCATGTTCAAGAAGCTGAAGGTGTACGCGGGGGAGAACCACCCGCACGCGGCCCAGCAGCCCAAGCAGTACGAGATCACGAAGGTCGCGCAGTAGGCGCGGGGCTAAGGAGCATATTAAATGACTGATCAGAACGAAGTCACCGAAGAAGTCGCGGCCGAGGTTCCGGCCGACGTGGCAGCGGCTCCTGCCGTTCCCACCGTCCCCGCCGTTCCCACCGACCGTCCGGTGCAGACCGTCGGTCGCCGTAAGCAGGCCATCGCTCGGGTTCGTCTCGTACCGGGAACCGGCAAGTTCACCGCGAACAAGAAGTCGCTGGACGACTACTTTCCGAGTAAGGTCCACCAGCAGACGATCACCGATCCGCTCACTCTCACCGAGACGCTGGAGCAGTACGACGTTCTCGCCAACCTGACCGGCGGTGGCCCCAGTGGCCAGGCCGGCGCGTTGCGCATGGCCGTCGCCCGCGCCCTGGTTGAAATCGACCCCAACCTGCGTGGTGCGCTGAAGAGCGCCGGTTTCCTCACTCGGGACGCTCGTGAGAAGGAAAGCAAGAAGTACGGTCTCAAGAAGGCCCGCAAGGCGCCGCAATACTCGAAGCGCTAAATGTCCCATTCGGACAGTGGTATGGAAAGGCACGGCCGGGTCCGTGCCGGGCCGTGGCCACCGTCAGCGTACGGTGGCCGACACTGTCGTCCGGGGCGTTGAGCATTTCCGGGTCATCCGCGGAGATGCCGACATCGAGGGGTTATCGCTGTTCTCCCACCGATCCGAATCTGGGTTCGGGCGGAACGGACAGCGATAACCCCTCGATTGCTTATTGGGGCCGAACACCCGGTAACAGGTCACCGGTTCGGCGAATGTACCAGGTAAAACGTGGTTTCGGGCCGACCGTTCAGGGACGAGGAGACGGTCGGTGTTCGAATCCGTTTCCAATATCGACTTGAATACAATGACGTACACAATGTCACCGAGTAGTGAATGAGGTTGAATGGTGGCTCGATTGTTTGGGACCGATGGCGTGCGGGGGCGCGCCAATGCGACGTTGACGCCCGAATTGGCCTTGCGGCTCAGTGAGGCCGCCGCGACGGTTTTGCGCGGTTCGGAGGGCACCAAGCCCAAAGTGATCATTGCCGACGACGGACGCCTGTCCGGCGGTATGCTTAAGGCCGCCTCGGTGGCGGGGTTGAGTTCGGCAGGCGCGGACGTCGTGGACGTAGGTGTCGTTCCCACGCCCGCGACCGCCTATCTCACCGACGTGCTGGGTGCGGACTTCGGAGTCATGATTTCGGCCAGCCATAATCCGATGCCCGACAACGGCATCAAGTTCTTCGCCGCCGGGGGACGCAAGTTGCCCGACGATGTCGAAGACGCGATCGAGTCGGCGATGGACGTGGAGTTGCCCCGCCCGCAAGGCTCAGAGCTCGGTGCTGTCACGAGGGACTCCGGTGCGCGTCAACGCTACATCGATCATGTCGTGTCCACATGCGATCAATCTCTGTCGTCGCTTTCGGTCGTTCTCGACCCCGCGAACGGTGCCGCCGCTACCGTCACCCCCGATATCCTGCGCGCTTGCGGGGCGCACGTGACGGTTGTCAACGGCGATCCCAACGGACTCAACATCAATGAAAACGCCGGATCCACCCATATCGACGGCCTGCGGCGTGAGGTCGCGGATCGCCGGGCCGACTTGGGCATCGCCTTGGACGGGGACGCCGACCGGTGTCTCGCGGTAGACGCCTCCGGGGAGGTGGTGGACGGAGACGCCATCATGGCCGTCCTCGCCTCCGCGATGAAGGAACGCGGGCAGCTCAACAAGAACACCCTGGTTGCGACGGTCATGAGTAACCTCGGCCTTCACCAGGCGATGCAGCGTGAAGGAATCGCACTGGAAACCACCAAGGTCGGTGACCGCTACGTTCTGGAACGCCTTATCGAATCCGACCTGTCCCTTGGAGGGGAGCAGTCCGGGCACATCGTGGTGCCGCGCTATGCCACCACTGGTGACGGTTCTTTGACGGCCGTTCTGCTCTTGGCGCGGATGGCGGAGACGGGGCGTTCGCTGCGGGAGCTGGCGGAAATCTACACTGCCGCACCTCAAGTGTTGATCAACGTTCCGGTGGAGGACAAGGGAATCATGGACGCCGAACCGGTACGCGACAGGGTGGCGCACTGGAAGGACGAGTTGGGAGACGACGGACGTGTGCTGTTGCGTCCCTCCGGAACCGAACCCTTGGTGCGTGTCATGGTGGAGTCGTCCGAGGTGGCGGTGGCCGAATCGGTCGCCAACGACCTGGTGGCCGTATTGCGTTCGGTCGCTATCGATCACGCCGGCTAAGAGGGTCGGCTGAGTCCGGCGTAGCGGCGGATCGACGATTCGCGGTCAGGGGCCGTCGTCTGTTTCGGCGGCCGCCAACGGGTTTGGCCCACATTACTTCCCGCGATTACCACGTATGCGGGGAATCGACGATCTTTGCGATCATCGTTTGCCGCCCTAGGATTCCAGTGGCACCGATGGGTTATGCTTCATCGTATGGTTCCAGTGGTAATTTCATTGGTCGCGCTATTTGCGATTTTCATTATTTTGGCAATTATTGTGATGAGCAGTCACAATAAGTTGGTCCGTTTGCGAAACATAACGCAAGAGTCGTGGGCACAAATCGATGTCGAATTGCAGCGTCGCTACGACTTGCTTGACAATCTGATGTACGTGGTGCAGCAGGCCGCCGGGGCGGAGAACGCCACTCTGGTGCAGGTCGCACAGGCACGTTCCATGGCGATGCAGACTCGACAGAACCCGCAGGCCGGTCACGCGGCCCAAGGGCAAGCCGAAGGTCAACTGACCCAAGCTGTTCGAGGCGTCATTATGATGCAGGAACAGTACCCCGAATTGAAGACGAATCAAAACTTCCTGCAAGCACAACAGGAAATTGTGGACACTGAAAACCGTATCGCGGCACCCCGCCGTTTCTACAACGCCAATGTGCGCGAATACAATACCGCCACTCAAGTCTTTCCCGGAAACATCTCCGCGAAGTTCGGGGATTTCCCTCCCGAAGAGTACTTTGAACTCGACTCTCCCGAGGCGCGTCAGAGCCCCAACCTGCGCGGTGCGGGGGATCCGAGCTATATGCAGCCTGGAGCGCATCAGCAACCCGCTCCTCCGGCTCCACCGCAGGGCCAGCCACAAATGCCCCCTCCCAACGCGCCAGGGCAGATTCCCCAGCAGCAGGCCCCCCAGCCCGCACCCCCACAGCAGCCGCAACAACCGCAACAGATGCCCGGATACGGCCAGCCGCAACCGGGCGGGCAGCAGATGCCGCCTCCCGGCTACGGGCAACAACCACCTCCGCCGCAGCAGCCGCAGCAACCCGGCTACGGACACCAGCCGCCGCCTCCTCCCGGACACGGTTAGAGCCTCCTCCCCGGAAAGGACCGACACATGTTGCCTGGCACCCTCGTTCAGGTTGGCGCCGCAGCGCTAGAGAAAGGCACCCTTCTGCTGGACCGATTCATACCCTCGTGGATGGCGGCCGGGGCATCGGGATGGACCGACGGTGCCGTTCGAGGTAGTAGCAGTAGCGGGGAAACCGACTGGGTGGTCCTCGTGTTCGTGATCATCATCGCGGTACCGCTCATCGGGTTGATGGTATGGCTGCGCAAGAAGAAGGTACGCGAATACCGCGCCTGGGCCGCTCAAAACGGATTCCATTACGAACCGCGTGACGACACCGTCGCCGAGCTCTCCACGGGTGAACCGTTTCAAGAGGGAAGCTCGCGAATGGGGATGGACGTGTTCCGCGGGCAATATCGCGGAATGCACGTGATGTTCTTCCACTACCAGTACACGACCGGATTCGGTAAGGACAGGGAGAGCCATCCCTTCCAAGTGGCCGCGATCGGACTACCCGCTCCGCGGCCCCGACTCGACATCGGACACGAAGGTTGGTGGTCGCGGCGTTTCACCGCCGACATCGATTTTGAAAACCAGGCCTTCAACAATCATTACAAAATCAATTGTGACAGTCGTCGTTTCGCTTTCGACATCATTCATCCCCGCACGATGGAATGGATGCTTTCCGACCCTCGCGCCCTGCACAATGAATGGCGGTTCGAAGGCCAATGGTTGTTGACCTGGCGGGCCGGTGGGCTGAACTTCGAGGACGTTTTTCTGTATCTGGACTTCCTCATTGACATTTACTCACAGGTCCCCCGATTCGTGTGGGCCAACCAATAGTAGTATTATCGTGGACGCGCGCATTTCGGACGATCGCTCCGAGGCACGCGTCCACAAATGGAAATGGCCCGTGGTGTAATAGGCAACACTGCTGATTTTGGTTCAGCCATTCCAGGTTCGAGTCCTGGCGGGCCAGCTTTTCGATGGTGGGTGACCGCTCCAGCCGCCCACCGCCACCGCTAAGATGACGGTGATGAGTAAAGAGCGCCACTCCATTATCCTGGCCGCCGGGCTGGGTACGAGAATGAAGTCATCGAAGCCCAAAGTCCTGCACCCCATCTTGGGTAGGACCCTCTTGGGGCATGTTCTCCGGGCCGTCGGCTCCATTCGACCACAGCGCCGAGTCGTCGTTGTGGGGGCAGCCGCCGATCAAGTGACGGATTATCTGGATCAGAGTTTTCCCGACGCCGAAACCGCTCTCCAGGCGGAACAGAACGGCACGGGGCACGCGGTGCGGGTGGCCTTGGACGCCAGTCCCGACATGACCGGAACGGTCGTCGTCACCGTGGGCGACGCACCGTTGATACGGGCCGAGACCTTTCAAGCGCTCGTCGACACGCACGAGAAACACGACAATGCGGCCACGGTCCTGACGGCGGTGGTGGACGACCCCACCGGGCTGGGACGCATCGTGCGTGACTCGGAGGGGAAAGTGGAGCGCAACGTCGAACACCGCGATGCCGACGACGCGACCCGCGCGATTCACGAAATCAATTCCGGCATGTACGCCTTCGACGTCGCGGCCCTGCGAGAGGCCCTCGACAAGGTCACCACGGACAACGAACAGGGCGAGGAGTACCTCACCGACGTTCTGGAAATCCTGCGTGACTCCCAGCGTCAGATCGGGGCGCACGTCGTCGACGACCCGACCGAAGTGCTGGGCTGCAATAACCGGGCCCAGTTGGCCTCCTTGAGCGCGATCATGCGCGAGCGCATCAACCGGGAACTCATGCTGGCGGGAGTGACGATCGACGATCCCGCGACCACCTGGATCGATGCCACGGTAACGGTCGGGCGCGATGTCACGATCCATCCGAACTGTCAGCTCAAAGGGGCCACCGCCGTGGACGCGGGTGCGTCCATCGGGCCCGACAGCACCCTGATCGACACCATCGTGGACGCCGACGCCACCGTCGTCCGCACTCACGCCGACCAGGCACGGATCGGGGCCGAGGCAACGGTCGGTCCGTTCACTCACCTGCGCCCCGGATCCAATATCGGAACGACGTCTCGAGCGGGTGCCTTCGTGGAGATGAAGAACTCCGAGGTAGGGAGCGGGAGCAAGGTACCGCACCTGTCCTATCTGGGCGACACGACGGTAGGCGAGAAGGCCAATGTGGGCTGCGGTGTGATCGTGGCCAATTACGACGGTGTGGACAAGCACCGGACCGACATCGGTGACGGGGTCTTCGTAGGATGCGACAGCGTCCTAGTGGCGCCGGTCAACCTCGACGACGGAAGCTACGTGGCCGCGGGTTCGGTCGTCACCAACGACGTACATCCAGGTGAACTGGCCGTGGCCCGTTCCCGCCAACGCAATATCGACGACTGGGTTCCCAACAAACGTCCCGGCACGGTGACGGCGGAGGCCGCGGAAAGGGCCCTGCGGGAGGAAGGCGACACCCGAGAGTAGGAGCACACTATTGGCCCCCGCCCTGTAAAGATGCCATCCTGGACGGGGGACACTTAACCTTGTCTTCTCCTGATCGCCCGAAGCAGTTGTCATTGGGCCGTCATCGGCTTGTCGGATGTGCGCAAGGGATGCCGGTTCGAAGGGTAAAACCGCGGCTCTTCGTGCGACGGGTCTTCGTTGCTGCGCATTTGCGGGGGTCAATTACAACATGGCTAGTATGTCAGCCGTCAATTCGAAGAATCTCATGCTGTTTTCGGGGAGAGGTTATCCGGAACTGGCTGATGAAATTGGAAAATTCCTGGGTGTCGCACCTACGCCCACGTCCTCGTATTCGTTCGCGAACGGTGAGGTGTTCGTTCGCTTTGAAGAGTCCGTTCGCGGTTGTGACGCGTTCGTCGTCCAGTCGATGACCAATCCCATCAACGAATGGGTCATGGAAACCCTGTTGATGCTGGACGCGTTGAAGCGGGGATCCGCGAAGCGGATCACCGTTCTAGTGCCGTTTTACCCCTATTCACGTCAAGACAAGAAACACCGTGGTCGGGAACCCATTTCGGCACGGCTCATGGCGGATCTGCTGAAGACCGCCGGTGCGGATCGCATTCTGACGGTCGATCTGCACACCGCCCAGATCCAGGGTTTCTTCGACGGACCGGTCGACCACCTCTTTGCCATGGGGACATTGGCCAAGCACGTTGAGGAGAATTACGGCGATCGCCGTCTGACGATCGTCTCGCCCGACTCCGGACGGGTTCGTCTGGTGGAACGCTGGGCCGACCGTCTCGGCGGCTGCCCGATCGCGTTCATTCACAAGACACGTGACCCATTGCGCCCCAACGAAGTTGTGGCCAACCGCGTCGTCGGTGAGGTCGAAGGCCGGACCTGTGTTCTGGTCGACGACATGATCGATACCGGAGGGACGATCGTGTCGGCGGCGGAGATGCTGCGTGAGGCCGGGGCGGCCGACGTCGTCATGGCGACCACTCACCCCATTCTGTCGGATCCGGCCACGGAACGCTTGGCGGCGGCTCCGGTCAGCGAAGTCATCGTGACCAACACCCTGCCATTGCCGGAAAAGGCTCGTGACCTCGAAAAGGTCACCACTCTTTCCATCGCGCCACTGGTCTCCAAGGCGATCTGGGAGGTATTCAACGACGGTTCGGTGACGACTCTCTTCGGTGGGTTGTCCTAAACCGCGAAAACGTTCCAGGAGTCCCGGTGGCGATGTCGTCGCCGGGACTTTTGCTTGTGCGGTCGGAATGCGGTCGGGACCCGGCGTACGCAGGTTCGTTTAGATCACAGGCAATGCCGCGGATGCGGATATGGGAAGCAAATGTAGTACGCTAGAAAAGTTGCCATCGGCGAGGGCATCACAGTAAAGATGTGACGATGCCGTAATCGACGCTAGGCGTAGGTTCTCAGGGTTCCCTGTCCCCAACGCTGGTATGTCGAGCGCCTCAATTTCTATCACTCAGATACCTTAGGGAGCTTTTCATGTCTGAAGTAAAAATCAGCGCTGAGATTCGCACGGACTTCGGTAAGGGTGCCGCCCGCCGTACCCGTCGTGCCGGGAAGGTTCCGGCCGTCATTTACGGTCACGGCTCCGAGCCGCGCCACATTTCCCTCCCGACGCTGGAATTCGCCACCATCATCCGTAACGGTGGACTGAACCAGTTGATTCAAGTCGAGGTCGAGGGTGGCGCTCAGGAACTGGTCATGCCGAAGGACGTTCAGATCGATCCTTTGAAGGACTCGCTCGTCCACGCCGACCTGTTGATCGTCAGCCGTTCGGAGAAGATCACCACCGACGTGCCGCTCAATTTCGTGGGCGAGCCGGAGAAGGGTGGAATCGTCGTGCACGAGCTCGACACTTTGAGCGTCGAAGCCGCCGCTACCACCATCCCCGAGTCCATCGAGGTCTCCCTCGAAGGACTGCCGGTCGGCGAATCGATCTCCGCTTCCGCGGTCGACCTTCCCAAGGGCGTCGACCTGATCACCGAAGCCGACCAGGTATTGGCCTCCGTGACCGTTCCGCGTGCCTCCGCCGTTGAGGACGAGGAAGCGAGCGAGGAAGAGTCCGGAGAAAGCGCCGAGTAAGTATCGACCGGCGTGTCATCGCCGTCGCGTGTTGAGACCGTCGCCTGTCGCCGCGATCCGTAAGGACTGGGCGGGAGGAATGGGGAATCGCCGTATAGGATGAGGCCATGTCCAACCCACCGTTTCTGATTGCCGGTCTAGGCAATCCCGGGAAAAAGTATGCGAATAATCGCCATAACGTTGGATTCATGGTCGCTGACAAGCTTGCCGAGCGCCACAACAGCCCGTTTGCCCGAGTGAAGCGGCTACGTGCGGAAGCCGCCGAGGCCCGTTTGGGGATAGGCGGGCCTCGGCTCCTTATCGTTAAGCCGTTGACATTTATGAATCTTTCTGGTGAGGCGATCGGCCCCCTGGCCAAGTATTTCTCCATTCCGCCCGAGTCGATTCTGGTGATACACGATGAACTCGACATCGAATACGGTCGCCTCCGAATCAAAAGTGGAGGCGGCGAAGGCGGCCATAACGGACTCAAGTCGATCAGCAAGGTCCTGGGCACGAAGGATTACACCCGTCTCCGCTGTGGAATCGGACGTCCCCCTGGACGAATGGACGTGGTGGACTACGTGCTCAAGGACTTTGCCTCGGCGGAACGGTCGGAGCTCGACCTCAATCTGGAACTGGCCGCCGACGCGACGGAAACGGTCGTGGAAAAAGGAGTCGAAGCGGCTCAGAACCAGTTCCATTAAGCGGAGTGGCTACTGGCCGGACGCCCTGTGTCTCGCAAGGGTTAAATTGTAGTTACCTAAAGTAATTGAATGTGGCCGCGGATCGTTACTTTCCCGTTTGATTCTCGTTAGTCATCACGTGACTAACAGCGGTGTCAGTGATTACGAGATCCCCAGCCAGATTTCTTCCGGGCGGGGGCGGGTCTATTCGGTTAATTCCTTTGCCGTTCCGGGAACCGGGCGGAGACAGTCCAAACCCGCTCCTTGGCAGCGCCGGTACCTCTGGGGGATTGTGAGCACCGATATCCTTGCCGGGATGTTGGGAGCCGTGGCCGGTTTCGTAACCCGCTTTGGCGATTTCAGCGATCACAGCAGGAT
Source organism: Haloglycomyces albus DSM 45210 (assembly GCF_000527155.1). Lineage (NCBI taxonomy): Bacteria > Bacillati > Actinomycetota > Actinomycetes > Glycomycetales > Glycomycetaceae > Haloglycomyces > Haloglycomyces albus. The sequence continues at coordinate 155,916 of NZ_AZUQ01000001.1, read as the reverse complement.
ATACGCCCTGGGCGTTGTGGCGTTGCCGATACTGTGGATCGCTTTGTTGGGCATGTCGCGTGCCTTTGAAACGCGTTATCTGTTTGTCGGTACCGACGAGTATCAACGCGTGGTGCGCGGATTCCTCGCCATCATCGCCGTGGTCGCGGTGGTGTCCTACGCACTGGAGATCCCCACGTCCCGTATTTTCGTCGTGATATCGATTCCGACTACAGCGCTCTTGACGATCGTATTTCGTTTCTGTTGGCGTAAATGGCTGCATGGTGAGCGCGCCAAAGGTAACTGTTTGAAGCGAGTCTTGGTGGTGGGCCATGAATTGCCCACCGCCGAATTGGTGGCGCAGTTGAGCCGTGAACGTTACCACGGGCTCAAGGTGGTGGCCGCCTGTGTCCCCGACGGCGAGGCACGTGGCTCGTTGCTGGATTTCCACATCAGAGTCTGCGGGGGTTTCGAACGCATCGCCGGAGCCGTGGAGGAAGTCGACGCGGACGTGGTTTTGGTGTTGACCTCACCGGAGTTCGACGGCACTCGCCTGCGGCGTTTGTCCTGGGATCTGGAGCGCTGCGACACGGAGTTGATCGTGGCGTCGGCGATGGTGGACATCGGTGGGGAACGCACGTCGATTCGCCCGGTGGACGGTCTACCCATGCTGCACCTGGACCATGTCCGTCTGACTGGTGTGCGGCGCTGGTTGAAGGAGTGCACCGATCGGGTGGGTGCCGCCCTCCTGATCACCTTCCTGTCGCCGGTGTTCCTGGTGACGATCGCTCTGATCCGATTGACGTCGAGTGGCGCGGCGTTTTATTGCCAGGAGCGTATCGGGCGCGACGGTAAACCGTTCACCATATGGAAGTTCCGTTCCATGTACCTGGACGCTTCGCGGCGGCTTGCTCAATTGCAGGAACAGAATGAGAGCGACGGCGTTCTATTCAAAATGCGAGAAGATCCTCGGGTGACTCCGGTGGGAACGTACCTGCGTCGATTGTCGATCGATGAACTGCCGCAGTTGTTCAATGTTCTGAAGGGCGATATGAGTCTGGTCGGTCCGCGTCCGCCTCTTCCGACGGAAGTCGCCGCTTATTCCCCGGACGTGCGCCGTCGTCTGGTGGTCAAGCCGGGAATGACCGGTTTGTGGCAGGTGTCGGGGCGTTCGGATCTGTCCTGGGACGAAGCGGTACGTCTGGATCTGCGATATGTGGAGAATTGGACGTTGTCGCTTGATTTCGTCATCATGCTGCGCACCGTCACGGCCGTCATGCGCTCGCGCGGGGCCTACTGAAGCGTGCCCGGCCCGTAGTCGCGGGTGCCTGTGGTCCTGTGTAGGACGTCTCGGTCCAACGGTTCGGACAACAATGCTGCCGGTAATGTGAAGTACCGTCATCATTGTGGACGTTGATGCTGTATTCGGGCTCCTCATTCTTGCTGCGGTGGCGGCCGGTTGGGTTGACGCCGTAGTGGGCGGCGGGGGCTTGCTACAGCTTCCCGCCCTGATGGTGGCGTACCCGCAAGCTCCGGTGGCCACCTTGTTGGGAACCAATAAACTCGGATCGGTGGCCGGTACCACGACGGCGGCGGTGACGTACGGGCGTAAGGTCAAGCTCAATCATCGCTTGTTGTGGCCCACGGTGGGAACGGCTCTGGCGGGCTCCGGTCTGGGCGCGGCACTGGCCGGAGTGGTCTCTTCAAACGTACTGCGCCCGATCATTATCGGTGTGCTGGGCATCGTGGCCGTATTCATCCTGGCCCGTCCGACCTTCGGTTTGAATACCACGCCGGTGTTGCTGACGACGCAACGTGCGGTGGGACTGGTCGTGACGGCCGGTCTGGTCATCGCGTTCTACGACGGAATCCTCGGCCCCGGGACCGGTATCTTTCTGGCACTGGCGTTCACCGGGATCTTGGGATACGACTACGTCACGTCGGCGGCCCATGTCAAGGTCGTCAACGCCGCCACCAATATCGGTGCCCTGCTCGTATTCGGTTTCTTGGGACACGTGTGGTGGTTGTTGGGACTGGCGTTGATGGGCGGAAACGCCTTCGGCGCCTACTTGGGGGCACGAACCGCCTTGCGGCGTGGGACGTCGTTCGTCCGCATCATGTTGTTGATCGTGGTGTCGGTGTTGATGGTTCGCCTGAGTTATGACGTGTTGCGGCAAGGCTGACGCTCGCGTGCGACGTGAGGGTGTTCAGGCGGTCAACACACTCGAAATGACCGAGACCGAGCTGACGATCAACAGCCCCAGGACGGCCTGACGGAATCGTTCGGCGTTGAACCTGCTGAAGAGGTACTCTCCGGCGACGATCCCCACTCCGAACGCCGGGACTCCCACCGCCAAGGTGGTGATCAGATCGCCGGTGAGCTGTCCGCTCACTCCGAAACCAATGACCGAGCAGACGCTGGTGGTGGCGAATACGACCGCAAGGGTCGCACGTTGCACCCGAGGCTCGAGACGCATTCCCTGCATGGCGGCGACCATGGGCGGTCCGTCGATTCCGGTGGAGGCGAAGGAAATCCCGGAAAAGGCACTGATGCCGGCCACGACGGGCAGTCCGCCGGAGATCACGACCCGTTTCCACACCAAGGCGGTGCAGGCCAGTACGACGACGGCGATGGCGATGGTGAGCGCCTGTGCCGACAGAATATTGAGGATCCACACTCCCACGGGAACACCGGCGATGCACGCCAGAACGGCCGTGGTGGCGATGCGCCTGTCGATGTGGTGTCGATCTTTCAAGGCGATCCAGATGCTGAGGGGACCGGCCATGAATATCGCGGTGATGACGGCGGTGACAGGGTCGGTCAAGAGACTCAGCGGCGGTACCGCCACGAGGGAGAATCCGAATCCAGCCGTGGTGCGGACGACGGAGGCGAGCGCCAGGGTGCAGAAGATCAGGAAGACTGTGAGCACGTAACCGTCCATTTCGGTGAGCAAGCGGAGGGCGAATACGAATGTAGCTCATTTGAGGGGGCGATTGCGCAACCGGATTGCGGACGGTGAGGTCATCGGCTCGTACGTGTGAGGCGCGTCATGTCCCTGACGCGCCGTATTGAGCCGCCCCGCGGCGTCACACCGGGTAATTTCGGGTGCGGCGTGCGAAATCCCCCATAAAGGTCTAAACGGGAGGGGTCGCGCCGATCACGGCCGCAGGGCTTGCGGCCTCAGCCTGTGGAGACACGGTGTTCGCCGTTCTGAGAAGCAGGAACCGGCACACCCGCGAGGGGCCGTGCGTCAACCGGTGACAGCGGTTGAAATCCCCTGCTCTTTCACGAGTGGAGGAGGAAGCCAATCCACGCAGCGAGTGTATTTTCTCAAGGAGAACCCTATGTCCAAGCGAAATCGGTCGGTACTGCTCATTCCGCTTTTGGCGGCTGTCCTGTTCACTTCCGGATCGCCCGGCTTCTTCGGGTGGGGTGAGGAGGACGACCCCTTGGAAACGGCGAACGTCGTCAACTACTACGGCGAATGGGGAAACATCACCGAGCTGGTGCGCGCACTCAACAATGGAGAACTGGAACCGGCCGATCATCCGCACCCTTGGGTCGCGACCTTCCAGCACGTCGACGCTCTGGAGCGCGAATTCAGTGACCCTCCGGCGGGAGGTGCGCACTTCCCCGTCTGGCAGAACTGCATGGGACGCATATACGAGGAGCCGATCGAGAACGGTCACGCCATCCATTCGTTGGAGCACGGCGCGATCTGGTTGACCTATGATCCCGCCGCTCTCAGCGCTCAGGACATCTCGCTGCTCGAACGGCGTGTCACCGATCGCCCGTACAGTATGATGAGCCCCTTTCCGGGGCAGTCCTCGCCCGTCATCGTCACGGCCTGGGGTATGCAACTTTTCACAGACAATGCCGGAGACCCGGCCATCGATGCGTTCGCCGACACATACGCGCAGAATGCCGAAACGACACCCGAGCCCGGAGCGACCTGCGGCAACGGTATTAAATAATGAATCAGGAAGTCCAAAATATGGAACGTCGAAGTCGCACGTTTGTCAGAGCGGATATGCAGCGTAATATGGCTGCCATGGTCACGTCCACCACCGGTCAGGTCTCCGCAGCGACGGCCGATGACATCGCCTTTGCCACCGCGACCGCGCATCATGCCGGCCAGCTCCTGCTCGGCCTGCGCGACGACATGGGCTACGCCGATCAGGCGGCCCTGAAAGACGCCGGTGACGACAAGGCCAACCAGGCCATCCTGGCCCGACTGGCCGAACAACACCCCGACGACGCCGTTCTCTCGGAGGAAGCCACCGGGCAGCAGGGACGTAGTGGAACCGATCGCCTGGCCGCCGACAGGGTCTGGATCATCGACCCACTCGACGGAACACGTGAGTTCGCCGAAGCCGATCGCGACGACTGGGCCGTCCATGTGGCTCTCTGGCAACGTGGGCGCGGACTGACCGCTGCGGCCATCGCACTCCCCGCGCAACACCTGGTTCTCTCCACCGGAACGGTCGAAACGCTCGTTCCCTCCGGAGAACGCCCCGCACGACCGCGCATCGCGGTGTCGCGCACGCGGCCCCCACAGGAAGCCGAACAGGCGGCGGCGAAACTGGGCGCCGACCTCGTGCCCATGGGATCGGCCGGAGCCAAGATCGCGGCCGTCATCACCGGTCAGGTCGACGCCTACATACACTCCGGAGGGCAGTACGAATGGGATTCGGCGGCACCTGTCGGGGTGGCGCTCGCCGCCGGGTGGTACGCCTCTCGGATCGATGGAACGGGACTGCGTTATAACCAACCCGACCCGCGTCTGCCCGACCTCATCGTCTGTCGCCCCGACTTGGCCGACGACGTGGTGGCCGCAGTCAACCGCTGACGGTCACCGTGAGACGCAACGGAATAAAACCGCCTGCGGTGCTGTCACAACCGATGGAACGACGCGATCGGTATGTGACGCATCAAGAGAGTCCCATTGGGACACCGAAAGGAGTTGAATGAGACGGTGAGCGATTACAGAGTCAGCCATCTCGCCGCTCTAGAAGCGGAAGCGATCTACATATTTCGGGAAGTGATCGCGAGCTGTCAGCGCCCGGTACTCCTTTTCTCCGGCGGCAAGGACTCCATCGTCATGCTGCATCTGGCGAAGAAGGCGTTCGCGCCCGCGGCCGTTCCCTTCCCCGTACTACACGTGGACACCGGACACAATTTCCCCGAAGCCATCGAGTATCGCGACAAGCGGGTCGACGACACCGGGGTGCAACTTGTCGTAGCCTCCGTCCAGGAAGCGATCGACCGAGGCATGGTCGTGGAGCCACCCGGCGGTTCACGCAACCGAATCCAAACGCCGGTGCTGTTGGAAGCGGTGGAAAAACACGGCTTCGACGCACTGTTCGGCGGTGCGCGCCGTGACGAGGAGAAGGCCCGTGCCAAGGAACGCATCTTCTCCTTCCGCGACGAGTTCGGGCAATGGGACCCCAAGAATCAACGCCCCGAACTGTGGAACCTGTATAACGGGCGGATGCACCCCGGCGAACAGATCCGGGTCTTTCCCCTGTCGAACTGGACCGAACTCGACATTTGGCACTACATTGCCGATCAGGACATTCCCCTACCGTCGATCTACTTCGCCCACGATCGTGAAGTCGTCGAACGTGACGGGATGTTCTACGGAGTCAACGAGTTCATCCGTCCCACCGAAGGTGAGAAAACCGAGGTGAGGCGCGTGCGCTACCGCACCGTCGGAGACGCCTCCTGTACCGCGGCGGTGGAATCGAACGCCGACACTCTCGAGGCGATCATCGCCGAAGTGGCCGCGACCCGTATCACCGAGCGCGGTGCCACCCGAGGGGACGACAAGGCCTCCGAAGCGGCCATGGAGGACCGAAAGCGTGAAGGCTACTTCTAAGCCTCCGGAACACCGAAAGACGCATGGTCCGACTCGAATTCGACGAGCTCCGATGATAGGTACACGACATGACTGACACCGCGATCCCCCGGTCCGACGCAGAGACCGACGACCACAATCGCAACGCCACCGAAATGCTGCGTTTCGCCACGGCCGGAAGCGTAGACGACGGCAAATCGACCCTGATCGGCCGTCTGCTGTTCGACAGCAAAAGCCTGTTCACCGACCAATGGGAGTCGGTGGAACAGGTATCGGCCCAACGCGGCGACGACTACACTGACTTCGCGCTACTGACCGACGGGCTGCGTTCCGAACGGGAACAGGGAATCACCATCGACGTGGCCTACCGTTACTTCGCCACGCCGAAGCGGAAGTTCGTCATCGCCGACACGCCCGGCCACATCCAATACACGCGAAACATGGTCACCGGCGCCTCGACGGCGGACCTGGCGTTGATTCTGGTCGACGCCAGAAAAGGACTGGTGGAACAATCTCGTCGCCACGCCTTCCTCTGCTCGCTGCTGCGCGTACCGCACCTCGTGCTGTGCGTCAACAAAATGGACCTCGTCGATTACGACCAAGAAGTGTTCGAACAGATCGAGGCCGAATTCAAGGCCTTCGCCACAAAACTGGAAATCCCCGATCTGTCGGTGATTCCGATATCGGCCCTCGAAGGCGACAACGTCGTCAACCGGTCGGAGAACATGACCTGGTACGAAGGCACGAGCCTGTTGCACCACCTGGAAAACGTCCACATCGCCTCCGACCGCAACCTGGTCGACACCCGTTTCCCCGTGCAGCACGTGATTCGCCCGCACTCCAACAGCAACCGCGACTATCGAGGATATGCCGGACAGGTGGCTTCCGGGGTCTTGAAGCCAGGGGACGAGGTCATCGCGCTTCCCTCCGGGTTCACCTCGACCATCACCGCCATCGACACCGCCGACGGGCCCTTGAACGAGGCGTACCCGCCCATGTCGGTCACCGTTCGACTTGACGACGACATCGACATCTCGCGCGGAGACATGCTCGCCCGCGTCGGCAACCAACCGCGCGCCACCCAGGACGTGGAGGCCATGGTCTGCTGGATGGACGAAAGCCGCCCCATGCGAGTACGCGGCAAATACGCCATCAAACACACCACCGCCGACGTTCGCGCCATCGTCAAGGACGTGCAATACCGCCTCGACGTCAACACTCTGCACCGCAGTGAGGACGCCGACGGCCTCGCCCTCAACGAAATCGGGCGGGTCACCCTGCGGACCACCAAACCGCTCCTCGCCGACGACTACCGCCGGAACCGATCCACCGGCGGATTCATCATCATCGACGAGGCCGACAACCGCACCGTAGGAGCGGGCATGATCGTCGGATAGTGCGGCATGACCGCCTACGATTGACCACGATCCCGGTGAGCGTCACAGCGCCACCGGGATTTCTCTATATACCGGCCATATATTCTTCCACTGCCGAATTGGCCGCCGCGAGCGCGGCCTGTGCCTCCTCGGCCTTCTCCTGTGCCTGCTGATAGAGGCCGATGGCCTCCGACGGCTGAGATACCGAACTGTCCGACGTCGCCGACGTGACCGTCTGCGCGGCCTCTTCGGCCTTCTCCTTCGCCTCGGCGGTCACGGCGCTCGCGGTTTCGCCGGTCTCCAAGGCCTGCTGCAATTGTGCTTTCGTGTCGGCAATGGACATAAGTACGTCCCTCTCGTCTCGTTCCGGGGAATGCGGGTCTGACAGAGGTAGTGTACGGCTTTGGTGTGGACAACGCCTCGGCAAGAAACCGAACTCGCGGTGTCGTGAGGTCGTCAGGGATTGAGGTGGTCGGCGACGGCGTGCAGGGCGACGCCGGTGGCCGTGAGGCATACGGCCACGATCAGTGCGGCGTACAGCATCCGTGGCGTCAGGGAGTCCCATTGGGTCGCCGGTTGGGAGTGCGGTTTGCCCTCGGCTTCGGTAGGTGTGGGGGAGACGTCCGGGGTGGGGAACTCCCCGGTGCCGGTGACGCCGTTGCCCACGCGCGGGAGAAGATGGGTATCGGTGGCGGCGTGAGACGACCCTGTGGGTGGAGCGGAGTGCGAGAAGTCGGGCGTGATGGGAGACGACGCCGAGTCGGGTTCGGTTCCCGTGCCGTTGCCGTCGTACATATCGCGGTTCACGTCCTCTCGCACTCCCGTCCCTTGGACTCTCTGCTTAACCGTCCTGTGACTCGAGGCGGTCGACCAGGTTCTGCATGTCGATGATCTCTTGCTTCTGCACGATGACCATGCGTTCGGCCAATTCCACCACTTCCTCGTCCTGGGCGAGTTCCACCGCTCCCTCGGCCATGTCCACGCCCCCTTCGTGGTGCGCGATCATCAGCTCGGCGAAGCGGATGTCGGCTTCATGGCCGGTCATGTTGAGGAACTCGTCCATTTCCTCTTCGGTGGCCATGCCCGCCATTTCGTGACCGATGGTGGCCGCATCGGTATCACCGCCGTGGTCGTGGCCGTCACCGCGCTCCATCCATTCCATGGGATTGGAGTGTGTGACGTCGACGTCCCACTGCTGCAGCTTCATCAGCATCATTCCGATTTCCGCCTGTTGCGCGGTGGCGATGTCGTAGGCGATGATCTTCATTTCGTCGCTGTCACCCACCTTGTACTCGTGGATGGCCATCTCCACCGCCTGAGCATGGTGGGTCCGCATGTCGCGCAGGAACCCGGCGTCGGCCGACTCGTTGTCCGGCTCCGACACCTGCGTCCACAGCACGGTTCCGCCAATGCCGAGTGCCAGCGCTACCACGGCGGTCATGGCGACCAGTACCGCGAGGGTACGTTTGGGGACGCCTTTTCCATTATCGTCAGCTTTGTCGCTCACGCGTTGTCCTCCTCCTCAGAGGCGTCGTCGGCAGATTCGTTCTCCTCAGAGTTATCAGCCTCATCGTCCGATTCTCCGTCTTCTTCCGGCGGGTCCGGCTGCGGCTGGTCGACGACCGTCTTGTTTCCGCGAGAACACACCGCGCCCGGCTCCATCGTATTGTCGGAGGCGCGTGCGAAGCGGTCCATGAACTCTTCGATACGCTCGTCGTCGGCGCTGTCGACGGTCAACTGGAATCCCCAGGCTTGCACTGATACGGGGCTGCCTTGGTCGGGGTACTGGCTCATCATGGTGGCGTCGCGTCCGTCGACCTTGACCGCCAGAGTCGAGACGTCGTCCTCAGAGAGCTCTTCGGGGTCGTAGGTGACCCAGACGGCACCGTGCTCCAGGGAGTGGACGGCGTGGCGATTGTCGATCGCCCCGTTGTAAACGACGCCGTTGCACTGTTGCCATTGCGGATAGTGGTCGCCGCCGACCGGTGGGTACTGCCCGTAGTCGACGTAGGTGCCGGGGTCGATGTGCGTGCGTTGGGCGACCTGCGGGTGGCTCAAGTCTTCGGCTTCAACGTCACCGGCCTCCAGGGCTTTACGGAGTTCGGTCCCTCCTTCGTAATCGTCGTAGAAGCTCACCGTTCCCTCCGGGGCCTCTCCGGAATCACGAACGATGTAGACGGAACCGAGTATGATCGCCAGGGCGAGAACCCCCACGCCGACGAAAGTGAAGATCAAGCCCCAGGGCTTGGGCTGTTGCACAGTGGCATTACGTTTTGACTTATTTTTAGCCGCAGACATAACCGGGTTTTCCTCATCTTGGACAAATCGGGGATTGCGTGAATCACGAATGTGTCTCGCGACTCTTCACACTACAGGGTAACCCTCTGTCGCGTCCGGTAGCACACGTCATCTCAGCGGATTTTGAGCCGATGGTGGCCGTTTCGTTATCTATATCGTTGATGTCGGGCTCTCCGCGTGCACCCGAGATGTCCTCGCGAGGTCAATCTCCAGTACGATCAAGCCGTGACAGCACGCAATGAACCCGCATCGGCCGTCGACCGACTCATCCGGATCTCCGGGGCGCTCGTCGCCTCGGCCGCGGCAGCCCTCGCCGCCTTGGTGGAGGTCTTCCTGGTGCCTTTGCGGTTCGGGGCCACACAAGTCCCTCTGGCGGCGGCGACGGCCTTCCTTCTGAACTGGGGGTTGGCCGCGTTGATCGTGTGGTGGACCAGGCGGCCCTGGTCGGTGGTGCTGCCGGTGGGCATCTGGTTTGCGGTCGCGGTCACGGCGACCATGCCAACCACCTCAGGTAGCATCCTTGTTCTAGCCACTCTGAACGGATATCTGTTCCTACTGGCCGGAACGGCCGGTGGTGCGGTAGCCATATTTACATATCTACGGCCCAAATACCTGCTGAAGGAGAAACGATAGTGTCCGCCGCAAAAAGTGAGAAATCCTCTGCCTCTCGTCCTTCTTGGCTGCCCGAACGCTGGTTGCCCATGCTGGTGTTGTTCCTCGGCCTGATCGTCAGTCACTATCTGGTGCGGTGGCTCCTCGGCGCCGAGGAAGAACCCGCCTGGCTGGCCGGACTCAACCTCGGAGTCGCCCAGCTGGTGGTATTCAGCGCTTTGGTGCTCGTCCCCGTGCTGGGCGGAGCCCACTGGGCCTTCCGCTACCCCCAGAACCAGATCGTTCCCAACGTCCTGCCGGTCCTCCTCGTCGCCACCCTGTGGAACGTCCTGTTCAACCTCACCTTCGTGCCCAATGGAGCGTTCCCCGACCTCAACCACTTCTTCAGTTCGTTCGTCGTCGTCTTCGCCGCCTACGTGGTCGGCACCTACCTCGGCTACCTCATCATGGTCGCCACCGGATTCGACTTCTACGGGCGTCAACTCAAAGTCACCGAACACAGCTTCGCCAAAAAGGCAAACCTCGTTAAGAAATAGCTCGAAAGGGCGGTCGGGACTCTCCGGCCGCCTCAGCTCCGACGCACTCGATAGAAATATCGATACCGTTCCCGCAAACCACGCTGTTCATACAAGCCGATCGCCGGCACATTGTCCGTTTCCACCTGCAAGGCGACCCGATCGGCACCCTGCGACTCGGCCCAATTCTCCAAAGCGTCCATGACCAGGCCACCCAAGCCCTGCCGCCGAAACTCCGCATCCACCCCGACGCGTGCCACCGCCAAAGTCCGTCCGATCACCGCTCCACGTCCCCATGCCGCCGTTCGATCGCCACGCCGAACCTCCGCGAAGCGAACCGAATCCGCGTCGAGCAACAACTCACGGCACGCCTCGCGCCGAGCCGAATCCAGCCCGTGAAAATACTCCTCGCCCGGCTCGGTCCGCAATACCGCTTCCCCCTCAGGGCGCGATCTGAGCGATCCGCTCATCACCATCGCCTCCGCCTCCTTGGCCCACCCCAGTTGCGCCAGACGCCCGTCCAGGTGCCGTGACACGGGTCCGCTTGCCGTGATCATGGGATCCAGGCCGCGCTCGCCGTACCATTTCTCCACGTAGGCAATGGCCTCGTCGAGGTCGACGTCCGGTTTGGTCAGCGCGAGTACGGAATTGGCCCGACGGGTGTATCCGGCGTGGGCGCGTAGCGTCCAACCGGCGTAGTTTTCGTTCTCCCGGGCGCGCCAGGAGTCGGCCAAAATCCGTTCCAAATCCAATATCTCGCTGAAACGCGTGGGACGCGGTCCGATTACCTTGGCGGCGACGATTCCGCTGCGTGGGATACGTCGTTCGCGGCCGTCCTCCTCGGTTACAGTGATATGGTCACCGTCGACTGCGGAGAGAACGCCCAAGCAGTCGGTCATGGTGGGACCCGAATCCGTTTCGGGGAGACGCAAACGTACAACGACACGCTGATCAAGGTGTTCTGACCCCAACATTAGGTTGCCCTTTTTCTTTCGGAATTATGGTGGCGACTAAGCTTTATTGTCAGCGCAACCGTCTTGGTTCGTGCAAGCTAGGAAGGACGACTCGTGACCTATATCATCGCTGAGCCGTGTGTGGATCTGCTAGACAAGGCCTGCATCGAGGAATGCCCCGTGGACTGCATCTACGAGGGTAACCGGATGCTCTACATCCACCCGGACGAATGTGTGGACTGCGGTGCCTGTGAGCCCGTGTGCCCCGTGGAGGCGATCTTCTACGAAGACGACGTTCCCGAAGAGTGGGCAGGATACACCAAGGCCAACTACGACTTCTTCGACGATCTCGGTTCGCCCGGCGGTGCCTCGAACGTGGGCAAGATCGACCGTGACGACCCCTACGTGGAAAAGCAGCCTAAGCAGGAACACGAGTAGAGTCCCGTGGTCAGTCGCTCATATGCCGCCAGTCCGGCGCGCCGTCTGCCACGGTTTCCGTGGGATCGCTTGGAGCCGTTTAAAAAGCGAGCTGCCGCCCATGCGAACGGTTTGCTGGACCTTTCCGTGGGTGCGCCGGTTGATCCGGTCGCCGACTCGGTACGGAAGGCCCTGGAGAACGGCGCGTCCCGCCCCGGATACCCCGCGACGGCGGGCAGCGTCGAGCTGCGTGAGGCCATGCGTGCCTGGCTCGACCGTACCGTTGGGGCGGACGTGTCCAAGGTGAGTGTTCTCCCGACCGTCGGGTCGAAGGAACTGGTGGCCAACCTCCCCACCCAATTGGGAGTCGTGAGCGGCGACGACGTCGTGTACCCCTCCATCGCCTATCCCACCTATGAAATCGGAGCCTTGCTGGCCGGCGCCTCCCCGGTGCCGGTGGCGGATCCTCGAGAGGCGACCACGCCCCCTCGCCTGGCGTGGATCAATTACCCCTCCAACCCCACCGGGGAAGTGGCCTCGGTGCAGAGCCTCCGTCAGATCGTCGCTTGGGCGCGGCAGAACGACGTCGTGCTCGTCAGCGACGAATGCTATTACACCCTCGGATGGGATGAGGAACACCCACCGGTGTCGATTTTGGATCCACGGGTGAACGACGGTGATCTGCGCGGACTACTCAGCGCTTTTTCCCTGTCCAAGCGTTCCAATCTCGCCGGGTACCGCTCGGCTTTTATTGCCGGAGACCCCGAACTGATCGCCGACCTGCTGGAGATTCGTCGCCACGCCGGTTACATCATGCCGTGGCCGGTGCAGACCGCCACGGTGGCGGCCCTGGAAGACGAAGCACACGCGAATGAGCAAAAGGAACGCTACCGTCGCAGACGGTCCGTACTCTTGGACGCCTTTCGATCGGCCGGATTCCGTATCGATCACTCGCATGCCGGACTGTATCTATGGGCCAGTAGGGATGAGGACTGCTGGGACACCGTCGCCGATCTGGCCGAACGAGGGATTCTGGCCGTGCCAGGGGAGTTCTACGGTGCCGACGGGCATCGACATGTACGCGTCTCGCTTACCGTAGGGGACGCCCAGGTCGACCAAGTAGGCGAGCGCCTGCGGTAGTAAACCGTTTGCAGCGACGTCTCAATAACTCTCCGCGAATATTGCGGTGCAGTGTTATTCGCAGGTTGAACGAGAACGGTGGTCAATCGGCGCTTTTAGTGCGTGGTCGCTGGTGTCGAATCAATCTGAGAGGGTCTGTATGACGGGTAATGAGCTGATGTCCGAGGAACAGCTCGAGATGGTCAACGAGTCCGCAACCGCAGCGGTCGCGCGATCAGAGTTTACGCACAAAGTCGTCCAGGTTGCATGCGTTGCGTTGGCGTACATTGGTTTCGTCATCACATTTGCGATATCGCTCACGTGGATCCAGGCCATCGGCCTTTACCTATCGCTTTTCGTGGTCACATTCGTCTTTCGGTTCCACGCTTCGGCGGTTGCAGATCACCGGGGTAGCACTTCCGGGGAAAAGGCCGTCTTCTGGGGTGTGTGCGCCGTGATCGCATTCCCCTTCGTCTTTCGCGCCGAAGCGAGTCCCACAACCTTCGCGAGCGCCTTTGCGATGCTCCCGACCAGTGTCTATGTTGTCTACATGGTCTTGAGGTGGAGGAGCCGCCGACAAGTGGGCGTCCGCTGAAGGCGCTACAAGGGTTCCAATAGGTTTCACGGCCCTCGAGGGTGCCTCGAAACCGTAGTGGTCATCCAGCTTCGATTATGTGGTTTCGAAGTCGTGGTATGTTCCTATTCCTTGGACCGGGATTGTTGCCATGCAAGGGACTCTCCGTTGATGACGGCGTGAGCGATGTGGTGTGCGCTGTCGGTTTTCAGTGCTTTCAGCGAGTTGTCGATCCATGGGCCGACTGTGGTGGCACCGGTCTTTTGGTACTCGACTGCCTGGATAAGGCACTCTAGTTTGTCGGCGTCTTTGGCGCACTTCGCCTCCGAAGTACTGGCGGCTTCGAACTCGTCGATGGCGTCTTTGATCGTGTAGTTTACCTCGTCGGGGCAGTCGGCTACCTGGTCTGCGGCGATCGACTCGGCGGACTTGGCAGACAGGTAGGCCCGGCCTATATGGGGGATGTCGCCAATCCGCGTTTCGGGGATGTCATGTAGTGTTCCGAGGAGACATGTGCGGGCGGGGTCGGCTCCTTCGAGAGCGGCGAGGATCGTTCCCAGTAGGGACACGCGGTGTGAGTACTCGGCGATGCTTTCAGGGTCTTTGATGCCTGCGATCCACCAGCCGGTTCGTTTGATCCGTTTGAGATTACCCATCTCAAACATCAGGTTGGCGATTCCGTCGTAATGATCCATTGTTCCGCCTTTCCAGGCTGATGGTGAACCTATGTCTATTACGTTCATAATGGCTTGACCGAATCCCAGACACACGTAGGACTATCGGTGGGTGGTAATCGTTATCTTCCAACCCAAACCAGACTCTTGGACTTCGGCGGAGTAATGATCGAGGTCCGGGACATCATTTTTAAGTTCTTTACGGACTTTAAAGGCGGTGTCACGGTCTCCTGTCCAGCCCCAGGAATCATGTCCGAACAGGACTATAGTGTTGCCTAGGGTTACTCCGACGCCAGGGAGTTTCGGTGTCGCCGCAGTGATAACACGTTTCGGGTCGGTGGCGGCTAGGTGCGCTAGTATTCGCGCCCGTTCATAGAGTGTGTCATCAGCTTCGACCGTCAACCCGTCGAGCTGTTTCAACGCCTCGGCGGCACGAGCAGTCTCCCGTAGGGCTGGTGACGATATCCACGACATACCTTCCACGGCGTCCACGAAATCGGCAGGGAGCCGGTAATCGGCAACGGTTGGGGTGGCGTCCACAAACGAACCCGAATGCCATGTGACACTGGCAATCTCGTTAAAACGTACCTTTATTTGTGCTGTCAGGTTCGCCGTCGCCGCTTCTGCGACTTTCACCGGAGACACGATAATCCCATCACCATCGATACCATCCACCCAGGAAGCCGGGATCACCGATGGCGTTGTCCATGCAACGACACGATCGAACCGCCTCACTCCGATATCGGCGGTACGCCCATCGCCGTGTATGACTGTCACCTGTGGCCGGTCAGAAAACAGGTGTTCCGCTCGACTCGTCAGCTCAGAGTCAATATCAACGGTCACCACCCGTCCCTCATTCCCAACCGTTTCGGCCAGCAACGCGGTAGACAGGCCCGAACCAGTACCAATCTCTAGCACCCGATGCCCCGGTTTTAGATCGAGGAGATCCAGAAGCCGTTCGATAACATTGGTTGCTGTTGTTTGGGGGATGATGTCCCCTGACGAATCGTGAATATAGGAATCCACGTTGATGGAACTCATCATCTCGCTCGTTCTAGTTGCCACGATCGGAATCCTCGCGTTTCTGGACGACTGCATAGGCGGAGACGTCTATATCCTCCCCGATAGGAACACCGTTGTGGTGGACCCATGCGTGTGCCCGCATGGGATAGGACGCGATACCGTACGACCAACCGATACACCATCCTCGTCGCGCCACGAGCGCCACGGCAGTCAACGACCGTTCCAGGCAAGCAAACCGCACTGGCACCCACCGGCTCACGTGATCAATTTCGGCCAGTACTTGAATCGCCGCCGCTTCACTGCCCAGAATCGGACGGCGGAGAGACACGGACAGTACTGGTGATCGGACTGCATCGAATGACCTAACCCGCAACGACAACGCGATCCACAGGCACACGATGTAGGTGAGTGCCAGTCGCCACCGGCGTGCTGGTCGTGGTTTCGTATCACCGACCGCCATCATGGATGACATAGCGCCTCCTGCCTCCGGCATGGTTCGATCAACCCGGCTGAGGCCCAGTCGTTCCACAGCCGTTGGCCGTCGGTACGAATCCGACCGGGAGGCTGACCGAACGACTCGGCCAGGATGGTGACGGACGTTTCCCATGGCCGTGTCGATTGCCATGCGGAGAGAAATGAGGCACCAATCGTGTCGAGTCGATAGATTTGGCCGGCGTCGGGGTCAATAACGGTGATGGTTCCATCGCCGGTGTCGGCGTATTCCAAATCAGTGCGTATACACATTACGACAGTCCTTCCTTATCGAGGCTGCGCAGCCACGCTTCAGCAGCGACGATGCGCCCGATCCCTCCGACGGGAATGCGGAATCCATGACGGCCACGATCGAGCGTGTCCCTTACCGCTGTGAGGTCGATGAGATCTCGCTTGGCCAGGTGTCCTTCGGAGAGCCATTCGATGGTGGCCAGTGCTCCGGTATTGAGCCCTTGGTATACCGAGGTGTTGAAATGCCCTTTGGTGCGTCGCTGCGCAATCCGGTCAGGCAGCACGCCACGCATGGCCTCTGTGAGTAGTGGTTTTTGGGAGTCAACGGCGTTGCGGACGGCAGTATCGGGGGTGAGGAATCGTTGTGCCACATGCCAGTCAAGAAACGGCGAGACCAGTTCCCACCCGTGTGAGCGTGCGAGTTCGACCTCAGCGCGGTGTCCTTGCGCGTATTCGCGTATCGACTGCAAACCCATCCATACGCCAGCGGAAATGTCGGAATCGCTAGGCACGGCGGTGGCCAACGAGGTTCGAGTGGTGGCTATCGCTGCCTGCCGGGCGGTGGCCGATAGCCACCGCATCCCGACGGTCGGAGCGGCCCGGTCGAGTGCGGTATCCCATCCCCACCGTTCCGGCCCGACCTCAGCGGTGACTGAACTTTCCACGGCCTCCGCTAGTGATAGGCGTGAACCGGTGACGGCGCGGGCGAACAGCGCCATTGGCGATCGATGCCGCAACCGTCCCCATGCTCGGCAGTGACGCCATAGATGTGCCCATTCGCGCTGTTGAGCGAGCACGCTGAGATAGGTGGGGTTATCGGTCACCACGCAATCGGCGGCCGCGCCGGTCAAATGATGCCTCACACCCAGATCGGTGAGGTACGAAAACCATGATTGAAACCGGCGGGCTGATGGTGCGTCGGGCCAGGGCTCGTCAGAATCCCACCAGGCGTTGGTGTCGCTAAACGCATCCATGCTCGTATCGAGAACAAACCATTCGTGCGGCAACTCCAATCGAGCGGCAAGGTCGATAGCGTAATCGTTGTCATCGGTCTGACTCCGATCGTCGCGGCAGGTCACCGCTACATCCGGTCGTTGCCCATTCGTCGCCGCAAGGCAGACGACACTGGACGAATCAAGCCCACCGGACAAATCAGCCCCCACCCGTCCCCGAGGCTCGGGTATTTCCACCGCCTGGGCCAGGCTCGTATACCGATCAGTGCTCGACCACTCACCTTCCAAGTCGGGAGTCGTGATGTCATAGGTGACCGATCCCGCCGCCCAACGCAGCCATCCACCCGGTGCGATGCGCACGGTGTCATGCCACGGGCTGGTAGAGACAAACGGAGAAAACAATGGCGGAGCTGCCATCCAGGACGCCAACCATCCCTCATTGACAGAGGCATTCACCATTCGTGCAAGGTCACGGCCACGTGACGAGACAATAATGCCGTCACCTTGCGTGTGAACAAAAGCCGGACTACATCCCAGATGATCGACCGATACCGACATGCAACCACCGTCAATGGCCACGACCGCACCGGACCCAAGTTCATCGCAGAAACACCGCATCGCCCGGCGACGCCTCTCGGCAATAGCGTTCACCTCCGAGGAAGGCAGGGGACGTTCGCCCCATGTGATCACCATGCGGTCGCCGTGCGAGACCACCCTTGCGTTATCGCTCTCGTGCGAATAGACGGTGAAGGCAAGCGACCTGGCGATAACATCTCCCGGCCGGGAGGGGAGTGGTACGGCATTGGATACAACAATCATGGATGACTCCCTTGAAGCGGGCGGGGCCACCGGCCCCGCCGTAGCGCTTAGTAGTAGTTGCGACGACCCTCGTTGGTGTCTTGGAACTGGTCGCCAAGGACGACATCAACGAGTGAACCGACCGGCATCAATCGCGGTGTCTCATACCGCTGGACGGTGGTATTGACGTTGCTGTGTTTCTGACGTTTCATGTCCCTCACTCCTTTTCTGTGACTGGCCCGGCGACTGTCGCCCGGGCGTAGGTCCATCACAACGCGGAAATGCGGACAAATCCATAGATCTTGTAGTGTCTGCAAGCCGATTGCACACCATGCAAACCCACAGGACAGTAAAACCATGAACGACACCGCCCCATCATCGACGCGGGATATGAACGCCCGCATCGGAACGATCATCAGGCAATCCCGCCTACAAGCCAACCTCACCCTCCACCAAGCGGGACGGCGGTGCGGATTCAGCTCCTCAACTTTGTCGCGTTTGGAACGAGGACTGCTGCCGTGGACCGTCGCCGACCTCCGCCACATCGCACAAGCGTTGAACATTCCTATGCAGAAGGTCGGACTCGCCGCCCTCCCGGATCAGACCCAGATGATGACCAACCACGCCAGCGTCAGGCATGATGAAACCATGAAGCGACGCACCATACTGTCCACCGGCCTGGCCACCGGTACCGCGATAGCACTTCCCGCCACACCGCTTGATAGCGTTCTCTACCATGCCCCCAACGTGACCGCTCCCGGCCTATCGCAGCTCAATAACCACGTCGTCGAGGCAGAAAAACGCTTGGCCAACGCCCAAATACCCACATTGCACAGGTCGCTGTCGCAGCTGATTCCCGCCGCACAGGCAGCCTACGGTAACGTTCGCACCGAGCAAAGCGCCGACGCGGCGCAGTTGCTCGCTCGTACCTATATCGTTGCCGCCCAGGTGCTGTATCGCTCCAGTAAGGACACACATGCGGCGGTGGCAGCTGATCGAGCCGTCCGTTATGCGTCCGATGGTCACGACCCGGTAATCGCTGCTGAAGCTGGTCGCGTTGTTGGAGTGGTGTTGCGTCGCCACAGCGATCCCGGCGCGACCGATGTGGTACTTCGTTCTGCTGATGAATTGGCCGATCATACTGGATTGACGTCCGCGCGAGCGGCCTCAATGTATGCGCATTTGCTGTGTACTAGCGCCTACACTGCCGCCAAAAACAATAAAAGCGAGGACGCTTGGATGCTGTTTGGCGAAGCCGTCTCGGCCCACCAGCCCCATGCGATTCTCACAACAGAGGAATTGGCCGTATACCGCATGTCCATCGCCCGCGCGTTGGGAGATTACGCGGCGACCCTAGAATATGCCCACGCGGTTGTTCCAGGGGAAATTACTACAACGCACCAGCAAGGACGGTTTTGGCAGGATGTCGCCATGTCCGCCTATAACACCGGAGATATCTCCATGACCCTGCACGCCCTTGAACAGGTACACTCCACCGTCCCCCAACAACTCATACATCGTCCATGGGCGCACCAACTGGTCGAAAACGCTCTACAGACCTACAAGGGCGGGGCCTCACCACTGCTTCGAGACATCGAGGCACGCCAAAACATGATCCGGTCTGTGTGAACCTGAGTCAACAACAGGCAATTAATCCCACGTGTCCAGGTCGAACTCACCATCTCGTACGCCGATTACGAATGCTTCCCATTCTTCGGGGGTGTAGATGAGGACTGTACTATTTGGGTCATCGGCTTTGCGCAGGGCAACAAGGCCGTTGCCGCCATAGCCGATTTCTAAGGACGCTGGTGTGTCGTCGTTGTGGGGTAGACGTTCCAAACGGGCGGTATTGTCGTTGAACTCGCCCTTCAACGGGTGTTTGAACGTAACCATACCGAAATTCACAGCCTATTATGCCTCCCTCGGTGGGAGGCACATAAGATCTTTATTGCCCACGTTTTACGTATTTGACTAGCGCAGACAAATCGTCGGTAGAAACTTCGATAAGTTCATAGCTGTCACTCGTCTTGAGCTTTGAATCTGCGATCGCAGCTACTTCGCCGTCAACAGCGACCATGACACAGTTTCCGTTCCCACTGCCATTGCTCCGGGAACTCTTCCAGAAGTCGCTTCGGTTCCAGTGGCTTGTAGGCTGTGTATTGGATTTGCTCATATGCTAACTTCTTTCATACATTGGTCGATGACCTCTAGTGTACGCTGCTCATCCATTGCTCCATTTGCCCAAAGGAATTGGAATTTTTGTACCAGGTTGTTGACTTCAGGTTCTTCCGCAACCATCGCTCCGGCGGGTGTCTCCATATGTGCCAGAGTTGGCCAACTGTCCTCCATCTCCAGGATAGTGAATCCTGAGGAGATTCCTAGGATGTTGTGTTGCGACGATTGCAGTGGTAGAAGGCGAATGTGAATGTTTTGTTTCTCTGCCAGCTCTAGAACCTTCTTAAACTGGTCGTGGTAAACGGAAGGTGATACGTCAGCGATACGTTGATAGAAGGTTGCCTCATGAAGTAGGAACTGGGCTTGAGGGGGATTCGATCTGTTCCAAATCTGGCCACGCGCTACCCGGACATCAAGTAGTTTGCGAACTTCTAGGTCGTCGTGAGAAGCGGGGCCTCTACTTATGAGTGCCTCAGCGTACTCCGGGGTTTGAATCAGTCCTGGGAATACGGCAAGTTGAAAGTCCTGAATAGTAGCGGCTCGGGATTCAGCCCATACAAAATCAGCGAATATTTGGTCGGATAGCAGCATCTCAACCCAACCCCGTTGAGCTACTTCTTGCGCCAGTGTAAGCAGGTTAGCGCGCTCGCCTGGGGTGCCAACGGAATACATGTCGAGAAGGGTCACCATTTCATCGCTCTTTATGGGGTATGACCCGTTTTCAAAGCGATTCACGGTGGCTGTGCCGCAACCAAGTCGTTCAGACACCTCCCCTGCTGTAAGTCCCTTATTTTTCCGTAGCTCACGAAGTCGTTGTCCAAGCCAGCGAGCACGCCAAGTTGGTTGTTTTGGTTCGGCCACGATCTCTGCTTCCTGTCCAGTGGTCCTTCCACGAGAATGCTCCCACCGAGGGAAACCGATTGCAATAGCATTTCCTGATTAATATCAGTCCAGTGATGATTGACATAAATATGATTGTAGGACAAACTAGTCTTAATAGTGCTCTTGGGTGATTAATATCAGGAAGCTCTATAACAACTAGAAGGCGCACAAACGATACAGGTGCGCTGAATAGAACGACAGTCCCCTGGGCGACTTAGGACCTCTACCAGGGGACTGTTTTACCACGCAAATCCAAGCTGAAAGGAGCCTCGCGTGGCAATACCAATACTATCTTTTGATGCTGGGTTGGCCCAGTTCGACCGCATCACCTTCCAGGTAAGGAAGGGGCATGATGCGAATGCGTTGCCTTAATCTCGATGACCCCATATTCGGGTTGCCGTCGATCGGTATTCTCGTCGCTCACACGAGCCGTCGCACATGGTCCCGTTTGGGTGCCCGTCGATGCAGTATCTGCGGTGAACGGTTCGGACGCCTTGGCTGCACGGAGCGAACGAAAGCCGTACTGGCGGTGTGGGAGTCACCGTCCGCCCTACGCCGGGAGGCGATCTACTCAGGAATCCTCACTGACAGCGACCTTGAAGTGTTGTGGGATAAACACCCGTTGGCCGTCCCAACCTATGAGGCAGGAGGGGAGGGGCATCATGGATAAACGGCCCATGACAATCGACCTCGACCCGTTCCCACTGGTAAGCGACGGACTGTGTCAGCGTGTGGCTGACACAGCAGATCCGCAACGGTGGATGCCGGTCGGAGTGTCACTCGGATCGATCACGTTCGGAGCGCACACCCTGACGGCCACCACAACGACCGCCACCGGCGCGCGGATCACCGCCGTAGAACCGGGTGGGAGGCGAGAGGCCATTGCTGAAATCACCTGGTCAGCGCGAGGGCCGAACGATCCCGAATGGATCGACACGGCCTACCGAAACCAGCTGATTCCCACCGCGACCGCGACGTGGAGAAATGCCACCACCTCGATTCGGTCGCTTATTGCTGTTGCCGTGCATGGCCATGAGGTACCCGCGCGGTTTGCCGGCGACCTCGTTGTCCACTACCGGACGCCGCGATCGGAGCAGGCCGACAGCCCACTGACACCAACGATTCCGATCGTGACACCGTTTCCACCGGTCCCCGATAACGCCGAATACAGCGACACGTTCTCATGCCGGGGCGAGATCTTCGACGTCTACCGCAGCGTTGACGCAGATAGGCTGGTGTATCTCACCTACGCCCACCAATCGACGGTGCTGGTCTCATTCCGACCCGACCGGAAACCGTGGATGGCGGTTAAGACCGTCTACGACAACCAACTCGGGCACCGCCTTCGCAGTCCTGTCGTGCGTTCCGACATCCTCACGATGGTGAGCGCAGCGGTATATCCGGGGATGCTGCGAGCGTTCGGCAGTGACGGGGACAGCGAGGCGGGCCAATGATCGATTCCATTGGGGAACATATCGACTCGTCGATGATCGGAAAGGTCACCGTCAACGGAATGTTCGATGTACCCGTCGTGCATAACGACTGTTCTCGCACCGGGCAGTTGCTGTACACCGTTCATGACGGTGACGTCCCGTCGCGCCGTGAGATCGGCAGGTATCGCCTGACCGTCGGGAACAATATTGAACTCACTCTCGTCGGAGAGTGGACCGTTCTACCCGCATCGATTCAGCTTTCGATGCGTGGCCAAATCATGACGTTGATCGGCTACTGCACCGACACATAGGAACGGTGTCTGTGGTGCGACGAAGGTCATTGCTTGTGATGGTGAAGGTCGAACACGGGCCTGAGCGCGCACACCATCGCCGGCGACGCGATCACGGCAATTACTGCACCGCCGAACCCGACCGCCATGCAACGGGGAGACGGCGTAGCCCGTCTTCCCGTTCCACCCCCTCACGACACATTCCCTGACATCGTAAGGCACACATGACCACCGAACCACAACGAATAGGCACCATCGTCACCCACGCCAATCACTACCAATGGGACGTATGGGTCAAAGATGTCACCGGTCATCTCACTCCACACGGCAAGGCAGGGCCGATAGTAGGCCGTTTCAATTTCATATCCGGATTTCCCCACCAGGTCACCCACGTCAGCGGCGAATTGGCCCGCGAACTCACCAACGATGACGACATCGCGACAGTCCTAGATGAAATCACCTGGAGCCTCATTAATCATCCCAATTGGGAGACGGGCGGCAACGGCTTTCCCGACTAGGAATAACAGCAAAGAGGACACGACAATTTCTCTATGCACCATAGGAAACCAGGCACCATAAAAGGTGACCACATTTCGGAGAGTTGCCCTGGCTCTTATTCGTCCTCGGGATCCTGTTCGTGCGGTTGCCCGAGAAGATAGGCCTCTCCCTGGATCTCTTCACCGTAGGGGGCGACGAACAGGGGAAGTTCGGTGGGCCCCAACTGTTGTACGTATGACCAGAATCGACGTGCCGCTTCGGCGGGGTCGCTTGCCTCGATGGGCACCGAGAGGTTGACGATCCAATCGCGTCGGGAGGTTTCCGGGGCGAGGTTGACGGTCAACTGTTGCCATTGTTCGTCCGACAGTTCCTGCCAGCGACCCTCCTCTCCTTTAATCGGTAGACAGACCGGCGGGTCGATACGGCGGGTGAATTCCACCGCTCCGGTCGCGCCGCGTCCCAAAGCGTAAACGCCGTCAGAGCCGGCCAAAGCGATGTCTTGTCCCACGGGCGTGTCCGCGCGTGGAAATGACTCCACGTCGAACGCCAGGTGTTGTTTGTAGGTATCGTCGCTGACGGGCAACAAATACGGCATTTTTTCCTCGATTTCTCTTCCTCGGCGGGTGAACCGCCCGTGCGTCGTTGCGGGCGTGTTCGTCGGCGGACCGGTGTTGTCGGACCCGTCCGAACGGCTCGATCGGACGGCCCGCTCCGCCTGACGCGGTGGGCAGACGGCCGTTGTCGACCGTCAGTCGACGTCGGTGCGTGAGCCGGTCTCGTCGACCTCGTCATCGCGGGTCCGTAGACGTTCGTCGCGCCAATGGATCTCCCACGCCAACCGGCGTATGAGAGCGTCGACCTGGGCCATGTCGTAGCCACGCAATCGGGTGTCGAAACGAACCGCGGCCAACCGCTCCTCGGTTACCGGCTGCGCTCGTTCGATTCCGACCGGTTCGGCATCGGTTTTCTCACGCAGCGGTGACCCTTCCGTCGCCCACAGGACGATGAACCACGCTATGGCGGCGGCGATCACTACGGAAACGACAATAAGCATCCACGACATCGTGCCCTACCCAAAATAAACAATATAGACCATGAACGCGATGGTAACCAGTGCCATCGCTCCACCTAGACGTGGATTACGTGTCACTTGTCGCTGTAGCGGCCGCCCGCGACCGTCGCGCGGGGCGAGTCGGGGGCGGTTGACGACGTTCATTACCGCCCAGGCCACCATCGCCGCCGCGACCGGAGGCAGCGCGATGATCCACCACACGGACTCGGAGTCCTTGCCCGCCTGTGACAGTGCCAGGAGTTGAAACAGCAGGGACCCGAGCATGGCGATCCCGTAGACGACGATCTCGCGGATCACATGGTGTGCTCGGGGGAGAAACGAGGGTAGTTTGGCCGCCCGCATCGCCTCGAGGCG
This sequence comes from Haloglycomyces albus DSM 45210, assembly GCF_000527155.1. Lineage (NCBI taxonomy): Bacteria > Bacillati > Actinomycetota > Actinomycetes > Glycomycetales > Glycomycetaceae > Haloglycomyces > Haloglycomyces albus. Next base: position 131,340 of record NZ_AZUQ01000001.1, on the reverse strand, counting down.
CAGTCGACCGGCCTCGCGCACCGCCTCCCTACCGTCGTGCACCAGTTGTTCCGTATCGCCTTCCGGAGGTTCGACCGCTTCCTGCGGGACTTGGAGGCGCAGTTGGGAACAGGCTTCGACAAGAGCGTCCTGTTCGCGGGCGATTCCATCCCGAAGAGAGTCCACCTCGCGTTTTCGGCGTGTGGAGGCGTCCCTGTCGGCCTTTCGTTCCTGGGCCCCACGCTCCACATCCTCACGCAGGCGATGGAGCGCGTCGGCATAGTCGGTAAAACTCATCGTCCGTCCTCGCAATCGTGGCGGAAGTCGGGGCATCGGTATGGCGACACGGTCAGGCTTCCTCGAATTCGTCCAGCCGCCCCGGCTTCACAAAGGGGACGGCGAGGGTTTTAATCCCGGCGTGACGATCCACGACCAGGCACCGGTTCGTGCGGGCCTCCCAGGAATTCCGTGTTTCTCCTAGCAAAGCGTCGGCGTCCTGCGCCGAAACGTTCAACAGCACCAGGCCCGCGCAGAGTTCGCGTTTGGCACTGCCGCCCAGGTCTTCGAGGAACTTCCGAGCCCCTCTCCACCAGCCCAGTAGGTGGACGTTCTCAGCGGGACCCGCCTCCAGGAGTCGGCGTAGTCGCAGGGTCGAACCGCCCGCTCCGTCGGCGCCGAACCAGACAACGTATCTGGGGCGGCGAGAAGGGTTGTCCAATACCGACTCCATATCCAAGGTCGCCACCGTGTGACCGGCGGTGGTGAGGGACTCCTTCAGTTCGTCCACCGCCGCGTCGGAACCGGCCGCGTGCGAGGCGATGTGAAATTCGATCTCGCCGGGCCGCGCCGTCCGGGCCACCGACAGCGCCGCCGAAACCACGACGTCGCTCGCCACGGAATGGGTTCCCACCACTGCCACGTGGCGTCCCGGTGAAGAGTCGAATTCGAAACCAACCGTGGACAGGTCCACGTCCACGGCGCGTCCCAGCAAGGCCCGGGGAGGCGAACCCGGTTCGGTGTTCCGATAACGTGGGTCGTCGGCCAAATGCTGCTCGTCGAAGCCGCGAAACACCAGTGGGGCGCGGTCGTCGTCCCGCGCCTGCCACCACCGACGCCGGAGCTCAGCGAGATGTTCTTCATCCGCGGTGGCGTCGGGGAAGGACACGACCCGGTTACGCCCCGAAATTCCGGCGGAATCGTTGACCACCGCCTGACCGACCGTCAGCGTGTCGGCGGCATTGTTGTCCTGATCCAGAACCTGTTTGGCCCCAGGCAGAGCAATGCGCATGGGGAACTGACCGAAGATGGAATCCTTCTTGGCGTACAGAGTCTCCACCCCGGCGACCGACTGCGAGGCCAACACCAGGTGAATCCCGTACGAGCGCCCCTTGCGGGCCAACTCTTCGAGGTGCGCCGTCGCCTCTCGCGCCACCGAGTCGTTACCCGCCAACAGCACATGGAATTCGTCGATGACGGCCACAATGCGAGGAATCGACGTCTCCGGCCGCAGGCGGCGCAGACGGGCGATATTGGTCGCCCCCGCTCGCTTCATCATTCCGGCCCGCCGCGACAGTTCCCGCCGTAGACGTTCCAGCACCGCCAGTCCATACTGGCGATCGGACTCCACCCCAACGGCTTTCACCTGAGGAATCCACGTCGGATCCGAATCCGAGGGAATGAACTCATGAAACGACACTCCCTCTTTGAAGTCCAGCAGATACAGTTCCAATTCGCCGGGAGAATACCGCGACGCCAAGCCGTGCAAGGCGTCCAGCAAGAACACCGTCTTCCCACTTCCGGTACGTCCGGCAATCCACCAATGCGGAGTGGTGTCGTCAAACGACAGGGCCACCGGTCCAGCCACGTCACGACCGACAGGGGTGGTCAACCCCTCCGCGCTCGATTCCTCCCACGGCTCCTCGGAGACCACGTCGCTCAGTCGAGGCGTCGCGGCTTGGCGGAGCTCGGCGGCACGAGCCGCGACCACCGACCGCACCACCGTCGGCTCCAACGGCCGTTCCAGGCGAATCGGATCGGCCACGTCGTTCATGGTCACTTCGTCGCCCACCCGAAGCAGGGCCGTGTTCTCCAAAATCGGCATCGACTCGGCCCGGTGGCCGCCCCTCCACCCGCAGACGATCACATGGGTGCGGCAGGCGACTCCGGCATGCACGATGGCGGCCAAGCGATCGCGCATGGTCTTACTGACCTGAGGTGGCATGCCCGCGACGACGAGAACCCGATAGCCCAGTGCTTCAATGGACTCACCACGCGCCAGCACATCGCGCACCTCGGCGATATGACGTTCCAGATCATTCAGCACGGTCCCGAAACCAAGCGCGTCACTGACCACGGCATCGGCCACTCCGGCCTCCACCAACGGCCCCAAGGGAGTGAACACCTGCCCCAACGTGGTCCCGTCCACCAGCGAGAAATCAATGGCCGGATAGGCGGCCGTCAGGCGCACAATGAGGGACTGCACCAGCCCCGACACCCGTGGATCGGACACATCGGCGTCTACCGCGAGGTGGCCCGACCCCAACAGGTCCACCAGAACCGGATACGAAAGATCCCCCGAACCCGCCGTGCCCAGACACACCGCTCCCGATTCCGGTGACTTCTCCCGAGGAACGGTCTGCCCGCCGCCCTCCGCCGACAGCCAACCGGAACACACTCGATCGGCCGCCGTGCGAATCGCAGCGCACTGCTCCCTGCGTCGCTCCAAACCCGACTTGTCGTGGCGCTCGCCCGCGGTGTCGATGTCATGGGAAACCTGATCGGCGGCGGCCTCGGCACGACTCAAGAGCGCTGCCGCATGCTGAATTTTCTTGCGCCAAGCCATGACCGCTCCTTCGTGGCGAAGTTTAGGTAGTCGCAGTCATACTGTACCGAGTCGGCCGCCGGAGAAAACCGACACCACAGCCCATACACGTCACGGGCCGTGGCGGCGGTGCGGATTACACCTGGAAGTATCCGAGTGCCAGGTCGGCGAGGTAGTGAACGTCCTTGGTTCCGCACAGTTCGCGGGACGAATGCATGGACAGAATGCCGGGGCCGACGTCAACGGTCAACATCGACAGTTGGGTGGCACTCAACGGACCGATCGTCGTTCCGCCGGGAATGTCATTGCGGTTGACGTAGAACTGCCACGGGATCTCAGCCCGCTCACAGGAACGGGTGAACAGCGCTTGCTCCTCGGCACCGGTGGCGTAGCGTTCATTGGCGCTGACCTTCAACATCGGTCCGCCGTTGGGCAAGGGGTGGTGTCCCGGTTCGTGGCGTTCCACGTAGTTGGGGTGGACGGCCTGACCGGTGTCCGACGACATGACCGTGGAGGCGGCGAAACGCTGTGCCACCGTTTCCTCGTCGGCGGCCAGAATACGCCGCAGGGTGCGTTCCAGGAACGGCGACTGGGCACCCGAGGAGGTCATGGACCCGGATTCCTCGTGGTTGAACGAGACGAAAACCGGAACCTTCGTGGATTCACGGACTCGCAGCAGAGCCTCGAGACCCGCGTGAGTGGACATCAGATTGTCCAGACGAGGAGCGGCGAGGAATTCACCGTCCTTGCCGAGGAACTCGGGGCGTTGAGTGCCCGGCAGGACCAGGTCGTAGCCCAGCACGTCGGCGGGGTCCACCTGTGCTTCCTCGGCGACGAAACGCAGGAACTCTCCCTGCTCGGCCCCGCCGAGTCCCCAGACGGGAGTGAGGTGCTGCTGTGGGTTCAAACTCATGGACTTATTGACCTCGCGGTCGAGGTGGATGGCCAGACGCGGGACCCGCAGAACCGGACGGTCCACGTGGACCAGCCGGATGGAACCGTCGCGCAGAGCCAAGCGACCCGCGATACCGAGATCCTGATCGAGCCAGGTGTCGAAGGGGATGCCGCCATAGGTTTCGACGGCAACCTGCTTCCAGCCCGCCGTCCCGGCATCGGCCTGCGGTTTGACCTTCAACATCGGGGAGTCGGTGTGAGCGCCGAAGATGCGGAAACCGTTGTCCAGCTGTTCGCGCGTCTCTACTCGCCAGGCGATGATCGAGCCGTCCTTGACGACAAAGAAGCCACCCGTGTCGCGCGGCCACGGATCCGTCTCGGCCAATTCCCGGAATCCGGCGGCACGCAGGCGGGCTGCGGAGTTCTCACAGGCGTGGTACGGCGATGGAGACCGGTGAATGAACTCCGCCAGGTCCGCCGAGTGTTCGTCATCGAATACGGCCACAATGCTCTCCTTGAACTAGTGGATAACAGTCTCGGCTGTCAGGATAGAGAGCATGACCGACCTGAAACTCGGCCGTCGGACGTTTAGCGACGGACAATACGCCCTCATGGCCATCCTCAATCGCACGCCCGATTCCTTCTACGATTCCGGCGTGACCTTCGCCTACGATGCGGCCTTGCACGCCGCTGAACAGGCCGTACGCGACGGGGCGGAATTGCTGGACGTCGGAGGAGTCAAAGCGGGCGAAGGCCCCGAGGTGTCGGTGCAGGAGGAAATCGATCGCGTCGTACCGTTCATCGACGAGATCAGTCGGCGCTTCCCCGAACTGGTTCTCTCGGTCGACACCTGGCGCGGTGAGGTCGCCGCCGCAGCGGTCCGTGCCGGGGCCGAACTCATTAACGACACCTGGGCCGGGTGGGATCCGGCCCTGACCAAGGTGGCCATTGACACCGGAACCGGACTGGTGATCAGTCACACAGGTGGTCTGGAGCCTCGGACGGTAGCGGTTAAAGCCGAATACGGCGATGTGGTCGCCGAGGTCAAGGGGGAACTGACGCGGCGTGCGCGAGAGGCGGTGGACGCCGGGGTCCGTTCCGACGGCATCGTCATCGACCCCACTCACGACTTCGGTAAGACCACGTACCATTCCCTGCGGTTGACGCGGGAACTCGACGAGCTGTGCGATACGGGCTGGCCGGTTTTGGTGGCGTTGTCGCGCAAGGATTTTGTGGGCGAGACTCTGAATCTGCCGACCGATCGCCGCTTGAACGGGACCTTGGCGGCTACGGCGGTTTCAGCCTGGCACGGAGCGCGCGTATTTCGGGCTCACGATGTCGCGGCCACGCGCGAGGTCTTGGACATGGTGGCCGCCGTCAAGGGCGACCTGCCGCCCAAGGCCCCGCAGCGAAGCCTCTAGTGTCTTAACGCCGGTAGCGGCTGGCGTTCATGTGTTCTACGGCCTCATCCAGGTCGTCGGTCACCAGCAGCAGGTCGACGTCCTTGTCGTCGATCTTTCCGTCGGCGCACATGGTGTGGCGCAACCAGTCGACCAGCCCGCCCCAGTAGTCGGAGCCGATCAGGGCGATGGGGAAGAATCCCACCTTTTCGGTCTGTACCAAGGTGAGCGATTCGAACAGCTCGTCCATGGTTCCGAATCCGCCCGGTAGGGCACAGAACCCCTGTGAATACTTCAAGAACATGACTTTACGGGCAAAGAAGTAATGGAAGTTCAGTCCCACGGTGACGTAGTCGTTGATTCCCTGCTCGAAGGGAAGTTCGATACCGAGTCCGACCGAGGTGCCGCCGGAGTCGTAGGCCCCACGGTTGGCCGCTTCCATAGTGCCCGGGCCGCCGCCGGTCAGGACGCCGAATCCGGCTTCGACGAGTTTGCGGCCCAGCTCGATCCCCTGTTTGTACTCCTCGGAATCCTCTGAGGTGCGGGCCGAACCGTAGACGCCGATGGCGTCGCCGATATTGGCTTCCTGCAGGGTATCGAATCCCTCTACGAACTCCGCCTGGATTTTGAGGACGCGCCAGGAGGCCTTTTGTTTCCACTCTTCCTGGCGGCGTGAGTCCAGTAGGTGTTCATCGGCGGTGATGCGACGATTCATCGTCCGGCGGTTCCTTCCTTGGCGACGTACGACTTGAGAACGGTGGCACAGTGTTCGATCCGGGGTATCTCCACCTCTTCCTCACGGGTGTGGGCGAGGTTCGGGTCCCCGGGACCGAAGTTCACGGCCGGAATTCCCAGGGTGGCAAAGCGTGCCACGTCGGTCCAGCCTAGCTTGGCCTGCGCTTTTCCGCCTGCCGCCTGGAGAAATTCAGCCGCCACGGGTCGGTCCAATCCGGGCGGACAGGAGGGAGAGGAATCCGTCAGCTCCACTTCGAATCCGGCGAACACGTCGCGAACGTGTTGTTCCGCGGCCGCTTCGTCCCGGTCGGGTGCGAAGCGGTAATTCACCTCGACCCATCCGGCATCGGGAATCACATTGCCCGCCACTCCACCGCCAATGGCGACGGCGTTCAGTCCCTCGTGGTAGGTCAGGCCGTTGACCTCAACGTTCCGGGCCTCGTATTCCTCGAGTCGATTGAGGACGTCGGCGAGCTTGTGCAGGGCATTGTCACCTAGCCACGACCGCGCTGAATGCGCCCGTTTCCCCTCGGTCTTGATCAGAGCCCGCATCGTTCCTTGGCAGCCGGCTTCTACGAGGCCGTAGGTGGGTTCGAGCAGCAATGCGAAGTCGGCCTGGAGCCATTCGGGGTGTTCGCGGGCGAGTATGTTGAGGCCGTTGTATGCGGAATCGATCTCCTCACATTCATAGAAGGCGAAACTCAGATCGAAGGCCGGTCGCTCGACCTGAGTGGCGATCCACAGCGCCAGTGCGGTACCGGATTTCATGTCCGAGGTTCCCAACCCGCGCATGACGTCGCCTTCGGTGGTGGTGGGGAAGTTCTGGTTGACCGGAACCGTGTCGAGGTGTCCGGCCAGCATGACACGCTGGTCGGAGCCGATATCGGTGTGGGCGACAAGGGTATTGCCGTGCCGTTTGACCGTCAGATGAGAGCGGGTGGCGAGCGTGTTTTCCACCATGTCGCACAAGCGTTCTTCGTCACCGGAGACGGACTCCACGTCGCAGAGCGCGCGTGTCAGTTCCACGGGGTCGGCCAGAGTCTGTTCGGAGAATCGATCCACGGTTACAACCTCAGTCAGTGCGGGAGTGCCATTGTTCGGATGTCGTCGGCACGGTTCGGACGGAGGTCCGCCCGTGTCGGACTCATTCTAAGTCGCACCCACCTTAGCGCCACGATGGAGGAGTCGGCGACGACGCGGGTACCGGCGCGTCCTCGAGGATCGCCTCACTGTTTCCGCCACTCCAGCGGTGGCGGGTGTACCAGTGGTTAGGCTCGTATTGTGAGTGAATACAGAACAGAGGCCGCCTGGGGTGCCGGGGTGGCGACGATAGCAGCTGACGGCACGGTATTGGACGTATGGTTTGAGCGCTTGGGAGTGGGGGAACAGCCCGGCGATCTTGCCGCGCCCGAAATCGAGGTGGAGAACGCGACGGGAACGACGTCACGCGGTGTCGTCGTGACGATTCCTTCGCTGGCCGACGAACCGGTCAACACCGGAGACGTGTACCTGCGGCTGCAGTTGTTGAGTCACCGCTTCGTCATCCCGCACTCGATCAATATGACCGGCCTGTTCGGACATCTACCGAACAATGTGTGGACCGACCACGGTCCGGTGCAGCCCGAAAACCTGGCACCGGCGCGTCTCCAACTGCGTGGCCAAGGGCGGAACTTGTCGATCAAGTCGATCGACAAGTTCCCCGCCATGGCCGATTACGTGACTCCCAGCGGAGTACGGATCGCCGACGCCTCACGTGTTCGTCTTGGCGCGCACCTGGCTTCGGGAACGACGGTGATGCACGAGGGGTTCGTCAACTTCAATGCCGGAACTCTGGGTTCCTCCATGGTGGAAGGTCGTATTTCGGCCGGTGTTCTCGTCGGTGACGGTTCCGACATCGGTGGCGGTGCCTCGATCATGGGGACGCTGTCGGGCGGCGGTAAGGAAGTCATCTCCATCGGAGAACGCTGCCTGCTGGGTGCCAACGCGGGGATCGGCATTTCCTTGGGGAACAACTGCGTCGTAGCGGCGGGCTGCTATGTCACCGCCGGGTCGAAGGTGGCCCTGCCCGATGGTGAAGTGGTCAAGGCCGCTGCACTGTCCGGAAAGGACAACCTGCAGTTCTGGACCAACTCTCAGACCGGACGTCTGGAGGTGCACCCACGCACCGGGTCCTGGGGCGAGCTCAACGAGATGCTCCATACTGGACAGTAGGCATCCGGTCGTTTTCCCGTTCGGAACGTTATCGGAATGTTATCGACAATTGTCATTAGCTAGGGGACATTGCCCTAGACTGACGGACATGGTTTTGATAGACGAAGAAGGCGGCGCGATGCCGGCGGACGACGTACTGGTGTCCACGACCGAATCGGTGCCCGGATACCGTGTGACCGACCTCAAGGGCGAAGTCTTCGGGGTGACCGTACGAGCGCGCAACATCGGCTCGGACATCGGTGCCGGAGTCAAGTCGATCTTCGGAGGAGAACTGCGAGGCTTGACCAAGGCCCTGGTGGCGTCCCGAGAACAGGCGGTGGAACGGATGACCGCGAAGGCCCGCGAATTGGGAGCGAACGCCGTGGTCATGATGCGGTTCGACGTCACCGACGCACGTGGAATCGGAACCGAGGTATGTGCCTACGGCACTGCTGTGACGACCGAACGGGAGTGACATGACAAGTTTGGGGGGTCGTCGATGAACGACGACCCCCCACACGCGTGTGATTGAGTGTTTTACCCGGTTGGGGAGAGCCCCAACTGCTTTCCGGCCAAGGAGACCTTCTTGGTGGCCAGTTGGTCGGCGATCGACGTCAGTGCCTCGGTCGCTTCGGCGGTCGGGTGGTCCAGGATGAACGGTGTGCCCGCGTCCCCGGCCTCTCGGATTCCGGTGTCGAGCGGGACCTGCCCGAGGACCGGTACCTCGGCCCCGATGTCCCGCGTCAACGCCTTCGACACCTGCTGTGCACCGCCCTTGCCGAACGGTTCCATCACGTCACCGCCGGGCAGGCGCATCCACGACATGTTCTCGATGACCCCGGCGATCTTTTGGTGCGTCTGAGACACGATGGCTCCGGCGCGTTCGGCCACCTCCGCGGCCGCCTGTTGCGGTGTGGTGACCAATACGAGTTCGGCGTTCGGCAGCAGTTGCGCCACCGAAATCGCGATGTCCCCGGTCCCCGGAGGTAGATCCAGCAGCAGGACGTCCAGTTCGCCCCAGTACACGTCCGCGAGGAACTGCTGCAGAGCACGGTGCAACATGGGGCCGCGCCAGACGACGGCGGTGTTCCCCGGAGTGAACATGCCGATGGAAATGACCTTCATACCGTGCGCGGTAGGAGGCATGATCATGTCTTCCACCTGAGTGGGAGGCGTGTCCGCTCCCATCATGCGGGGAATGGAGTGTCCGTAGATGTCGGCGTCGGCGACGCCGACCGACAGGCCCTTCTGTTGCAGGGCGGCGGCCAGGTTGACCGTGACGGAGGACTTACCGACACCTCCTTTTCCGGAGGCGACGGCGAAGACCTTGGTGCGGTTGGTGGGAAGATTGAACGGGATGACCGGTTCTGGTCCGGCCGAACCGCGTAGGGAGGTCTGGAGATCGCGGCGCTGTTCGTCGGTCATGACTCCGAAATCGACCGTCGCATCGTCAATACCGCTTACACGCAGGGCTGCTTCCCTCACATCTCTGGTCAAGGTGTCGCGCATCGGGCACCCTTGAACAGTCAGCAGTATTTTCACTGTCGCGTGCGAACCGGCGACGTCGATGGATTCCACCATCCCCAGTTCGGTAATCGGACGGTGGATTTCAGGGTCGTTCACTTTCGCAAGTTCGGCGCGAATAGCAGCAATAACATCGGCGGTATCTGACATACGATCAATCCTAACTCGGGCCTCTGTGAACACCGAGTCGCACAAGGCAGTGGTGGCCTTACCTCACTGCCGACGGCTTTCGGCAAAGGACGTCGTCGTGTAGCGTTCCGCTGTCATGCCCTCTGGCCAGGGATAAGACTCCAGTTCCGCCTCGGGTGCGGTGACGTCCCACCCGCCTTTACGCAGGAGAGCTCGGACGAACGCCGTTCGATTCGGCAGGGTCTTCCACACCGACGGTAGAAACGTGGCCCGTTTTCCGGTGGTGTCGAGCAGAGTCAGCCCGTCCACTCCCGGAGACAGGTGTCGCAGGAGTGCCGCGAAGGTCGACACGTCCAGAACGGTCGGAGTCGACAGCACCGCCACACTCACCACGAGCCGGTCGAATTCCTCCGGTGTTACCGCTGGAAGACGCGGATCTTCAGCGGCCCTCCGGGCGTTGTGGACAATGTCGTCGCCCAGCCGCCGCCGCGCACGCAGCGACCCGATGCAGCCGCGTAGACGCCCTTCGGAATCGGAGATTGTGACGAATACCGCGCCGGGTTCGTCGAAGCGCCGGCGGGTCGAGTCAGGCACGCGTGTCGCGATGAGCTCGGCAGGTCGGGGAGGTTGTGCGGTGAAGCCGGTTTCGATGGCTCGTCGCGCCACATCGACCACGACATTACCAAAATCACAATTCATCTGGTTCCTCCTGACCGTTCAGAATAGCCGACTGACCAGTGGGGCCCGCACCTCACCCGGTCAACGGGAGTAACCCGGCGAAACCCGGGTTCACCTCCTCGGTGGTTTTGATTAGTGGGCCGTTGTGGGACACTGAGCGCATGAACAGTCCACGGTCACAGTCGCACAATGACGTCATCACCCTCCCCGTCGCCGGCGCGGGCGTATCGAACGCCGCCGACAATGAGCACGGTCCCGATGAAGAACCCACCGCACGGCTCCGTGACCTGGACTCGCTGATCGGCAAAACGGCCCTGGTGACCGGGGCGGGTGCCGACGACGGAATCGGAATGGCCATCGCCACCCGTCTGCGCCTGGCCGGGGCTCGGTTGGCTCTCGTCTCCACCACCAAACGCATCCATGAACGTGCCAATGAACTCGACGCGGTCGGTTTCGTGGCCGATCTGACCGACGAAGCCGAAGTGGCCGGGCTCGGCGACGCGGTTACCGAAGGGCTCGGCGAGGTCGACATCGTGGTCAACAACGCCGGAATGACGTCCAAAACCGCACCGGCCGTCACCAAACCGGTGGCACAGTTGGGGTTCGACGACTGGGAAGCCGAGATCACCCGGAACCTGCACAGTACATTCCTGGTCAGCCGGTATTTCGTACAGAGTATGGCGGAATCCGGATGGGGACGCATCGTCAACGTCTCCGCCACCGCCGGAGTCTCCAGTGTCATGCCCGCCGAAGCGGCCTACGCCTCGGCCAAGGCCGGCGTGGCGGGATTGACGCGTGCGCTTGCCACCGAGGTCGTCGCCGACGGGGTGACGGTGAACGCCGTCGCGCCCGGTTTGATCCACACCGGTTCGTCGACGGTGCCCGAGCTGCAGCGCGGAGTGGACTCTCCCCTCGGACGCCCCGGCACGCCCGAGGAGGTGGCTGCCGCCGTGGCCTTCTTCTGCAGTCCATCGGCCTCGTACGTCACGGGTCAGACGCTCGTGGTCGACGGCGGCAACGGTATTCGGGCCTGAGGTCGACGACGGTTCGGCACAGCGGAGTAGGATCGCTTGAAACAGGGGACGTGGTGCCTGCCGTAACCGCGTGAGCGCCTCATCGTTCCTAGAGTATGGATTCAACACTTGGAGTAGTTAGTCAGCCTGCCATGCGAGATTCACACGACCCGTCGACCCCGACCGACGACGGACTGACCGCCGGATCGGCACCCGGACCCATCTCGGTGAAGGGGCAACGCACGACCGGTTGGGTGCTTTTCCTGGCCGGAATCGTCGGCCTTCTGGGTGCCTTCAGCCTTGCCTACGAGAAATTCCTCGTACTGGACGATCCCGACCACTCCATCAGTTGCGACATCAACCCGGTACTGTCCTGTGGCTCGGTCATGGCCACCCCGCAGGCGTCGCTTTTCGGCTTCCCCAACCCCCTGATCGGCCTGATGGCCTTTCCTTTCGTGATTTTCACCGGCGTTCTGTTCGCCTCCCGCGTGCGTCTGCCACGTTTCGTCACCCTGCTGTTCAACCTCGGCACCCTGGGCGGGATGGTCTTCATCGGCTGGTTGACGGTGCAGTCGATCTTCGTGATCGAAGTGCTGTGCCCTTATTGCATGGTGGTATGGGCGGCGACGATTCCGACCTTCTGGTTCGCCACCGTCTACAGCCTGAGGTCGGGTGCGTTGCCCGTGGGGCGGAACTGGCGTGCGGCGGTCGACGACGTATTGAAGTTCCACTGGGTCGGGCTGGCTCTGCTGTACCTGATCCCGGTGGCACTGATACTGATGGTTTTTGGGGACCGTCTTTTCGCCTAAGACGGTCCCGTGCGATCGAGCCGCTCAGTCCAGTTTGAATCCGCTCGATTCGAGCCAGCCGCCGTCGGTCATCAACTCCAACACCTGTTCGGTAGCCTCACCGACGGTAATATCACTGGTGTCGATGTGGAGGTCGGCCGCGGCGGGCTCCTCGTACGGGTCTGAGATCCCGGTGAATTCCTTCAACTGCCCGGCGCGGGCCTTGGCATACAGCCCCTTGCGGTCGCGTTCTTCGCAGACCTCCAGAGGCGTGTTGACGTGTATGAGAAGAAAGTCCGCGCCCGCTTGCTTGGCCATGGCCTGAGCGGCCAAGCGGTCGGCATCGTACGGAGCGATCGGTGCCGCCAAGGCGATACCGCCGTGGCGCCCGATCTCAGCCGCGACGAATCCAATACGCCGAATGTTCATGGAACGGTCCGCTTTGGAAAAACCCAGTCCAGCGGACAGATGGCGTCGTACGACGTCTCCGTCCAACAGTGTCACCGTCCGATTGCCGTCCTCCAGGAGTGATTCGTACACCCCACGGGAGATCGTGGACTTCCCGGAACCGGACAGGCCGGTGAACATGACGACCAGACCGCGTTCCGGTCGGGGCGGACACGCACGTCGTAGCTCCTCGGCCACGGCCGGAGGAGTAAACCATTCGGGTAGCTCAAATCCGCGCGCCAGCATGTCGGCGACCTCCACGTCGCTCAACCCCGGCTTGCGGAAGGGCGGCTCGATGTCCTCGATCGACCTCCACTGCCCGTCACGCGAGTCGTAGGCGATCTCACGGGGCAACATCGAACGGACCCCCGCCCCGCCGCCAATGGAATCAGGGCGACTCATAATGTGCGTCGCCCCGTACGCGCGCGCCACGCGGGCGGCCAACAACCCGTCACGCACGGGGTTGGCACGTCGAGCCAACGGCAATGCCATGATCGTGGCCGACGGCAAGCGATCCTGAGCCGCCAACACCGTGCGCATGACCGTGGCGGTGGACAGCGGCAGTTCCGGGCTACCGGCCATATCACTCGCGGTCGGCACGATCAACAGAAGATGAGCTCCCAGCTGTCGCGTGGCCCGAGCCAATTGAGCGAGGTCGGGCCGATGCAGAGGCTTATCAACGATCGCGGCCAAGACACGCGAGGACGAATAGGTCTCCTTAGCCTGTTCGGGGGTGTTGCGGTAAGCGGTGAACACGCCGTGCGAACCGTCCCCGCTACGTCGGAGTCGTCCACCCAACCGCACCTTTTCGGTTCCCAAGCCGTCGGCGTCGGTGACGTGCAGCGTCGCCACCGGAGCGCCCTCCGGGTCGGTCAACTCCACAAACCGTGCCGACTCCGGTTGCTCCTCCAATTCGTCGGCGATACGCGAGGGAACATCCAGGGTGACGGGAACCGGCCAGGACCGACCGTCCAACAACGTCCCGTTGTCCAAGACCGAACGCGCCTCCGCAACGGACATGAAACCGTCCAGAGGTCGATAGGCACCCGTCAGAATCAACTCAACGTCGGCCAATTCGACCGCATTCGGGGTGTAGCTGGGGACATAGGCATCGGCGTCTGCGGGCCAATCTGACATTTCGGTCCTTTCCAAGCGGTCGACATATCGCCGTTCTGCTAACAGAATAGGCCACCGTTACCGACCGTCGCCGTCCCCATCAACCCCAATGAGCTCCGGATTCGCATGACGACTTCGGGTTCGGCTGGAGTCGGCTACTCACATGGGTTACAGTGGCTTCGGAATCAGATACTCTGCCCACAACGTCGTCGGCGAGCAACCCCGGTGGAGCGTAGCGATTTTCCAGCCGGGGAGATCACGTATAGCCCACATTCCCTACCGGAGAGAGCTATGGATTTTTACGACAGTCAAGCGGCGATCGACGACAAGCAGATGAGGGCCGATATTCGGCGACTGGGTAATCTCCTGGGACAGACCCTGGTACGGCAAGAAGGACCCCAGCTGCTGGAACTGGTGGAGGACGTCCGCTCCCTCGTACGCGCCGACCCCGACGCCGTACAAGCCCGCCTGGCCCGCCTGGACTCGGCGGAGGAAGTCGATCTGGCCCGGGCCTTCTCCATGTACTTTCACCTCGCCAACATCACCGAGCAGGTGCACCGCGCACGCGACATGCGACGCCAACGGCAGGAATCCGGCGGCTGGCTCGCACAGGCGCGAGACGACATCGAAAGCGCCGGACTCGATGCCAAACAAATCGCCGCGGCAGCCGACCGCCTGGAAGTACGCCCCGTCTTCACCGCCCACCCCACCGAAGCGTCGCGCCGCTCGATCCTCACCAAAATGCGTGCCATCGCCGATCTGCTCGACGCCGAGACGGCCGAACGCGCCGTCATCGGCTCCGCCGACTCCGACGAAGTGGACGGACGCCTCGCCGAGGTCATCGACATGCTGTGGCAAACCGACGAACTGCGCGTCGAGCGTCCCGAACCCACCGACGAGGCACGCAACGCCGTCTACTACCTGACCGACCTGTACCGCGATGCGGCCGGTCGAGTCCTGTCGGACCTGTCGACCACCCTGAAGTCGATCGGCGCGCACCCGCGACCCGACTCCGCCCTGCTCTCCTTCGGAACCTGGATCGGCGGCGACCGGGACGGCAATCCCTTCGTCACCCCCGAAGTCACCGAACAGGTTCTCATCATCCAGCATGAACACGGAATCGCCGCCGCCGAAGGAGCCGTGGCCGAACTGGTACGCGAGATATCCGTTTCCGATGCCGTCCGCCCGGCGGCCCGGAACCTCGTAGAATCGGTGGAAGCGGACCTGGACGTCATCGACGTGCCCAAACGCTACCGCCGAGTCCACGCCGAAGAACCGTACCGCCTGAAACTGCGCGCCGTCGAAGCGAAACTGGAAAACACCCGCACCAGGCACGCCGAAGGACTCACCCACCGAAGCGGATGGGACTACACGGACGCCTCCGAACTGGTCGCCGACCTCCGCATCATCCGCGACTCCCTGGCCCGGCAACGTGGTCAACTCGCGGCAAAAGGCGCCGTCGATCGCACCATCCGGGTCGTCGAGGCATTCGGGCTCCAACTAGCCACCATGGACGTACGGGAACACTCCCAAGCGCACCACATGGCGCTCGCCGAACTGTACGACACCTCGGGAGAACTCGACCGCCCCTACCTGGAACTGTCCGAGGCCGAACGCAACGCCCTGCTGGTGAAGGAACTTTCGGGCCACCGGCCCTTGGCCCCCAAAAACGTGGAGCTCAGCGACCGCAACCGCAAGACCTACAACGTCTTCAACGCGATCGCCGGTGCACAGAAGCGGTTCGGCCCTCAGGTCATCGAATCCTATATCGTGTCGATGACACACACGGCCGCCGATATTCTGGCCCCGGTCATTCTGGCGCGCGAAGCCGGATTGATCGACGTGGCCCGCGGGCGAGCCGACATCGGCTTCGTTCCCCTGCTTGAAGGAGTGGAGGAACTCGCCGCGGCCGACACTCTCATCGACGAGTTGCTGAGTCTACCGGCTTATCGAGAGATCGTGACCAATCGCGGCAACGTCCAAGAGGTCATGCTCGGATATTCCGACTCCAATAAGGAATCGGGAATCACCGCCAGCCAGTGGTCCATTCAAGTCGCGCAGCGGCGGCTGCGGGACGTGGCCGCCAAGCACGGGGTTCACCTGCGTCTCTTCCACGGACGTGGAGGAACGGTGGGACGTGGCGGGGGACCGACCCACGCCGCGATCCTGGCACAGCCGTCCGGAACCCTGGACGGCGAAATCAAGATCACCGAACAGGGCGAGGTACTGTCCGATAAGTACACCCTCCCCGCCTTGGCTCGTGAGAACCTGGAACTGACCGTGGCCGCCTCGCTGAAGGCGACCCTCCTGCACACCGAACCGCGGCATCAACAGGACGTCCTGCAACGCTGGTTCGGGCACATGGACTCCATCTCCGCCGACGCCAAGAACGCCTACCGGAAACTGACCGCCATCGACGGGTTGTCGGACTACTTCTGGGCGGTCAGCCCCACCGAACTGCTTGGCGCGCTCAACATCGGATCACGTCCCTCCAAGCGCCCCAACACCGAAGCGGGGTTGGAGGGCCTGCGGGCGATTCCATGGGTATTCGGTTGGACGCAGTCACGCCAGATCGTCCCCGGTTGGTACGGCGTCGGATCCGGACTGGAAGCCGCCCGCAAGGCGGGTCTGGGCGACGAACTGCGGGAAATGTACGGCAAATGGCACTTCTTCTCCAACTTCATCTCCAACGTGGAGATGACCTTGGCCAAAACCGACCTGGACATCGCCGCCGATTACGTCGACGAACTGGTTCCGCGCGAACTGCACGGAATCTTCGAGGTCATCAAGCGCGAACATGCCAAGACGGTTAACGAGGTCCTGGAGATCACCGGAGGCGATCGTCTCCTCGATTCACAGGCGCAATTGGCGCGTACGCTGGAAGTGCGCGATCGCTATCTCGCTCCATTGCACTACCTGCAGATATCCCTGTTGAGTCGCTACCGTGCCGAAGGATCGACCGATGCGGACGCCGATCCGCAACTCAAGCGTGCCCTCTTGATCACGGTGAACGGGATCGCCGCCGGTCTCCGCAACACCGGTTGATTCAAATTCCTGTATGTGCGTGGGGAGTCCTTACCGGGCTCCCCACATTGCTCACGACGCCGAGAAGCCGTCCACATCGGGTAGATCGGCCAATTCCCAGGACGTTTGCTCGGTGAATAGCGCGATCTCCTCCACCTCCAGGTGGTACTCCGCGGCCCACTCTCGGCCCCAGGAACCCCAGATGTCGGGGTCGAAGTCCAACTCCTGAGCGACCTCGGCGACCTGGTGCAGTTCCTCCGTCAGGGATTCCACCGGATCGGCCAGAGAGTCCATGACCTCGTCGGACTCCCAGACGTCATCGCTCCAGTCTTGACCGTCCAAATCATCGAGGACGCCGGGTGGTTCGAAATCATCGTCCGCGTCGTCGGGTTCGGATTCCGACTCCTCGGATTCGTCCGGCGTCCAGCCGCCCGCGTGCAGGCTGCCACGACCGTAACGACTGGCCACCTTCCCCAGCAATCCCATGGCCAAAGTGATGCGTTTGGTGAGGGTCATCGCCGAAGCGGTGGCCCGACTGATTTCGTACCCGGCCCGAGCGACGTCGACGACCGTTTCATTCCCCAATCCGTCCAAGGCGTTACGGATGACATTGTGGTACAGGCTGCCCACCAGCTCGCTGAGTACCCCGTTGATCATCAACCGCCCCAGGAACGACAGCCGTTCCGCATGACGGCAGACCGCATGCATCACCTCGCCGGACTGGCCGACCACGTGGACGTGGCGGGCGGCCTGCCGGATCGCCGGATCGTTCCGGCTCGACCGGACCATACGCCGTTCGATGTGCGACTCCTCCCGAGCGATCGATCCCCACATTCGGGTCGCTCGCCGCATGGCGGCGGGATCGCCGGACACTTCATCGCGCAACCGCGCCAACGGTGCCGCCTGGCGACTGAGATCGGGGTGCCCCCAGGAATGGAGAGTGCGCAATGGGTCGTCGAACTGGGGATACTGCGTGGGGTTCAGGTCCGCGACGCTCCGATCGATCTGCCGCAGCTCATGATGGAACCGTGCCCGCATGGGAGCGTCCATCAAGGCTCCAGGTGGAGCTTCGGGAGGCATGACCGAGACCCGTGGGCTGTGCGCCGACATTGTGTCCTTTCTGGACTGTATTACTGTCCCGTCCGTTGCAAAGGCCACAATCATTATGCAACACAGCCTTTTCGGGCATCCAGCCATGCGACGCCCAAACCGTTTGTAGTGGCACCGATGGGCATATTGCACCTGTGCGGAACGAAGGTCCCTCCTCACCCCTGCTTCCGCTCCCCCTGGGGACGGCGGCGCAGCGCTGGCCTACCCGGCCGTCGACCATGGATTAGACTGGAAACATGGCCTTGGGGACCCGACGACTGCTTCGCGACGACGTGCTCGTCCTGCGTACCTATAAACTGGGCGAAGCCGACACCATCGTCTCCATGTTCGGGCGCAATCTCGGTCGATTCCGCGCCGTTGCCAAGGGACTGCGTCGTACCGGGTCCAAGTTCGGGTCGCGACTCGCCCCCTTCTGCCATGTCGACGTGCAGCTCATCGAGGGTCGCGGCGATCTGCATACCGTCAGTCAAGCGGTGGGGCTCCACCTCAACAGCGGGGTCATCAGCCAACGGTGGGAGTCCTACACCGTCGCCTGCGTCATCAGCGAAGCCACCGAACGATTGGTTCCCGAAGACGGTCAGGCGGACCCCGACATCTTCCAGCTCTCCGGCGGTGCGTTGCGCGCCTTGGCGGAGACCGACTTCAATCCCTTTCTGATCCGTGACTCCTACCTGCTTCGCGGCATGAAGGCGGCCGGATGGGCACCGTCGTTGTCCGAGTGCGCCGTGTGCGGGCGGGAAGGTGACCATCGAGCCTTCGCCGTGGCCGCCGGGGGCGCCGTCTGCTCCGAATGTCGTCCCGGTAAATCCGTTGTGCCCAGTGCGGACGCCCACCGCCTGTTGCGCGCCCTCGACGCAGGAGATTGGCGCACCGCCCACGAGGTGGGCCCGGTGGAGCAGAGAGAGGTCGCCGGCCTGGTGGCCGCGCATTTCCAATGGCATTCGCAGCGTGGACTGTCCACCCTGCGTTACGCACAGCGTTAACGGCCGATGTCGCGTCGTGTCGGATCGTCTGTGGTGTCTCCTTTGGTCGCCCGTCGCATTGGTCGAACCGGTGAGGTCGAGTAATCTCTGGAGGTAATCGGCATGCTGTGAGCGGAGAACAGAAATGAGGACATAACAGTGGCTCGACACTATGAACCACCGAAACCGCATCCGACGGGCGCCCAACCGCCCTCCATTCCCGCCTCGGTGCTTCCCAAACACGTTGCCCTGGTCATGGACGGCAACGGCCGTTGGGCCAAGCAGCGCGGAAAGAAGCGTACGGAAGGGCATGCCGAGGGGGAGTCCTCGCTCTTCGACGTCATCGAGGGAGCCATAGAGATGGGCATCACCACTCTCTCGGCCTTTGCCTTCTCCACGGAGAACTGGCGGCGTTCCCCCGACGAGGTGGCCTGGCTGATGGGATTCAACCGCGATGTGATTCATCGTCGCAGAGACGAACTCAATGCGATGGGCGTGCGGATTCGCTGGGCGGGGCGTCGTCCAAAACTCTGGAAAAGCGTCATCGACGAGCTGCTGGTGGCGGAGGACATGAGTCGAGATAACGATAAGTTGACCTTGCAGTTCTGCGTGAATTACGGCGGTCGCGCCGAAGTAGCGGATGCCGCGGCGGCGTTGGCGGTGGACGTGCGCGATGGAAAGGTCAATCCCGACAAGGTGACCGAAAAGGTCTTCGCGCGTTATCTCTACAACCCCGACCTGCCGGATGTGGACCTTTTCGTACGGTCCTCGGGCGAACAGCGCATCTCCAACTGCATGTTGTGGCAGCTTGCCTATGCGGAATTCGAGTTCATGGACGTGCTGTGGCCCGATTTCGATCGGAGGCACCTGTGGAAGGCCGTGGAGAACTTCGCCAGGCGCGATCGCCGTTTCGGAACCGCTTGATCGGTATTCGAGTGAGCTCGAATACACGCGATGGGATGACGTCGGAGGCGTGGCGGCGAGTCGTGGGGCAGGTGAGCGGTGTGGACGTGGAGTATGGGCCGTACCCGGTGAATCCATAAGTTGTTGACAATGATTATCATCTCCAGGCAGGCTTGCTTCCATGCGAAAGAGAATCATCCTATCGGCCTCCGCACTGGGTATGGCCACAACCGCTCTCACCGCCTGCGGTGACGACACCGGATCGGCGGCCGGCGACGGCGCTCTCGACGTCGTAGCGGGCTTCTATCCGCTCGCCTTTGCCGCCGAGCAGGTCGGCGGGGACCACGTCGAGGTGGCCGACCTGGCTCCCGAAGGTGTGGAGCCCCACGACATGGAGATCGAAATGGAAGCCATGACGGAGGTGGTGGACTCGGATCTCGTGGTCTATCTCCCCGACTACATTCCGGCGCTCGACGACGCCGTGGCCGAACACGCCGCCGACAAGTCCCTGGACGTCGCCGACAACGCCGACGTTCTGGCTTACGAAGCCGAAATCGTGGACGAGCACGAGCACGATGATGATGACGACCATGGCGGCGACGATGACGGTCACGACCACGACCACGGTGACATCGACCCCCATCTGTGGCTTGATCCCACCCGTTACGCGGCCATGGGCCACGACATCGCCGATCGTCTGGCCGAGTTGGACCCGGACAATGCCGAGGACTACGAGTCCAATGCCGCCGATTTCGAGTCCGAGCTGACCCGATTGGACGAGGAGTACACTTCGGCTCTGTCGGAACTGGACAACCGGGACATGGTCGTTTCGCATGCCGCCTTCGGATACCTCGCCGATCGCTACGATCTACATCAAATCGCGATCTCCGGCCTCAGCCCCGATCAGGAGCCCACCTCGCAGCGCATAGCCGAAATCTCCGATTTCATGCGCGACAACGATATCGATACCATCTTCTTCGAAAGCACCGCCTCTTCGGACGTCGCCGACACCATTGCCCGTGAAACCGGCGCCACCACCGATGTGCTCAGCCCCATCGAAGTCACCGTGGATGAGAACGACGACTACTTCAGTCTCATGCGCGACAATCTCACAGCGTTGGAATCGGCGCTGAAGTAAACCACGATGTGGCCGACCGTCACGACCACGGTCGGCCACCGAACAATAGGAAGAGCCCATGGCCTCGCACACGCCCACCGCCGTCACGATCAGCGACGCGGTCGTCTCCTACCATCGTCAACCGGTGCTCAGCGACTTCAACCTCGATATTCACCCGGGTGAATCGGTGGCACTCACCGGCTCCAACGGTTCTGGAAAATCCACTCTCATCAAGGCCGTTCTGGGGCTTACTCCGCTCAGTGCCGGTCGCATCGAGCTGTTTGGACGGCGTCGACTCAACCGACGGGTGCGGGCACGGATCGGGTACGTGCCACAGCGGGCCGACGGGCAGGGAAACATTCCCACCACCGTATATGAAACGGTCGCCTCCGGACGCCTGAACCGACGTCCGACCGGATTCCCCGCCACCCGTGACGATCGAGTGGCGACCTGGGAGGCGATTGCCGCCGTTGATCTGAACGTCCTTGCGCGCAAGCCCATGGGAGAACTGTCCGGTGGGCAGCAGCAGCGCGCCTATATCGCTCGGGCACTGGCCGGAGCTCCCGACATGTTGATCATGGACGAGCCCACCGTGGGAGTGGACGTGGAGACGCAGGAGCTTCTCACCGAGGTCATCGCCCGAAAACTGGACGAGGGCTGCACCTTGGTGCTGGTGACACACGAGGCCGGTCCGCTGCAACAGTATCTACATCGGACCGTTCATCTGCATCGTGGGCGCAAGGCCTATGACGGCCCCAGCGAATCAAAGCCGGGTCCGTCCGGAGATTCACAGGGATGCCTTCACCCCGATCAGCTCGGGGACACCGACACCACCGGCCTGCGTGGCCTTAATGACTTGCGACCCAACGATTCTGGAGGAGTACGCCGATGAGCATTACCGCCATGCTCGACTACGAATTCATGCGCAACGCCCTGTTCAGCGCATTGATCGTGGGTCTGTGCGCTCCCACGGTGGGGGTGTTCCTCGTGCAACGCAGGCTGGCCCTTCTGGGGGACGGGCTTGGGCACGTGGCCATCACCGGAGTGGCCGTCGGGCTCATCACCTCGGTAACGCCCTTGTGGACCACTTTGGCAGCAACCATATTGGCCGCCATCGTCATCGAGCTGCTACGTACGTACTCTAAAACGTCCGGTGACGTTGCCCTGGCGATGATGTTTTACGGCGGTATCGCCGGCGGCGTTTTCCTGACTTCGGTGGCGGAGGACAAAGGTCTGGCTAACCTGCAGAGCTTCCTGTTCGGTTCACTGTTGACGACCAGTAGCGACGACGTTCTGTTCATCGCCGTAGGCGGGGGACTGGTCGTGATTCTCATGAGCCTGCTCCTGCCGTGGTTGGCGGCGATCAGTATCGACGAAACCCACGCGCGGGCGGCGGGAATACCGACTATTGCGCTCAACATGGTTCTGCTCGCTACGGCGGCCGTAGTGGTGTCGGTGTCGATGCGTGTGGTGGGACTGCTGTTGGTTTCGGCGCTGTTGGTGATTCCGGTCGTGACCGCTTCTCAGATTGGACGTTCGTTCCGTTCCACGTACCTGATCGCGATGGTGGGTGGCTCCTTGGTGGCGGGAAGCGGAGTTCTGCTCGCCGGTCGCCTCGACGTACCCCCCGGAGCGACGATCGTCTTGCTGGCCATCGCCGTGTTCGTTGCGGTCACCGTCGTCGCCACACTCGGTCGGGCGATCATGCGGCGACGCAGTGCTGGAACTGGCCTTGACGCTGCGGACGCGATATCGTTGACCAGTGCCAAGTGACGAGAATCAGCCCAGAATGGACGAGTACCCCGTATCCGGTGCTCGACATCCGGACGACAACGCGAGTTTCGAAGCCGCCGCGGAACTGCTACGGTCCATATCCGCGCCCTTGCGGATCGCCATCGTCATGGAGTTGGCCGGCAGTCCTCGGTATGTGCACGAACTCGTTGACGCACTTCACGTCAGCCAGCCGTTGGTCAGCCAGCACCTGCGGATTCTGCGCGCCGCCGGGGTCGTGCACGGCACGCGAACCGGGCGCGAAATATCCTATAGCTTGGTAGACGACCACATCGCACACATCGTGACCGACGCGGTGCACCACGCACAGGAAGGCCACCACTAATGCCGAACCCTCAAGGGGCGAAACCAACCAGTTCCATGACCCGTTCCACCAAACAGCGGGCCGCGGTGATGGAACTATTGCAGGAAGAGGACTCCTTCCGTTCGGCACAGGACCTACACGCGATTTTGAAGAGCCGTGGGTCCAAAATCGGCCTGACGACCGTATATCGGACCCTGCAGGCATTGGCGGACGCCGACATCGTCGACGTCATGCGTTTGCCCGGGGGTGACTATCTCTATCGTCGTTGTGAGGCCACCGAGCATCATCACCATTTGGTGTGTCGTTCCTGCGGTGCGGCCGTGGAGGTCTCCGGTCCGACGGTGGAAAAATGGGCCCTGCGTGTGGCGGAGGAGAACGGTTTCAGCGACGTCGGCCATACCGTGGAACTGCATGGTCTGTGTTCCACCTGTTCCACCACCTCGGGTGGTTCATAGTGGCGACGCATTAGACTAAGCCTGATGTTGGCAATCAATCGATTCAGCACCGACGACCCCGAGCGATTCCAAAAGGAAGCCGCCCCTGCCCTAGAAGCCTTCGCGCGGTGCCGGGGCTACCTCCGAGGTGGAGTGGCGCGCGCCGTCGATGAGCCCGAAACGTGGGTACTGTGGACCGAATGGGACAATATTGGGGATTACCGTCGCAGTCTGTCCAGCTACGACGTGAAAATGTCGACCCCACTCTTGTCACAGGCACTACCCGAAGCGGTGGGATTTGAAACTCTGGTGACGTGTGAGCCCGGATCTTCCAGCACCGTCACCACCTCGGACCACTCGCCCGACACCATAGGCAGGAGCGACCAGCCGTGACCGACACGCCGCGACCCCACGACCGCGACGATCCTCAGGGAGAACAGCAGTCGGACGAACCGTCTGACGAGGCCGCCGTCCTATCGTCGGAAGCCGAGGACAATCGGCCGCGCGAGGAAGAACCCGAGGAATCCTTCATTCCGGGAATCTATGTTCCCTTCGCCGCCCCTCCCACCGAGAGGAACGCGGGACGTACCGCGTTGAAGGTCATCGTTCCGATTGTTCTCGGTGTCGTACTCTGTTCGGGTATTGGCGTGGCGTTCGTTACCGCTCTGGTTAAGATCGACGAAGGGCTGCAGCGCAACATCGAATCCTCGGCGGAAGAATTCATGGCGAGCGTCTCCAGCGGATCGTGGGACGAAGCCTATGCCAGTCTCTGCGGTGAACTGCAAAAACGTCCCTCCAGTGCCTACACCTCCGAATGGGAGGAATGGGAAGGCCAAGAGTGGGAGGTCGACCGTCTGATCCCGACCTATGAGGACTATGAAGTCGTCATGGAAAGCGATGAGGGTTCGGAGGTCACGCTGACGGTGGTCATGGAGCAGGAAGGTCGTGACCTGAACGTCGCCGTCTGCGGTTGGCGTGGCACCGCGGCCGATTAGGGTCGGGTCACTCCACAACCGGCGGGTGTCGGCTACACGTCGACGTGACTGCGCGGTAAGGTGGTGTCTCAGCATTGTCACTCTCAGCAGGCCGGATTCCATCGTGGTGACCGTCCGTCGTACTACCGTCGAATGACCTTCGGTGGATGCTGTCGCGAGAACGGCCCCGCTGATTTCAACGTGCGTGATACGCGCGCGAATGCTACAACTGATGTTTAGTCTCGCCGACCGCCAGCCGGAAGAGCAAAAGGAGAATCTCATGGCCAAAGACCGAAATGACGCCATCATCAGCCTCGCCAAGCGGCGTGGTTTCGTCTTCCCTTCCTCGGAGATTTACGGAGGGACCCGGTCAGCCTGGGATTACGGTCCGCTCGGTGTTGAGCTGAAGGACAACCTTCGCGAGCACTGGTGGGCCTCGATGGTGCGGCAACGCGACGACGTC
This sequence comes from Haloglycomyces albus DSM 45210, assembly GCF_000527155.1. Classification (NCBI taxonomy): domain Bacteria; kingdom Bacillati; phylum Actinomycetota; class Actinomycetes; order Glycomycetales; family Glycomycetaceae; genus Haloglycomyces; species Haloglycomyces albus. The sequence goes on along the minus strand of NZ_AZUQ01000001.1, from coordinate 106,544 downwards.
GTGGGTCTCGACTCGGCCATCATTCTCAACCCCCAGGTGTGGGAGGCGTCCGGCCACGTCGAACAGTTCACCGACCCTCTCACCGAATGCCAGTCCTGCCACAAGCGTTTCCGCGCCGACCACCTTCTGGAGAACTACGAGGCCAAGCACAGCCGTCCTCCGGAAAACGGGCTCGCCGACATTGCCTGCCCGCACTGTGGTGCGCGGCAATCGTTCTCCGAGCCACGCAACTTCAATGGATTGATGCGCACCAGCCTGGGTGCGGTCGAGGGTGCGGGCAGCGAGCACTTCCTGCGCCCGGAGACCGCACAGGGGATCTTCGTGAACTTCTCCAACGTGATGACCTCCGCGCGTAAGAAACCCCCCTTCGGTATCGCTCAGGTGGGTAAGTCGTTCCGAAACGAGATCACCCCCGGGAACTTCATTTTCCGTACGCGGGAATTCGAACAGATGGAGATGGAGTACTTCGTCGAGCCCGGCAGTGACGAGGAATGGCACGAATACTGGCTGGAGGCCCGCTGGAACTGGTACATCGACCTTGGACTCTCACCGGAGAACCTGCGTCGGCACGAGCACGCCAAGGAAGACCTCAGCCACTATTCGAAGCGCACCGTCGACATCGAGTATCGCTTCGGCTTCGGGGGCAAGGAGTTCGACGAACTGGAGGGTGTGGCGAACCGGACCGACTATGATCTGTCCACTCACGCCGCGCATTCGGGTCAAGACCTGTCCTACTTCGATCAGGCCAAGGGCGAGCGTTGGACACCGTACGTCATCGAACCGGCGTCCGGTTTGACCCGCATGGTTCTCGCCTTCCTGATTGAGGCCTATGACGTCGATGAGGCCCCCAATGCCAAGGGCGGAGTGGACAAGCGCACGGTCATGCGTTTCGACCCGCGTCTGGCCCCGGTGAAGGCCGCCGTGCTTCCGTTGAGCCGCAATGAGAAGCTATCGCCGAAGGCCAAGGACTTGGCCACTCAGCTCCGGCGTCGGTGGAACGTCGAATTCGACGACGCGGGCGCGATCGGCCGCCGCTACCGGCGTGCCGATGAGGTGGGTACGCCGTTCTGCGTCACCGTCGACTTCGATACCCTTGACGACCAGGCGGTCACCATTCGTGACCGGGACACCATGAAGCAGGAACGTGTGTCGCTGGACCAGGTGGAGCGTTTCCTGGCCGAGCGTCTGCATTAAAGTGCCCGCAATTAAGCGTCAGTATTAAAGCAGATGCACTACAGCTAGAGTCTGCACTAAAACTGCACTAAAAACGACGAACCCGGTGTGGAGCAAAGTTTCCCGCTCCACACCGGGAGAACACACAGCAGGGCTCCTACGGCGGTTTTCCATTCGGAAAGGCACCGTAGGAGCCCTGCTGTGTGTCGTTCCGCCTTGTCCGTCTCCCGGAGGCTCCCGGGAGGTTTCTTCGGGCGACCGCGCTTCCTCAGGCGACCAGCTTACTCAGGTGACCGTGGCGATGCGAGGCCGTCGGGTAACCGCAGAGCCCATTCCGGGGCGGGGTATGGACCGTCGGGAACGTCGCTGCGGTGGCCCGGTGGGTGGATTCCCACCAGGCAGTGCACCACAGGTGAACCCAAGGCATTGGCCTACCCGGCGAACTGCCTACCAGTGAACGTGGCCCGGCGGCGGAGATGGATTAATGGCGTCGGCTAGTCATTGTGAATCGTCGTATCGCAATCGACCCAATCGGAGTGGCCGTCATCCTCGGTATGGGTGCAGGAATATGACACCTTGCTGGTGGAAGCCCACAACGGTGCCGGTGACGACGGACTGGTCGGAAGATCGGACAGATCGATGTCTGGTGCGGGATCGGAATCGCTGTCAGAAGACGAGGATTCTTCATCCTTGACACCGGTTGTTTGGGCCATGACTAGGCGCTCCTTTATGTGATGTGGTGACCCTGCAATATTTGCGGTCCACACGCTTCACTTCGGTGGTTGACGTCGATGTCCTCCACTCCACAGTAAAGCGCATTGTAGGACCGGACGTGAGGCTAAACGCTGAAATAACGTGAAAAGTTACCGACATGCGACCAGCTTCACACCGAACTTGGGGCTAAGGTTACTTGACAGCCTTAGATAAGGCCGCCAATCGTCCCAAGATATGGGAAATGTGAGTGTCGACTCTCCGACTCAGTGAGCGAGTGATCATGCGGTGCGACCACCGGTGGGAGTCAACCACCGGAGGAATCGATTTCCGCGCCAACTGGAACGCTGCGATCATCCTGGTCGTCGAGCCAGCCGTCGGGGAGACTGACCTTGCCGGGGCTGTTGGTGCGCCCACGCGGTTTACCGAGTATCTCGCGGGGGAACGGCGCGGTGTCGTCCAGCTCTACCAGTAGCTCGTCCAGCTCTTCCAAGGTGGAGATCATCGCCAAGGAGCGTCGCAGCTGGGACCCCACCGGGAAGCCCTTCAGGTACCAGGAGACGTGTTTGCGGAACTCGGTGCAGCCGTGCTTTTCGGCGGATATGTTGCGGCGCGCTTCGTACGACTCGGCCTGTTCGAACCAGTCCACCAAGAGGCGCGCGTGGCGGGCCATCAGTCGTGACACCTGCCCCAGGTCGGGGAGATGACGATCGGGTCGGCCTCGGAAAGCGGCTTCCAAGTCGGAAAAGAGCCACGGTCGTCCCAGGCAGCCGCGTCCCACGACGACACCGTCGCAGCCGGTCTCGGTGACCATGCGGAGCGCGTCGTCGGCCTCCCAGATGTCGCCGTTGCCGAGGACGGGTAGGGAGACGTGTTCTTTGAGACGCCGGATGGCGTCCCAGTCGGCGTGGCCGGAGTAGCGTTCGGCGGCGGTGCGCCCGTGTAGGGCGACCCAGGCCGCTCCGGCGTCCTCGGCGATCCGTCCGGCGTCGAGGTAGGTAAGGTGGTCGTCGTCGATGCCCTTGCGCATTTTGACCGTCACCGGTACTCCCGCCGGTTGGGCCTCGGCTACGGCCGCCGACACCACGTCGCCGAACAATCGCCGTTTCCAGGGCAATGCCGATCCACCGCCGCGTCGTGTCACCTTGGGGACCGGGCACCCGAAGTTCAAATCGATATGATCGGCCAGGTCTTCCTCGACGACCATGGCGGCGGCCCGACGCATGCTCTCGGGATCGACACCGTACAACTGCAGCGAGCGCGGCTTCTCATCCTTTTCGAACTCCACCAACCGCATCGTCTTGGGGTTGCGTTCCACCAAAGCGGTGGTGGTGATCATTTCGCACACGAAGACCCCCGCGCCCTGCTCGCGGCAGAGTTGCCGAAACGGCAGATTGGTGATGCCGGCCATCGGCGCCAGGACGACCGGAACCGGCAGCGTGTGATCGCCGAGGCGAAGCGCATCGAGTTCACTCGGCAGGGTGGGAGCGTGTTCGTCCACGGGCGATTCAATGACTGTCACAGCACACCTCGTTAATTCTGTTCATCCACATCTGTGCGTCGACTATTCTTCGCCGCTGTCGTCCTGCTGCGTGGAGCTTTCCCCGGAACCGGGCTCTTCGTCGCCGCCGCCCGGCGAGGTGCCCAGCATGATAACGATCCCGATGATCATGCCCAGAACGATGACCGCGCCGATGGCGTACAGGGCGTAGCGCACCTTCGTGTGGGTGGGCGGTACGGCCGGTTTGTCCTCTTCACCGTCGGATTTCTTTTTACGCAGGAACTGTGGCAATCGGATGACGAGAGTGGCGTCGCCGTCGTCGGGAGGGGGTGTCGGAGAGCCGGAAGGCGAGGGCGGTGACGGAGGCGTCCCTGGCGCGGCCGTGGGGGCCGCGCCCGACGTTCCGTATGGCGCACCAAAACCGTGTTGGTCGTTACCCGAGGTCGAGGCGTGATCCGGGCCGGGTCGCGGCGGCGCCTGCGGTGATTCCGCTTGCGGCGGACGTCCCGCTTGCGGAGCGGGACCGGCCTGCGGGAGCGATGACGATCCGGGCGGTGGGCCACCGGCGCTGGGAAGGGCGTTGTCAGCTCGCGGGGTCGGTTCCGACAGCGGAGCCGGTGCCGCCGACGGGCCGGGTTGGCTCTGCGGCTGGGAGGTGACCGGCGGTGACGGCTGTGAGGGAGGAGGGGAGGACCACGGTTCTCGGGGAAGCTGCGAGGCCGGTGGAGACTGCCGACGTGGCAGGCCCGCTTCGGGCGACGGGGCAGGGTCGTTGGATTCGGGAGGAGCCGACCAGGGTTCACGTCCGTCGAATCCCGACGAAGCGGGTGTGGCTGGGGCCTCCGGCTGAGATGACCGCTCGTATTCGCCTGTCATAGGGCTGGCTGCTTCCTCCGTGGCTGGCAGTTGCGGAGTCGAAGGAGGGACCGCGCCGTCCGTCCCCGACCAATAATCCGCCTGTTCCGGTATGGTGTCGGATCCCATCCGCCCCACACCGCGCGCTTTCACGACCGGCGGATTGGTATCGGGTGCTGCGGCGGCGTCATCCGCAGGCGGCCAACTCGGCGGCACTGCGGGCGGCTGCGAAGAATTCGGGACATCCGGCATGATTGGCTAGGCTAGCTGACTCTCATCAATGGTACTGAGGCGTGGTCACCAAGGCGTGTTCGAGAACTCGTGAGCAAAGGGCGGGGCTCCGTTCGAGTCTCCGTGCGAATCCCCAGGGCTCCGCATGCGTGACGAACAGAGACGCCCGATGCGTCCAATTTGCCCGGTACCGCCTGTATGGTGTGCTTCTCTCTAGCTTAACGGTGAACGAGCTGGAAATGAAGAGCACAGTTGGCCTCAAGTCAGTGTTCTTGCACTCGGCCGGTGAGGCACAATGGGAATCCGAACGGTCAGGAGGGGAGAAGTGGCAGGACGGATCCGCCAAGCGGACATTCAGCGTGTACGCGAACAAATCGACATCGCCGACGTCATCTCGGAGCGTGTCACCCTGCGCAACGCCGGAGGCGGAAACCAGATGGGGCTGTGCCCCTTCCACGACGAACGCTCCCCGAGTTTCAACGTCACCCCCGCACGCGGGGTCTACCATTGCTTCGGCTGCGGAGTCGGCGGAGACGCCATCACCTTCCTCATGGAAGCCGACGGACTGTCCTTCGCCGAGGCGGTGGAACGCCTCGCCGCCAAAGCCGGATTCCAAGTGACCTACGAAGACGACGCGGGCCGCCGCTCCAGCCCCCGACACAAACCCGGGCAACGACAGCGACTCCTCGACATCAACAGCACCGCCACCGAATTCTTCCAGCAACACCTGACCGCCCCCGACGCCTCCATCGCCCGCGAATTCCTCACCGGCCGCGGATTCGGAAAAGACGCCGCCGAACACTTCGGCTGCGGCTTCGCCCCCGACAGCTGGGACGCACTCACCAAACACCTACGCGCCAAAGGATTCAGCGCCGACGACATCACCGCCGCCGGACTCGCCAAACCCGCCCGCACCGGAAACCTGATCGACCGGTTCCGACAACGCCTCATCTGGCCGATCCGCGACACCTCCGGAGCCACCATCGGCTTCGGAGGCCGCAAACTCAGCGACGACGACCCGGGCCCCAAATACCTCAACACGCCCGAGACACCGCTGTACAAGAAATCCCAGGTCCTCTACGGTATCGACCTGGCGCGCAAACACATCGCCCACAGCGGTCGAGTCGCCATCGTGGAAGGCTATACCGACGTCATGGCCGCACACCTCGCCGGGGTCCCCGTCGCCGTCGCCACCTGCGGCACCGCCTTCGGCAGCGAACACATTCGCCTGCTGCGGCGGTTCCTCTTCGACTCCGACTCCTACACCGGCGAAATCATCTTCACCTTCGACGGCGACGAGGCGGGAATGCGCGCCGCGCGAAAGGCCTTCCAAGGCGATCAACAATTCATCGCCAACACCTTCGTCGCCATCACTCCCGACGGCATGGACCCCTGTGAACTCCGCCAAAACAAAGGAGACCAGGCCGTCCACGACCTCATCGCCTCACGCGAAGCGCTCGCCAAATTCGTGCTCGACAACGAGATCCAAAAACACGACCTCGACACCCCGGAAGGCCGCACCCACGCACAACAAGCGGTCGTACCGATCCTCGGAGCCCTCAAATCGGGCGTCTACCAAAACGACTACGTCAAAACCATCGCCGCCGCCGTCGGCGCCGACGAAGCAGACCTGAAACGCGCCGTACGCAACGCACGCCACGGCCAGGGCGCTCGCCCGGAATCGTCGACGACCCGTCGCCCCACCCACCAGACCGATCCCGTGATCGCTCAGGCGCAACGTGAGGCGTTGAAACTGGCGCTACAGAACCCCGCGCTCGCCGGTCCGTACTTCGACGAGGTGGACTCCACCGTCTACACCGAGGGCCAGTACCGTGTCATCCGCGAGGCCATCGCACGGGCCGGGGGAGCGGGTTCGGCTGCGACGGCCGGGGCGAACTGGGCAAGTGAGGTCGTGGCCGCCTGCGACGACATGGCGGCGAGCGCGTTGGTCAATGAACTGGTCGTTGAGCCGTTGTTCATCGACTCCGCACCCGATCATCACTACGTGCAACGTTTGTTGGCGCAGATCCAGCGTCCCGTGGTGGCACGGGACGTGGAGGAGATGAAGCAGCGGTTGAAACGGGTGAACCCCTCCAACGATCAAGAGGAGTACATGCGTCTGTTCGGAGAGCTGGTGGCGGCCGAAAAGCAGCTGCGGGCCCTGCGCGACAAGGCGAGTGATTGATACGGTGCCGCGTCGTCCCGCGCGGGAAAACCGATCGCCGATCGGGGGCGCGGTGAGTTAGTCTCGTACAATGGCTGAACAACTCACCGAACGCGACGCTCCAGCCGAATCCACCGTTCCCGTCCTGGTGGAAGCGAACTCCCTCACCAAGAAATACGGCGATTTCGAAGCGGTCAGAGGGATCGATTTCCACATTGATCGGGGCGAGGCCTTTGGATTCCTCGGAGCCAACGGCGCAGGCAAATCGACCACCATGCGAATGATCGGAACGGTGAGCGAACCGACCTCGGGATCTCTACAGGTATTCGGGCATTCCACCTCGCAGGACGGAGTCGCCATTCGCTCCCGTCTCGGTGTCGTGCCACAGGACAACAACCTGGACAGCATGTTGAGCGTTTTTGAGAACATGGTCGTCTACGCCCGCTACTTCGGCATCAAGGGTAAGGAAGCGCGGCGTCGCGCCAACGATCTCCTGGACTTCGTGCAGCTGACCGGACGTCGTGACGACAAGGTCGACAACCTCTCAGGCGGAATGAAACGGCGTCTGTGCATTGCCCGGGGACTGATCAACGAACCCGACCTGATCATTCTGGACGAACCCACCACCGGGCTCGACCCGCAAGCGCGCCACCTGGTGTGGGAACGCCTTTTCCAACTCAAGCAACGCGGCGTCTCCATCCTGCTGACCACGCACTACATGGACGAGGCCGAACAGCTGTGCGACCGTCTGGTGGTTATGGACGAGGGTAAGATCATCGCCGAAGGCTCACCCCGGCAACTGATCGAAACCCACGTGACCAAAGAGGTCGTGGAACTGCGCTTCGGTGCCCGGCGCACCTCCGAGCTGGTCGAGATCGCCGAACGCCTGGACGGGGCCGGAAATCAAATCGAACCGCTTCCCGACCGGGTATTGGTCTACACCGACGACTCCGCCGCCACCTTCACCGAACTCAGCGCGCGACAGATCGAACCCACCAGCATCTACGATCGCCGGGCGACCCTGGAAGACGTCTTCCTACGTTTGACGGGACGACAGTTGGGCGCGGACGAAACCTAACGTGGCACCCACTGTCGTTAAGGGAGCGAACACGTCGTTCCACGTCGACATCTCGAACCGACCACACCCGTTGTCCAATAGCCGTAGTCATCTTGCGATGGGAGCTCCATGACTCAACTGGCCCAACCAACCCCTACCGACAAAGCGACACTCAGCTACCCGGCCGGTGCTTGGCGAGCGTCGTACCTGCACTTCGTCAACTACCGCCGCTCTTGGACCGGATCGATCTTTTCGGCCCTGGTCATGCCGATTCTGTACATGATCGGTATCGGACTCGGCGTCGGTCAATACGTGGATTCATCCTCCCTGGGAGGAATGGAATACGCCGAATTCATCGCCCCGGGCATCGTGGGAATGGTCGCTGTCACCCTCGCCAGCAGCGACTTCATCTACCCCGTCTACGGCGGATACCGCGACTGGGGCAGCCAATACCTCAGCCAACGCGTCAGCCCGCTGCGTCCGGTCGACATTCTCAACGGGCACCTGCTGTACGGAATCCTGTTTCGAGCCACCGTCTCCTGCACCTTCGTTTTCCTCGTGCTCACGTTGTTCGGCGTCTTCACCTCCTACGGAGCCGTACTACTCGTGCCCATCGCCATGATCGTCTCCTTCGCCTGCGCGCCCTGGATCTTCACCTGGTGCTCGGCGATCGACAACGAAACGATGCTCAACGTCGTGTTCCGTTTCGCCGTCATGCCCATCACCCTGTTCTCCGGAGTCTTCTTCCCCATCTCCCAGATGCCGCTGTTCCTGCAACCGCTCGGCTGGGCCTCACCCCTCTGGCACGGAGTCGAACTGGGCCGCACCACCGCCCATACCGGCATCGAATCCACCCTCCACCCCGCACTCCACGTCCTCTACCTGCTCGCATTGGGGACCGCCGGCTGGTTCGCCGCCCGTCGCATCGTGACCAAACGACTGAACTTCTAGGTACCGCCACATGACACTACTGACCCATCACACACTCCGCAGCCGCTGGCAACGCCCCGCGGCCATGCTCAACCGCAACCTCTTCGCCTACCGTCGCCAATGGATCCTCGTCGCCTCCGGCGGAATCGAAGCACTCCTGTTCCTCTTCGCCTTCGGATTCGGCGTCGGCTCCCTCGTCGGCACCTTCACCCTCCCCAGCGGACGCGAAGTGGAATACACCGCCTACGTCGCCCCCGCCATCCTGGCCAACGCCGCCATGATGGGCGTACTACTGGAAACCTCCATCAACGTCTTCGCCAAAACCAAATGGATGAAGATCTACGACGGGATCCTCAACACCCCACTACGCCCCTGGGACATCGCCCTCGGAGAAGTCGCCTGGGCCATGGTGCGCGGCTCCATCTACATCGTCATGTTCGTTGCCGCCATGGGCGCCTTCGGACTACTCAACAACGTCTGGGCCATCCTCGCCATACCGGCGTGCCTGTTCATCTCACTGGCCTTCTCCGGCATCGGACTGACTCTGGCCACCCTGTTCCGCGACTGGACCGACTTCGACTGGCTCATCGCCGTCGTCTACACCATGTTCCTCTTCGGCGGAACCTTCATACCCGTCGAAACCTACCCCGAAGCCGTGAAACCCATCGTCTACCTCATGCCGCTCTACCACGGCATTGAAATGGTCCGATCCATCAGCCTCGCCACCGTCGGCCCCATGATCCTGGTGCACATCGGCTACCTCATACTCCTCGCCGTCGGCGGAATCTGGATAGCACAGAAACGCCTCGCCAAAACCCTCTACGACTAAACCCGACCCGGAGGCGATCCCCAACACCGACAACCACCGGCGTCGCCTCCGGCAGGGACACACCGCCCCAGCCGACCACTGCTAACCTAAGGCCATGGCGCGACTGTTCCTCCTCCTGATCATGACCGTGGCGCTCGCCGCACCCGCCGTCCCGGCCCAGGCCCGGGAGCAGCCGTCCGTCCTCCTCCTCAACGGCGACGATCCCGAGACCGGTTCCCTGCACGCCTACGCACAGCAACGCCTGGAAATGGAAGGACGCCGTTGGGGCTTCTCGGTCGAAACGTCCGGCGAAACGCTGCACCACTTCAATGCCGTCATCGCCTTCGACACCCCGGATCTGTCGCCCGGCCACTGGGACGAACTCACCGCCTATGCGGAGGGAGGCGGTTCCCTCCTCGTGGTCGCCGCGACCGACAACGGTTACCCGGGTATCGACATCGAACCCAACGACCAGTTCGGCAACCACAACGCCACCATGTCCATCACCGGCGTGGCGGAGGACTTCTTCGACACCGAATCGGAGATGGAACTCAAAGCCCCACCCGACTACCTCAAACTGAACGACGACGACCCCGAAACGACCCATCAGACCCTCATCACGGCCGGAAACTCACACGAATCCCGTCCCGTCGCCGGTCTCGACGATCAATCCACCACGATGGTGACGACCCTCGGCTCGGCCTTCGATCACTGGGAGAACCGCGACTTCCTGACCTTCGTACGGCACTCGCTGACCTGGGCCACCGCCGACATGAGTCTCGCCGTCGAAAGCCGACCCGACAGCGACACCTCCTGGCCGTTCCACATGTTCTTCGGACTGGTACTCGGCGCACTGGCCATCGGCGGCCTGAACGCGGTCGTGCGGATGGAAAAACAAGAAAACGAGGGAGAAACCCGCCAGGCAGGCTCTCCCTCGTCACCGTAAACGTGCTCGACTAACCGACGAACACCGCCACGTTCAAACCCGGAACCGTCACCGCTCCATCGGTGAAGTCCGCCTGCGCCATATCGGCGTCCACCGAATCGGCCAGCGCCGGATGCAGCTCCAAATCCGATCCGCCCCAACCGTCGAGATCAGCCGACAGGTCGCCGGTGTCGTTATTGAACACCACCACGACTCGATTGAACCGGTCGTCCAGACCGTCAAGGTCAATGGACATGGCGATCGCTCCCGGATTATCCGTACCCTCCAATTCAGGGAAGGAGATGCGATCGGCGATCTCCTCGGCATCACCCAAACTGAACGCCTCGGTCGACGACGCCACCCGCAGCAGCTCCAGATACTTACCGTGCGCCAGAGCGATATCGTCACAATCCGGCGTCGCCACCGCATTGAGAGTGTCCTCGGCATAGTCCCAATGGTGCTCACTCGTCCACGCCGGCGGAAGACCACCCGGGAAGCCGTTCGTGCTGCTGCCGAAACCGTCAACCGATTCATCGTTCCAGCAGTTCCAGCGAATGGCGTTGAACCAATCGCCCGAATCATAGGAGTCCCGATCCAGCGACTTCGACCGCAGAATCTCCGTACCGGCGGTATTCAGGCTTGCCCCTTGACTGAACAATGTCGTGGCGAGGTTCAGCAATTGCGCTCGCGCCCGATCGGTCGACGAGGTGGTTTCGTCCAATTTGTAGGCCAAGGCGTCGAAGAGGATCTCATTGTCGTGGGCGTCCACATAATTGACCACTTCATCGGGTTGTTCGGCGTAACCGGCGGGCTGACCGTTGTAGTCAATCTCGGATCCTAGGGCGGTCGTTCCGTCGTGGGTGACCAGCTCATAATTGGCGAGATTGCCAATGAGACCCAGTTTGACCAGGTCGGTGGCGTGCCCTGAGGAGTCGGGGTCCATCCCACTGCCCCAGCCGGGAATGGTGGGGTCGTCGTCGAACGGTCCGCCGCCGCGTGCCGCGTCACGCAGACGGTCGTTGAACGTGGCGATGCCCGTGTCGCCCATGTTGGGTTGGGTCGCCTGTTCAAAGCGGGCGTTGTCGGCCACTTCGCCGAAGTTCCATCCCTCCCCGTATACGAGGATGTCGTCGTCGACGGCCTCCACGGCTTCCTTAACGGCGAGCATGTTCGACTTCGGATGGTGCCCCATCAGGTCGAAGCGGAAAGCGTCGACCCGGTAGGCTTCCGCCCAGGTAGTCACCGAATCCACAATGAACTTATCGAACATCGCGTGTTCGGGTGCGGTATTGGCACAGCAGGTCGAGGTGGTGACTGCGCCGGTTTCGTCTAGGCGATGGTAATAGCCGGGGACGATGCGGTCGAATACCGACGTGGCGTCGGTGCCCGAAGCGCTGGTGTGGTTGTACACCACGTCAACCGCCACCCGCAGGCCGAGATCGTTCAGCGCTTTGACCATCCGCCGGTACTCCAAGATACGTTGTGTACCTTGCGGATCGGTGGCGTAGGAGCCTTCCACCGCGTTGAAATGATAGGGATCGTAGCCCCAGTTGTAGGCATCGTCGCCGCGTACGTCGCCGACGCATTCCTGCTGCTGCGGCGAATCGGCGGCGAACTGTTCCAAATCGCAGTCAACAGTCGAGGATTCGCCTTCCGGAATAGTGGCGATGTCGAAGGTGGGCTGTAGATGTACGTGGGTCAGGCCCGCTTCGGCGAGTTCCTTGAGGTGCTGTACCGAGGTGGAGTCGTCCTGGGTGAACGCCAGGTAGGTTCCCCGCAGTTCCTCGTCGACGGAAGCGTCGGCGATGGAGAAGTCTCGAACCTGTACCTCCCAAACGTGGGTCGCCGTCAGATCGACGGCGTCGGGTTTGTCGTATTCGTCCCAGCCGTCGGGCTTCAGATCCGCGTCGTCCAGGTTGACGATCTGACTGTGTGTGGAGTCGGTCGCCAGGGACACGGCATACGGGTCGGTGACCGACGCGGTGTCGAAATCTCCGATGGCGGGCTGCCACACGTCGACTCGGAACCGGTAGTACGAGCGGTCCCAGGACTTCTTACCGTTCACACTCCACACTCCACTGTCGGAGTCGTAATCCATGGCGTGGATGGTGGGTTCGGCTTCCGGAGTGTCGTACAGCTCCAGTTCGACCTCGCGGGCCGTTGGGGCCCATACCGACAGCGTGGGTTTCTTGTTCGTCCAAGTCACCCCCAGCTCGGTCGCGGCGGCCGATTCGGCATAGAGGTCGTCGAGCAGCCCGGCGATCTGGATGCCGGTGGCGTTGAGAACGTCGCCGTCGTGTCGTTCTTCGGTGACGGCCAATTGCGTCCGGGCGAGTGCTCGGGCATCGGCCTCCACTTGGAAGACCTGGTAATCCCACAAATGTGGGAAGCGCTGCCGGAGTCGTTCCGGCATTCCGCCCAGGGCGACCATCTCGTGCGACTCTTCGGCTCCCTCCACGCTGCCGTCGGACGCCGACATGGTGCCGTCCGTACTGGAATGCAGCCGATACACCTTCCCGTCCGTCTCGCGGTCCGGTAGTGCCACCGTGGTGTCGTCGAGCCAGTACGCGCGTTGCTGCGTCAGATCAAGTTCGTTTGAACTGTCGCCGGCACTGCCGCTACCAGGGTAGAGATACCCGGGCGTCGATTCCGTCAGCCACACCTCGGTTCCGTATTCGCTGAAGTCGAGGTACTGGTCGTCGGGAAGGTCTTTCTCATCGCCGCGATGCAGAATGTAGGAGAGACCGTCGGCACCGTCGGCCAGCGGGATTTCGAAGACGGCTCCAAAACGGTCCACCGTGGTGGGAGCTATTCCGTCGTCCCATTCGGTCGGGTTGGCCGCTCCCGTCCAGACGTGGGCTTCCCAGCCGTCGTAATCCCCGTCGTCGCGCTGATAGTGCAGGACGGCGGTGTTGGGATCGTCCTCTCCTGGAACCGTCCAGTCGCTCGGAGGCGAGGTGGCCACCTCTTCACTGTCGTCGAACAACCAGATTTCATTGTTCTCCGACGGATTGAATTCACGGTCGGATTCCACGAGTTTGTTGCCGTTCTCGTCGATGACGAGGAATCCCACATTGCTCGCGTCGGGTGCCAAGTGGACGGTGGCGAAGGAACCCCAGTCGGTCTCGGCGTTGAAGGGAATACTGTCGGGCCATGAGCGTGAGGATTCGTCCGCCACATCGCCCCAGACGTACAGTCCCCACTTCTCGGCGTCCCCGTTGAAGTGAACGGTGGCATGACCGGGGGAGTCGCCCGGTTGATCGGGGGTGGCAACGATCGTGGTCGCCTGATTGGAGGCGGTGTCACCGTGGCGATTGACCGCGACGCCCTTGACCGTGAGTTCGGTGCCTCCGCTAAGGCCGTTGAGATCGAAGGCGATGGCCTCCTGAGGACCGGGTGCGGTACCGAGGTAGAACCAGTTCTCTCCGTCGACCGTGGCGGCGTAGGCGACCTTGGTCAGACGATCTCCTCCGGCGTCGGCGTCGATGTGCGCTATGGAGGCGGATTCCTCGGCGAGATCGAGCTGGATGGTCGGATCACCTTCGGTATTCGTTGTCCCTTCTGCGCGAAGTACGACCGAATCGCGTCCGTCGAGTGTGACGGTGGCGTTGGTTCCGTCCATGGATATGTCGGCCGAACCGTATATAGCCTCAAAGGACTCGGAGTCGGTCTCCAGCGTCAGGGTCTTACTGCTGGAGGCATTGGACGACACCACCAGATACTCGCGTCCGCTGGAAGGATCGAAGCGGGAGAAGGCGAAGACGCCGTCTCCCGCGCTGCGGGTGACCTGTATTCCGTCCGACAGTGCGGGATGATCGCCGCGCAGCTGTCCCAGTTCGGCAATGGCCTCGTACAACGGGTGCGTGGTGTCGTAATTGTCTTGCGCATGGGTGGAGTCGGTGCCGATCAAGGGAAGGTTGTCCCATTCGGACACCTGAGAGGCGAAGAGACTCTGTCGCGAGGCGTCATCTCCGCCGTGCCCCACGAATCCCTGTTCGTCTCCGTAATAGACCACCGGTTGTCCACGTGTGAGGAACATAAGCTGGTGAGCGAGAACGGAGCGGTCCACCCATTCGTGCTCAGGGGTGTCGGACGTAATCGACAGGCCCAAACGCCCCATGTCGTGGTTGGACAGGAAGGTCGGCAGGTTGCGTGCGTCGGTGTCGCGGGCGGTGAACAATGAGTCGTGCGTGTAGAGTTCGGCCAACCCGTCCCCTGAATCCGTTCCCAGCGCGAACGATGACGCGTTCGCTTGAAAGCCGAAGTCGAGGACGCCGTCGAGTTTGCCTTGTCGGACATACGGGCTCGTTTCCCGAGGGTCACCGGAATAAACTTCGCCGAAACTGAAAAAATCGATTCCCGCCGTCTCGGCCGCTTCGGAAATGCCCGACATGAATCGAGGCCAGAATTCCATGTTGGCGTGCTTGACGGTGTCGATACGGAATCCGTCGATGCCAAACGAGGAGATCCACTCGCTGTAGACGTCTACCCAGCCGTCTACGACGCCGGGACGTTCGGTCCATACGTCATCCAAACCTACGAAATCGCCGTACGTGACCGATTCGCCCGTCCAGGTGGAGTCACCCCGATTATGGTAATTGGTGACGTCATTGAGCCACTCGGGGTTCTTCAGGTTCTCCTTCCCTTCCGGGACGACCGGTGAGTGCGGGAAGGAATCGGAATTAACGTCGGGGAACTCGTCCCCATCGGCATACTCCGCGTCGTCGAAAGGCCGGCCCGAGGAATCGGTGTACGGCGAGTCCTCTTTGGAGATATAGCTGTTATCTCCGTCGGAGTATTCGATGACGTCGGCGGTGTGGTTGACGACGATGTCGAAGTAGACCTTCATCTCGCGATCGTGCGCCGAATCGATGAGGCTCTGCAATTCGTCCATGGTGCCCAGGTGTGGGTCGACTTGGAGGAAGTCGAGGCCCCAGTAGCCGTGGTACCCGGCTCCGGTCCACTCCTCCGAACTCTGCACCGGAGCGTTGACCACAATGGGCGTCAACCACAGCGCCGTCGTTCCCAGACCTTCGATGTAGTCCAGATTTTCTTCGACGCCCGCCAGGTCGCCGCCGTGATAGAACTGCTCCGAGGTGGGGTCGTAGCCGTGGTCCAGCGCTCCACCGTCGATGCCGCCGGTGTTGTTATCGCTCTTAGCGTCGGCGAAACGATCGGTCAGAATGAAGTAGAACTGTTCGGAGGGGTGGGTTTCCTGTTGCGCCAGTTGTGCCAATTGGCTATCGGTGGGCTCGGAACTCCACAGCACGTCTCCAAGGGGAGACGGCTCCGCTTGAGGGTCGTCGTCTTTATCGGGCTCATTGCAGGCGGTGAGGGCAAGCACTGCAGTCAAGGCACCCGCGGTATATCGACCAATACGCCGCATCGTGCACTCCTCTCCGGGAAAAATCCTAAGACAGTGACAGTCATGAAATTGTGGGAAAAAATTAACATAATATGAATGAAATTACAAGTTTACGAAAACTCTTGCAAAAGTGCCTCAAATGCAAGGCTCTTGCGTGGGAATGCTCTTGCGCGACTGAAGACAGAAAAAGGGCCCACCGTCGAAATGACGGTGGGCCCTAGGAATTGAACTACGACCGTTTCACTCGCGTGGATGGACCACGGTACGAACAGGCGCGATGCCCGTCTCACAGTCCACAGTGGCATCAGCGGCCACCTCAGCCGCCAGGCCTTCTCTCACCTTGACTCCCACCTCGTCCAAATCCAGATAGAGAAAACGCACCTGAGCGTCCTCCTTGGCATCCGGCGGCCGAGTAACATCCGAACGGCCCGCTTCCATCCGGTCGATCAAAGCACGCATCGCCGCCCACTTCTCGTCCGCATCCGTGACCGTACGCGCCACACCATGCGCGATCACACTTCGATAATTGGACGAATGATTCGGCCATGACTTAGCGAAAACCAAACCGTCCACCACAGTCGCATTGACCGCCACCGCGAAGCCGCTCTCATCGGCCAAGCCCACGGTCGAACCCGTCGAACCGTGAAAATACAGTCGATTCCCAATGCGACCATGAAACGTGGGAATCACCTGCGGAGTGCCATCACTACCCACAAACGACACCGTGCAGTACAGCGCCTCGTCCAAAACCTCATGCACCGCCCGTTCCTCATAGCCCATTCGCTCCGAATGCCGCCGAGGGGTCGTGCGCGCGGTGGGGGAAAAATCATTGCTCATAGCACAAATGTTGCATCCGCCAATTCCGTCCCGGACCATGGCAGTGACAATCTGCGGAAAACATAACAAAAAAGCAACGTCCAACAACCTCAAAACCAATCACCCAATAACGACGCCCATTACAAAATCCAGAAAGGACCCCACACCGGCCACAACAACCATCCACAGAAAGGCCCCCGGTGACCACCCAAACAACCGATACCACCGCCATCCAAAAACGCAGCCTCGCCTCCCTCAGCGCACTACAAACCATGGGCGGCCTCTCCGTCTCCACCACCATCGCCATCGGCGCCATCATGATGGAAGACCTCACCGGCTCCTCCGCGCTCGCCGGAATCGCACAAAGCCTATTCGTCGCCGGCGCCGCCCTCATCGTCATCCCCACCGTCGCCGCCACCGAACGCTGGGGCCGACGCGGCGGCCTCGCCTTCGCCTACCTCACCGCCACCGTCGGGGCCCTCCTCATCATCCTCGCCCTCCACACCACCAACGTCGGGACCGCCGTCATCGGCTTCTTCCTCGTCGGCGCCGCCTCCTGCGCCAACCACCAGGGCCGCTTCGCCGGAGCCGACCTGGCCCCACCCCACAAACGCGGCACCCACCTCTCCATCGTCGTATGGACCGTCACCATCGGATCGGTCTTCGGCCCCAGCCTCGCCGCCCTCACCAACAGCTGGTGGAGCGACAACCTCGGAGGACCCCAATACCTCGGACCCGTCGTCATCACCGGAAGCGTCGCCGCCAGCGCCGCCACCCTCAGCCTCCTCCTACTACGACCCGACCCACTCCTCCACGCCCGCTCCCTAGCACCCACCCCAACCGACACCACCAAAAAATCCATCGCCCACGGGCTCCACCTCGCCCGACAAAACCCCATCATCCGATCTGCCGTACTCATGGCCGTCGTCGCACACTTCACCATGGTCGGCGTCATGACCATGACCTCCATCCACATAAAACACGGAACAGACAACCTCGAAACCGCCCTCAGCATCATCGGAATCGTCATCGGCATGCACATCGGAGGAATGTACGCGCTCGCCCCCGTTTTCGGTCACCTCACCGATCGATGGGGATCGCGAACCGTGGGGCTCATCGGGCTCACGCTCTTGATACTCGCCTGCGGCGTCAGCGGCACGGCACCGGCGTCGGCCCACCTGCAACTCACCCTCGGGCTTGCCCTCCTCGGGTTTGGATGGTCTGCGCTGACCGTCGCGTCGGCAACCCGTCTCACCGGCGCCGTCGGACCCGACGACCGACCTTCCACCCAAGGGTTCTCCGACCTCACCATGGGTCTTGCGGCCGTCATATCCGGTCTGGCCAGCGGCCCCATCGTCGAGAAATGGGGATTCGCGACCCTCTGCGGAGCCATGGCCCTCATCGCCGTTCTATCGGCGCCCCTACTCGCACGACGCCGATAATCCAGTACTGCTTGCCGAAAAACTGCGAGACATGATCAAATTAGGAGTATGAGCGACCTCAAAATTGCCGGGGTACCGCAATGGGCGGTCGAAACCCTAGAACACCGAGCCGACCAAGAAAACGTTCCACTGGACTTCTATCTGCGCCAGCTACTGATCAACGCGGCTCGCAACCCGAACATCGGCAAGGAGGTTACCGACGGACAGTCCCGACTCACCGACTTCGGCGACTAACCGCGCGCGATTAACAGCGTCACGACACCACGGCCGTCAGCGCTTATTGGCCCCGATCATGCTCGCGGCGTGATGCCGGTGGTTCCATGCTGCGATTTCTCCGGACAGACGGTTGGCCCGGCAGCAGAGCCACCCGACCAACCGTGTCCGGACGTGATCCTTAGCGACGGGCGGGGGCGAGGATCCCGAACGTCGCGGTCTGTTCATCGTGCATGATCGCAATGCGACCGGCGTCGGGGATGTCCTTCGGCCCCATCATTATCGAAGCGCCCTTGTTACGGGCGATCTCGATGGTCGCGTCCACGTCCTCAACTTGGAAATACGGTTGCCAATACGGCCCGGCAGGCAGCATTTCGGACGGCAGCTGGAAGATTCCGGCGAACGGGTTGTCCGCACCCTGGGCCGTCACGTGCGTGTAAACCTCGCTCGCGATACCGGGTGGAAGCTGGTGATCGGAGTACGACCAGTCGAATACCGAACGGTAGAACTCCTGGGCTCCGGCACTGTCCCCGGTGTACAGCTCGAAGTAGGTGGCCGCGCCCGGCACGTGCATGACGTCGACACCGGCGGTGTCACGACCCTGCCAAAGTGAGAACGGCGCACCCTGCGGGTCGGCAAGTTCCGCCAAGGTACCTTCGGTGAACACCTCCATCGGCTCGGCCCGCACGTCCCCACCGGCCTGATTCGCCCGGTCGACGGTTCCAGTGATATCGCTGGTCTGAAAGAAGATCTGCCAGGCCGGCTTGGACTTCTGACAGGGGCCGAGCGCGGCGACAATCTGGTTGTTCAGGGTAAACATGCCGTATCCACCGGCCTCGGGGCCCGCCGACATGAACTCCCAGCCGAACAGGGCCCGATAGAATTCCGCTGAGGCGTCGATGTCGTTGCTGGATACGTCAAGCCAGACCGGTGCGCCGTCGCGGGCGTCGATTGACGTCATGAAATCTCCCGTTCCGCACCGAGAACACGGTGCGTTTTTCGCGTGTCCATTCCGCCTTCATTATGAGCGCTACCTCTGACAATCTCAGGAAATCGAGCCGTATGGCGACTTCGGCAAGGTATACCGGGAAATGCGGCTCCACGCGCACCGCAGATCGCTTCCCAACGCGCTCTCCTCACCGAAGTCGGTCGATTGCCACAAACGGCACCGGTGTTTCAACTCGCCAAACGCAGATAGGACGGATGGAACCCGGCTAATGCGGTTGAATACGCCGGAGCTCGACGAGGACCTTGGATCCGTCGATGCGCACCCGGCGTTCTTCACCGACCCGCATGGTCACAATCGTGGCCCCCGGATCCCAATGTACCGAAAACTGCAGGTGGTTATCGGGATTGTGGCTATCGACCAATCGCCGGTAGTACACGAGTTCCGAATCTTCGACTCCACGCAGGATGACGCTGTCGCCAACACGTGGCCGGGCGATCGAGGGAGAGTCGGATCGTTGCGCCAAGTCCTCTGAGTCGTCCTGATCTTCCGACGAATCGGTTGGGTCCACCGTCGCATCACCGTCGTCCGAGCCTTCGGCTACGTCGGAGTCGTAATCGACGACGTCGGGTTCGTCGAACCGCTCGTCGTCGGCCTCGGCATACTGCTTGTCAACCCAGTTCAGCAGCGAGGTCAATTCGGTATCCTCGTCGGTGAACCAGTTCGTCGACCACACCTGGTACAGCTTCCATCCCAGGCCCTCCAGAACGCGACGACGCAGGATATCGCGGTCCCGTATTGAAGGCGAAGCGTGGAAGTCATAATCATCGACATCGATTCCGCAGAAATAGCCCAGGCGAACACGGTGACGGACTCCGATATCGATACCGTATTGGTCGGATCCTACGTTGACGTCGACGTCCCATCCCCGGTCGCGCAAGAGCTGAGCGACGTGTTCGACCATTGGTGACCGAGGAGCGGATTCGATCCTTTCTGAACTTCTGGACGCCTGTTCCGCGCTGTAGGCGAGCCACTGTTTGAGGAGATAGCGGCCGCGGTTGTTGGTCGGGTCGGCAACAATGTCCGCGGGAGACATGGAGGTGAACGTGACGATTTTTTCGCGCGCACGGGTGAGAAGCACGTTAAGTCGACGGTAACCGGCTCGGCCATTGATGTGCGGACCGAACTGTTGGGACACTCGTCTGCCCTGTTCGGAGGGACCGTATACGGTGGAAATGAAGATCGCGTCCCGCTCGTCACCCTGTACGTTTTCCAGGTTCTTCACAAACAGGGAGTCAATCCCACCGTCGTCCTGTTCCTTCTGTTGCACCAGTTTGCTCAACGTCCGGTCATTGTTGATTTCCTCCTCGAGCCTTTCGTGGATCACCTCACATTGTTTCGCATTCAGCGTCACGATTCCAAGGGAACGCTCCGGATTGCGCCGCATGAAGTCAACGGCCGCTTCAACCACCGCCTCCGCTTCGCGGGCATTGACGCTTTTGTTATAAATTCCGTCCACAGTGCGCAATGAGACGCCCTTATCGCCGGCCATTTCCATGGGCGAGGGGAATACCACCAGATCGCTGTCGTAGACGTAGCGGTTAGAGAAGGAGATCAGGCTCGAATCGCGCGAACGATAGTGCCATTTCAGTCGACGGGAATGCTGGAAGGTTTTCGTGGCCAATTCCAGAATGGATTCCGCCTGGTCGCTCTCCTCATCCTCGTCCTCTGCCGAAATCGACTGCCCGAATTTTGTGGGTGGCAACTGGTTACTGTCACCGACGACAACGACCTGATTGGATCTGAGAATCGCTCCCATGGCGGACTCGGGCGGCATTTGGCTGGCTTCGTCGATGATACAGAGATCGAACGTGGAGTCCCCCTGCAGATATGTGGCCACTGCCAGCGGTGACATCATCCAGCAAGGCTGTAGCTCCACCAAAGCCTGGGACGCGCGGCGGGTCAGTTCCCGAATCGGGGTGGTATTCTTCTTCAATTTACGAGTGTGGTTGACCAACGCCATTTCCGTATAATCGCGTTTCCTGCCCCGCCCGATCCCTTGCGGTGGTTTAGCTTCACGCACTAGTTTGGCGAAAAGATCGTCTGCTGATTCGTCCAGGGCTCGCTGGTTCGCTGTGACGAGCTTCTGACGCTGGCGTTCCAACTCGTCGGTGCTCATGGCGGCAAGCTGTCGTGGCATTTGGTTCCGCACTCGTCGTGCCAAACTCAAGTACAGGTGGGCGAGAATCAAATTTCCCGGCCGTGGATGCGTATCACGTTGTTCGTTCAACCAATCGGTGATTGGTCCGAAACCTGCTTCTCGCACCTGCTCCAGAGTCGAATGGGCACGTGAATGGTCAATAAGCCCCTGACGGTCATGGGCCAATTGGTCTGCCAGGTCAGTCATGGTGGCAAAATCTTTAGACGTCGCAGCTCGGAGGGAAACATTTTCGCGCAGCTCGTCCAGGATTCTCTCGGCGATGTCGCGATGCGAGCGGAGCTGATCGAACAGCGATAGGGTTTGGCCCAATTTCTTTTCGCCGACCAGGCGAGACACCACGATCGAAGGCACGCTGCATCGTTCGATTCGGTCCAGGAGATCGAGTTCACCTTTGAAGGCGTCCGATTCGAAACGTAGGGAATCGATCTTCTCGTTCAGACGGTGGTTTTCGCATTGATCGCGGCGTTTCAGGGCGTTCGTCATCTCGGTGGCCAGGTTTGCCAGTGCCTCCGCTCCGAATTGTTCCGGGTGCTGCAGAACGCTACTTGCGAATTCGATATCATCGATAGAAGCTTCCCAGAGACTGAGCCGGTCGTCCAAGTAGGTCCGATGTTCGTCGAGTTCCGCCACGGCTATGTTCGGCAGTTCCGGGAATTCGACCACCGTCATGACCTGGTCGATGTCTCCATTGAGGAGGAACCGTCGTAGTCGCCGGGACTGAAGGTTACCCAACTTGTGGGATACGTCGGCGATAAAATCAGCCAACTGTTCGAAGTCGTCCAGTGGGGTGTCGATTCCATCGAAATGGATGCCGAACAGGCTGCGTAGGGTCTCGTTGTTTTCCAGATCGGTGACGTCTTTTTGCCAGGAAGCCAATTCCTCCATTTGTTTCGCGGCCTCATTCGCCTCGAATCGAGCATCCTCGACTGCGAGGTGGCGGAATTGCTTCTTGGCTCGTCGGTATGAACCAAGGAGCTTACCGAAGGCGCCGGTCCCGTAGAGAATCTGTGAGGCTTCGGCTATACCGGCCGTATCGAGGTCGTCCCGGAGCATGAATACCGTGGAAAGCTGCACTCGTCGTTCGCGCAGCTTTCGTATCCTATCCATCGCTTTTCGAAGCGCGGATTCGCCACCTTCAGCGGTATTTTCCTCGTTTCGCAGCCGTAGAATCGAGCGGGCATCGGCGCCTTGTAGCAGTTCGGTTGCGTCCCGCAGAGTTGGGAAATTGATTTCGCTCAACCACGGTTCATCGCCGAGAAGAATGGATATCGGTTCGGCGGCAGCGTCGGCGGAGTGTTTTTCTGCGGTATGTCGTCTCCGCAGGCACCGAACTGCGTCGATACTGAAGTTCTCCAGTTCCAGTTTAGACGCGTCATCGGCGCCTTTCTGTAGGCTCTCGCACAGAGCCGACGAAGGTGTGGTGGTGATCGATTTCTTCACAGACCGGAGTTCGCGAGTGGTACAACGGACTTCCGCGACAAACTCGGAGAATTCCTCAGTCAATGCCGCTGAAATGACGTAGGTGACGAGCGTGATATCGGCATACGATGCGGCCGTTTTGACGGCACGAAGTTCGTCGGGAATGCTCCACACGGCCTTCCCACCGGATATCCGGGAATCGATTCCCAAGCCGATCAGTTCGACTTGGGAATCAGCACAGTGAGAATAGGCCTCCCTCATCTGGTCCGCCTGGCGAATCAGGTCGTCAACCGCAAATCGATCCAGCGGGGGAGATTTGACGGCCGCCCATGCCGATTTATGATCGAGGGATAGCATTACCTGATCCAATGAGTCGGCCAGTTCGTGTATTTCGAATATTTGACCAGAGTCGCATTCACGGTCGAAAGCCGGTTCGGGAAGGTCATCCGCGGCGACGGCGAAATCGGCTGAGTATTTAATCGACAGTGCCAGAATCTCCTGCACGGACATATCCGTGGATTCGACCTTTTCGAGCAGTGCCTCGGAACGACTACGTATTTTGTGACGGCGTTCCCGATACTGAGACCGAGCCTTGCCGGATGGACGGGACAATGTGTCCCTGCCCTGGTCTATTCGTTGATTCAACTGATCGCGAAACGCCTGGCGTTCCTGCTGTGTGGCCTGCAAAGCCAGAACGGTATTACCGAGTCCGCGTTCCTGCAAACGTGTCTTGACCACATCCAGCGCAGCGCCCTTCTGTGCCACAAACAGGACTTTCTTCCCCCGCTGGAGTGCGGCCGCAATCGCGTTGACAATGGTTTGCGACTTCCCCGAACCCGGTGGCCCCTCGATCGCAAAGCTTTTGTGGTCGAGAATGTCGTTGACGGCGGTGATCTGAGAGGAGTCGGCGTCTGCTACCAGACTGGGCTCGTTCCGTTCCACCGCATCCATCGAGCCGGCTGTCGCCACATTGTTCCCGTACAACGAATCGTTCGAGGTCACCAATAGGTCAAAGCCCGGGCCCGAAGTCAACTTCCAGTTTTCGGGATCGAGGTCCTTATAGAGTGCCATTGGACTGGAACGGAAGATTCCAAGAGTGACATATCGTCTGATGCGAGGGTTGATACGTCGTGGCAAGGCACGCGATACGTCAGTGAAGTATTGTTCAATGTCGTCACCGTAGTTCGGCGGTAGTTGGATACCAAACTCACGCTGCAATTTTTCCTGCAAAACCAAGTTCGGTTCCGCTTCGTCCGACTCGGCCGTCACGGTATATTTCGGTCCGCTTACTCGGTTCTTACGAGTCAATTCAACGGGAAGCAGGAGGAGTGGCGACAGCGAGGTTTCCTGCTTGTCCGGGTCGGTCCATTCTAGGAACCCGAATGCACAATACAGGCTGTTGACGCCTATCTCTTGACGCTGCGACCTGTCATTCGACTGAATCTTTCGTAGGAGCTTGAGCATATTGGCCGGCATGGCCAGGGTCTGGATCTCGTTGTCGATATGGTGCGGTTGATCGGTTTGATCGTTTGGCGCTGGAAGCTCGAAGTCGGGTTGAATCCGATTGTCTCGCGCCCACTCCTTAAGCCGATTGGCGTCCTTGGTGTTCGGGCCCAGACGTTCTGCCATACCGAGCTGTTTGCGCACGCGATCCTGGAGGCGACGCAATGGAGGTGTTTTACGTGAGGACGGATACCATGCCTGCACGTCCTGTTGGTACTGACGGTCGGATTTCTTGGCCGCCTCTACGGCGGAGCGGAATTCAGCAGTCTGTTCGTCCTGGGGTGTGGAGGGCGGTTCCGGCAATGATTGGAATGTCATCGGTTTGTCATTGACCAGTCGTTCGAATATGAAACGAGGTTGTTCGTCGATGACGCGGAGGTACTGATCAGAAGTGATTTTGCAATTGACAAGTGCATTGTTGCGAGTGAGGTCAAGTAGGTCACGGCGCAGATGGTCCAATTTCTGGGCCGCGATCCGGCGGAGGGCAGGGTCCGAGCTTTGGTCTGTATTCGCTTGCATGTACTTCCTAGGTTCAGCAAGAGGGTTATGGAGTGTTTCTAGGGTCGTCCACTTGAAGTCACGGATAATTTCGGTGAGGTGTAATCCGATCGGGACAGTCCAGGATAACCATACTTGCTTATTTCTTCGTAACAACAGTGCTATCCGAACGTAAGACGAACCGTTGTCCTGGGAAACCCCCTGGGGAAATCCGAGCGAGCGGATTTATTGGAACACGTGTACCGATTGCTCTGATGGTGTCACCGACACAAGATCCGAATTATCGTCACCCAAAATGCAAGTCTGGTTTAAGGTACGATACATACTTGATATGTTGTATATCGCTTCGGGCGTGTGAGGCCTTTAGGAGACGATAATGGGAATAACCTTGCCCCAGAACATTCAGTCGAGGCCGGTGACGGTCGTAGGCGGCGGCACCTTGGGCAGCCGGATCGCGTTGATGTTCACGACCCAAGGCGGAAAGGTACGCCTATACGATCCCTCTGAAGAGGCGCGTCAGCATGCAGTGGACTTTGTCGCGGAGAACAGTGCTGACACCGTGGCTCTTGTCGACGGAGGTGTGGCGGGAAGCCTTGAAACCGGAGACGACCTGGCCGAGGCCCTGAAGGGGAGCTGGCTGGCGGTAGAGGCCGTACCAGAGCATCTGGACCTGAAGAAGAAAGTGTTCGGGCAGCTCGATGAACTGTCCGAAAACGACACTATCTTGGCGAGCAATTCATCGTCGTATCCGACCAGCAGCATGATCGACAACGTTGCCACTCCCGAACGGGTCGTCAACATGCACTTCTACATGCCACCGGCGGTTCGGGTGGTGGAATTGATGTCGGATGGTCAGACCGACCAGCGTGTACTCGACCTACTCCTCGATACCTTGCCCGGATATGGCCTCTATCCCTTCGAAGCTTACAAGCAGAGCACCGGATTCATCTTCAACCGGATCTGGGCGGCGATCAAACGCGAATGCTTGTCGGTTGTTGCGGAGGGAGTTTCGACACCACAAGATGTTGACCGCATCTGGGAACTGGCTCTCGGCACTGGACCCGGCCCGTTTAGATTGATGGACCAAGTTGGACTCGACGTCGTGCTGGATATCGAGAACCACTACGCCAAGGAACGTCCTGGGCTGCCGGAAGGGCCGCGAAAGCTCCTTCGCCGCTATGTCGACGAAGGTAGGTTGGGTGTGAAAAGTGGCCGCGGATTCTACGACGACTATCGGGATAATTAGCCAACACATAGCAGTAAACCTCCACGTGCGTGGGGAGCGCTGGCGCCCTCACTTCTTCCCACAGATGCCAGCTTTATTAATGTAGTCTTTACTGTAGTGTTCCGGCGTGACGTAATAATAGTTCCCATGGAGTCCGCTGATGATCTTAGCGGTAGCTTTTGCGAATTCACTGGGCCAATCGAACTTCATGCGTAGTGCTCCACCGAGCCATATTTGTCCGGAATATCCGTGATTAGACTCCTTGCCATCGATGGGGTAGCCAGGCGGTGCGGACAATCCGTCGCCCTCGCGATGATGGAATCCGGGGCATGATTTTCAAATGTCGTGCAGACCTGCCAATAGCATCAGGAAACGTCTGCAATCATCTTCCGACTGTTTCAATTGTTCGGACAACCAATGTCGGATTCGGTGCGACAAGTAGCCGTCCCAAATTTGACCTGTGAAGGCCGCTGTATCTTGTAGGTGGCACGCAAGCGGATACGTCTCAACGCGGCCTATCTCGACGGCGGAGCCACGGGACTTTCCCCAGACGTCCAAGTCGATCGGCGATGAGCCCATTTAGATTTCCCCCAAAGGGTTTGCATGTGAATTACCATCTACTATTGCAGATTGGACTGACATGCGAGTAGTATGCTATTGAGCATCAGTAGATCTACGGAGCGGTGCTTATGAGATTGGTTCAATGCCAAAACGTACAATGGGGCTTATAAAATCGCAGTTCAGGGAATCTGCTTTCCACGCACGTGGAGGTCTTGAAGTATCCGGTGGGTGGTCGGGTTCAGCGATCTGAATCAAGTTGTAGCAAAAGCTGGGACCGTAGTGGCGTGTATCTTGAACGGTACGTTATACGGCCGCATCATTGGCGATCTCTTCGAATGCCGACGTGAAAGTGGTCCAAACGATGTTTGGTCACTCGACAGCGACGATGACACTGGACATTTATGGGCTCTTCGGAGTTTAGCGGGGTGCGGTTTATTTAATGGTGATGGAGCCGAGGACTCGCCAGTTGGGTTTGCCGGCATACAGCAGGGCCCGGATGCGGTAGTTGTGGAAGTTGGTGAATCCAAACCCGATCCGTTTGATGCGTTTAATCAGGTTGTTCAAAGCCTCGGTAGGGCCGTTACTAACCCGAGCGTGATGGTAGTTGCAGATCTTGTCGCGCCAACGCTGGAGGGTCCGGCCCAGTCTCTGTAGTTCGGGCGGCATCGCGTGGTGACGGCAGTGGGCCACTAGATCGGTCATCATCACCCGTGCCGTGTCAGGGTTTGCCTCCCGGTAGAAATCACGTATTCGCTCTTTGACCCGGTAGGCAATTGCTACCTCAGCATGAGGGTCGCCCAGTGCCAGAAGCGACGACAGTCGCTGGGCGGCTGTGTCGGTCAGGCGTTCTTCGCCCACCAACAGTACCCGTCGGGCCCGGTAGAGCGGGTCATGTTTGCGTCCACGATGACCTGTCTGTTCGTGTTGTACCCGACGGCGTACCGCGTCCAACGCCCGGTTGGTCAACGCCACCACGTGGAACGCATCGACCACTTGGACAACGTTGGGAAGCATCACGTTATACACAGCAGCGTAGGCGGCCGACATATCCAACGCGCCATAGCGGAGGCGCCGCTTCCATGCGACCGATCGCTCATTGATATACGCTGCCACATCAACGAAATCACGACTGGGAAGCAGGTCAATGATCTGGTGGTGGTCGACATCGCAGACGGTCGTGACGTAGCTGGTGTGTCGATTGGTCAGGCGCATGAAACTGGTTTCATCCAAACCAATCGCAGTGGTCTTGTTCAACCGTTTGCGGTCGGCGTCGAGTAGTGCTCCACCGTAGGTGGTGACGGCATCGTTGATCGTGTGCCAGTCGCAGCCGAGCTCGGTGGCGACCTCACTGACGGTACGGCCCTTCCCCACCTGGACGGTGGCCCATTTCGCGGCTCGGGTCGTCACACGACTCGAGGCCCCAGCGATACGCGGATCCGTAAGCACCCAGGAACGTCTAGGGCATGCCGTGCTGGGACACCACATCCGATGTTTACGCCACACCAACCGCATCGCTTGCCCGTACACCGGAAGATCGATATAGCGCGCTAGGGGACGTTCCTTAACTCGTGCCCGACCGCCACAGTCGGAACACAACGGATGATCCACCACCTGCTCGATAACCAAGTCGACGTGCGGGCCATGACGTTCGTACTGTACAACACGAACATCCTTGAACCCTACAAGCGCCTGGACGATCTTGCTAGAATCAGACGTAACGAAGGTGCTTTTTTGTCGTTTTTTCACACATCAACAATGAGGCACCTTCGTTCTTTTCCACCAACCACACCCCGCTAAACTCCGAAGAGCCCATTTATGGGCCCCTGTTTCCCGATCGTCTGGACGAGGTTGCCGAAGTCTTCTCTTGACTGTGGGAAGCAGAATAGCTAACACAATGTTGCCTGAATGTTGTCCATAACAAGAAACCCGAGGTCAGGAACTTCAGTTAGAAGCTCTTGACCTCGGGTTTTACTTTGTATTGGCTCCCCGAGTTGGACTCGAACCAACAACCCTTCGATTAACAGTCGAATGCTCTGCCATTGAGCTATCGGGGATCATCCCTGGTTCAGCGGCTCTTCCGCCCGAACCACAAACAAGAGTACAGCATTCAGTTCCGCGTTCCAAAACGGGGGTGTGTGACTGGGGTTATAACAAAGGTAGGCCCTATATGGTCTGGGGCTAAGGGTGGTCGTACAGGTCTGGCGAGGGGTGTTTACCGATCAGTATCGCACCGCTCAGAGTCGTGTCGTAGTTTTGCCGTCAGCGGTACCGGATCGGGTGTCCAGCAAGGCATCGAGACGCCACCGCTTGGCGAGCGCGTTCTAGCATCGGTCACAGTGAACACAGGGGAGGGAAAATCGGTGACAATAGCACAATTTTGCCGGGTATAAGGAAAAATATCGCTTACGTGTATCGTGACGGTTCATTGAATAGAAAGGGAGTTTAAGATGCGCAAACTGTGGATCGCTGCTGGTTTTGCCGTGGGTTACGTCCTAGGGGCTCGTGCTGGTCGGGAACGCTACGATCAGATTACCGGCTGGGTCAATCAGCAGATGGAAAACGAGAAAGTACAGCAGGTTACGGACGCGGTCAAGGTTCAGGCCACCCAAGCGGCCAATACTGCCACTGAGAAGGTGCGCGGTACGAAGATCGGCGACGCGGTCGAGAATTTCATGGCTTCCGGCGAGGGCCATGAGTCGGACATGAGTGATGAGCTTCTGGATGTTCGTCGTGGGGATGCGGAAACTGAAGCGCAGTCCAGCGCTGTGAAGTAATCGGGCCGCATTCGGGCCGTCTGTACAGCCGTGTGCAGGACTGACAGTTGTGACGATAATGCGGATTGGGGTTATATGGCAGGAATCCCCAACCCGCATTGTCATTGTCCCGCCCCTTGGAATCAGCACGACGCTGGGACCTATTATCTCGTCAAATACCACTGTCGCGGGGGTTAATTACAGATTTGCCCCGCGATGAGGTATTACCCCGTTCTTGTCCTTATTGCACTATTGCTTGGCTCACCCGTAGGTCGGCGACGGATCGGCCCGCCGATACCTGCCAACCCCCGGAGACGGTGGTCCATTCTCCGTCAAAGACGTCAAAGGCGTGTTCGTCGAGCTCGACCTCGACCGTTGTCGATTCGTTCGGTGCGGCCTCTAGGGTCGTGAATCCTGCCAAACGGTGTTTTTCTATTCCGCCGTCGATTTTCTCTGCCGTATCCGCATCAGGCCCCACGTAGACTTGGACGACTTCGCGGCCGGAACGTGAACCACTGTTGCGCACGGTCACCCGTGCGGTGTTGCCCTCCACTGCGAGGCTTTCGTATTCCCATGTGGTGTAGGACAGGCCGTGCCCGAACCAGTAGGCCGGCTGGGGAGTTCCTCGTTTTTCCCATGCGCGGTAGCCGATGAAGACGCCTTCCTCGTAGTGAAGATCGCCGTCTGCATTCGGCTTGGCATTGAGTACCGGAGCGTCTTCGGTGGTGGCGGGCCATGTGGCGGGAAGTCGACCGCCCGGCTCGCTTCCGAGCAGCACATCGGCGAGCGCGTGGCCGCCTTCTTGGCCGGGGAACCAGGTCAGCAGGATGGCGGGGACGTCGTTGCGCCAGGGCATGGTAACCGGGCTTCCGGCGTTGACGACGACGATTGTGTTGGGGTTGGCTTGGGCGACGGCGGTGACGAGGTCGTTTTGTCGTCCGGGTAGGTCGAGGTTTGTGCGGTCCCAGCCTTCGGATTCGGTGAGTTCGGTGGTGGCGACGACGATGATGGCGGTGTCGGCGTTTTTGGCTGCGGTGGCGGCTTCGGCGATGAGTTCGTGGTCGGGGCGTTGGGGTGGGGTGTGGAGGAGGGCGAAGAGGAGTGTGGCGGGGTGGAGTTCGTTGAGTTGGTGGGGTTGGATGGTCATTTCGACGGTGACGGTTTCGCCTTGGGTGAGTTCGACGGTGCCGCGTGGGACGGCGGGGCCGAAGAGGCTTTCGAGGGGGTCGCTGATGTCGGGTTGGTAGTCGCCGTTGTAGAGGGTTTTTCCGGCGACGGTGAGGCTGAGTTTTCCGATACCTCGGGTGCCGAATTCGTGTGTTCCGCTGGTGGTGGCGGTGATGGTGCCGTTGATGACGGCGTGGTCGAAGGTGGTGTTGTCCATGTTTCCGGGGATGTGTCCCGTCCAGCGGACGTCTCCGTCGGGGATGGGTTCGGGTGTGGAGCGGTGTCCGTCTTTGGCGACGGCGGTGACGGTGAGTTCTGCGCCTTCTGATGCTGGGCTGAGTTCTTCGGTGAGGTCGACGCCTTGGTGGTAGTCGATGGTGTTGTCGCCGAGGGCGTGGGTGAGTCCGTCGAGTGGGCTGACGATGTGGGTGGGGAATACGGTGGCTGATCCTCCTCCGAGGACGCGTGCTTCACGGGCGGCGGGGCCGATGAGGGCGATTTTTCCGGGGTCGTTTCTGTTGAGGGGGAGGGTGTTGTTGTCGTTGCGGGCGAGGACGAACGATTGGCGAGCGATGCTGCGGAGGAAGGTTTCGGGTTGGGGGATTTCGGGTGGTGTGGTGGTGTTGGTTCCGTCGAGTGCTCCGACTCGTGCGGCGAGGGTGAGGACGTGTCGTACTGCGGTGTCGAGGTGATTGATGTCGATGTTTCCGGCTCGTATTTCGGTGGCGAGGTGTTGGTTGTAGGGGGTGTTGGGGCCGGGCATGGCGAGGTCGAGTCCGGCTTCGATGTTGTGTTCGGCGTCGCGGGCGGCGGTCCAGTCCGACACATTGAATCCGTCGAAGCCGCATTCGTGTCGGATGAGGTTCATGAGGGGTTGGTGGGAGGTCATGGTGGTGCCGTTGACGCTGTTGTAGGCGGTCATGAGTCCCCATGGCCGGGCGTGTCGGGTGATCATTTCGAAGGGGCGTAGGTAGGTTTCGCGGAGGGTGCGTTGGTCGATGATGTTGTTGACGGTAAAGCGTTCGGTTTCGGCGTCGTTGGCGACGTAGTGTTTCATGGTGGTGGCGATGCCTCCTTCTTGGACGCCGGTGACGTAGGCGGTTCCGATGCGTCCGGTGAGGTAGGGGTCTTCGGAGAAGTTTTCGAAGTGGCGGCCGCCGAGTGGGGTGCGTTGCATGTTGACGGTGGGGGCGAGGAGGACGTCGACGTTTTTGCGGTGTGCTTCTTGGGCGAGGAGGTGTCCGATTCTGCGGATCAGGGTGGTGTCCCAGGTGGCTGCTTGTGCGGTGGGGCTGGGTAGGGCGAGGGACGGGTCGGCTGAGGTCCAGTATCGGCCTCGGACTCCGATGGGGCCGTCGGAGAGGGTGATGGTGCGGAGGCCGATGTGGGGGAGCGCTTGTAGTCTCCAGTTGTCGATGCCGGAGAGCAGTGAGATTTTTTGTTCGAGGGTGAGCCGGGCGAGGGCTTGATCGACGGTCGTTGTGTTGTCGTGCATGGGTGGCCTTTCGCGTTGGGCGGCTTGGGTGGTAGGAAGTATGACATTCCTACCTAATGTTAGGTAGGTTGTGTTGTTTAAATGTTATTTTCGGGTTCGTATTCTGGTTTTGTGTGTCGCACATGGGTGACCGAGAGGCGGCAATGTGCGGTCTCGGTGGGCGTCGATACGATGTACAGTCCGCCACAGCATCCATTGAAGGCAGGTCACGATGACTGAACACCGCGACTCCGGTCCTGATGTCCCCGCGTCCTCGCGTGGCCAGGCCCGGCGGGACGAGATCGTTTCGGTGGCGGTGGGGGTCATCGCGGAGCACGGTTATCGTGGTTTGACCTTCGGGGAGGTCGCCAAGCGCGTCGGGCTCACCCAGCAGGGCGTCCTGCATTATTTTCCGAGTAAGGAAGAGCTGCTCATCGGGGTGCTGCGGCAGCGCGATGAGTGGGATGTGTCGGCTCCGTTCGTGAAGGGGCGGCAGGTCCCGGCCTCGCCGCTGGAGCAGATGGAAATGTTGGTTGACGTCAATGCGATGCGTCCTGAGATCGTTCGTACCTTTTCGGCCTTGCTGGGGGAATCCATAACCGGGAAACATCCGGCGGGGCCGTATTTTAAGGACCGTTACGAGTGGGTGCGTGAATCCATGACCGATACCGTTGAGCGTGAGTACGGTTCCGTGACTCCCAGCGGTATCAGCGCTTCCGATGCGGCCGTGATACTCATAGCGATGATGGACGGGCTGCAATTCCAGTGGCTGCATGACCCGGACGGAGTCGATATGCCCCAAGTCTTTCGTACCGTCACCAGACTCTTGGCAGGAGAATAAGCATGACCCTTCCCGGGCTCGGCGCACTGCGCTGTCCTCATTGCGGCGCTGAACTGCACGGCGAATCGCGTCGTCTACTCTGCCCGAATAATCACGCCTTCGACCTCGCTAAACAGGGGTACGCCCCCTTGGTCGCGGCCACATCCAATCTCACCACCGCCGATACCGCCACCCAGGTCGCGGCTCGACAGGACTTCCTGGACACCGGGGCCTACGCCCCCTTCCACTCAGCCTTGAGGCAAGCAGCTGAGACCGATGCGCCCGGTATCGCCCTCGAACTCGGCTGCGGTACCGGTTACTACCTCGCGGATTTTCTGGAGCACACCGAGCGCACCGGAATCGGAATCGACACGTCAAAATACGCCCTACGGCGAGCGGCGAAGGCGCATCCACGCATGACGGCGATTCTCGCCGACGGCTGGCAACGCCTCCCCATTGCCGACAATGCGGTTGCCGTAGCGCTCAACGTATTCGCACCTCGTAACCGCAGTGAGCTACACCGGGTTCTCCACCCGCATGGACGCCTCGTCACCCTGACGCCCAACAGCGGCCATCTCCACCCGCTTCCCGAATACATCTCCATGCTGTCGGCCGAAGAGAACAAGGAACAACGCCTCAGCGACACACTATCGCCCGACTTCCAGGCTCTTAGCCATACCGAGGTGACACGTCAACTCACCATGAGTCAAACGATGGTGTGCGACCTGATCCGTATGGGACCCACCGCACGGCATTGGGACGACGCGGAACTCACTACGGCAATCACGACTTCAGTTCCGTCTGAACTCGACGTCACCGTATCGGTCACAATAACCGCATGGCAAAGAAACCCATCCTCAGCGCCGTCATCGCAATACTGACCCTCACCACCGCCTGTGGAGAGGACGACCGGGTGGGAGGTGACGACAATGAGGCCGAACAGCTTTCGGTCACCGTCATCGACACGCGACCACACGACGACACCGCGTTCACTCAAGGGCTGGAGTTGGCCGACGGGATTCTGTACGAATCCACCGGTCAATACGGGCGTTCCCAGGTACGCACTGTTGATCCGCACAGCGGTGAGGTCAGGGACGCGGTGGACCTGCCCGACGATGAATTCGGGGAGGGCCTGACAGTCACCGAGTCCGATATTTGGCAGTTGACGTGGAAATCTGGCGTGGTGTATCGACGCGATCGATCCTCGCTGGAGGAGGTCGACACCTATGAGCTTGACGGCGAAGGCTGGGGGATATGCGCGATCGCGGGTGACCTCTATATTTCCGACGGCAGCGCACAGATCAGTGTGCGTGACGCGGAGACCTTCGCCGAACGCGACACCATGACCGTCACTCTCGACGGCGAACCGGTGGACAGAATCAACGAACTGGAGTGCGAGGGCGACACCATATGGGCTAACGTCTGGCAGACTCCGGACATCGTGGGCGTCGATCGCGGTGATGGATCGGTCCACACCGTGGTCGACGCCGGCGACTTGGAAGGCGAATACAGCGACCGCCGCGATCGCACGCTCAACGGCATTGCCGCAGTTGGAGATGGAACATACTATCTCACCGGCAAAGAATGGCCTTATCTCTTCCACGTATCCTTCGCGTAATACCCCAGTACGAAACTCGTTGTATTGATAGGTCATGATGGGGTTATGGCCACTCAATCGCCCTTGGATCGACTACTGGAATATAAAATGCAGCTTATTTCCGATTCGCGGCACCAGCGGGTTTTCAACAGCTGGAGTCACGACTTGATCTCCGCCGCCCTTGGATTGCTATTGACCTTCGGACTCATCTCCGACAATATCTACCAAGCGCGAACCGGAGAGTACAGCGCTACGGCACCGTGGCACTGGGTCATCTACTCCGCCATGATCTTGGTGGTGACCTGGTACGTCTTCCTTGCCTGGCGTCAGTACCACGCCAAAGAGAATCCGAACGACGCCGGAGAAATGCGGCACCGTACCGGCCTGTCGGCACTGCCATTGGGATATGGCGTAACAGCGTTCGCGGTACCGCTGATTGGTCTGGCAGGCGTAGCGAATGTCATCTGGCGTTTGGTAGCCGGTGAAGAAACGCTGGCCAACTCCGTCCTCAGCCCGACCCACTTGGGTCTCGCCGTGGGAACGGCGCTCCTACTGAGCGCTCCGTGGCTGTCGGCATGGCAACAACGTCAACGCGGCAACCTGATCGAAGCCCCGCATTGGATACTGCGAGACGTACCGGGAGCCCTCTCACTGGGCTCGGTATTGACGATTATCGTGCTGTTCCTCCCCTACGGAATCCCTTATTCCGGGTATCCCACGACGTTTTTGCAACTGGTGGCCGCCAACCAGCCCGCCTATTTGGTCACCGGAGTGGCCCTAGTGCTGTTTGCGACCATCGTGGCCCTGGCGACGATGATGATTGTGACGCGCCACCACCGTCCTCTCTTCGGCTACTTCACCCTCGCGTCGATTGCCCCCGCGTTGGCGGCCGGATCCTTCACCGATTACGCCACACCGAGCTTTGTCGTCCTCGCGGCCGGTTTGGGACTGCTGAGCGACTTCTTCGTTTGGCTGACCTGGCCGCAGTTGCGCCGTCGCCGAGACCTCCTGGTCATCGGGGCCGCGTGGCCCCTCCTGGCATGGTCGGCACTGTTGATCGTGGTGCGGTTTGAGACGGGGCTACGCCCCAGCTCAGAAATCTCGGTGGGTATTCCGCTGATCGCAGCGATCGTCGGGACACTGTTCATGCTGATACAACACGCCGAGCAGTTGCCGCGCCCCGTGGAAGCGGACAACGCGGCCAATCCGTTCGACGATGTGATTTCGCGAGCCCGTGCGATGACCGAGCGTTCTACGCAAGACGATTGAGTGCGTGGACGAGGACGTCCTCATCGATGAAGTCCGTGTGGGTGCCGGCGGCTTGAACCGTCCAGGCACCCGCAATGGCGCCGGCGTGTAGCGCGCTGGACGGTTTGGCTCCTTTGCCGGTGGCCCAAAGGAAGCCCGCCACAAAGGCATCGCCGGCGCCGTTGGTGTCCACCACTTCCCAATCGTTCCACGCGGGCCCGAAGTCATTGATGATGCTCGCATCGATGGCAGTGAACGCGGTGAGCGTATCGCCCCGTAGGGCCCACCCCCCTTTGCCTCCAGCGGTCGCGATGACAGTGTGTGCGCGACCGTGGTCGGCAATCCATCGCATCGTCTCCGGAGTGCGGTGCCCCAGCTTCTCGCTGGACAGAAAGACTACGTCACTGCGCAGCGCGAACTCCTTATGGTGGTCGTCGACCCCGTTCCACGAATGGAGGTCGGTGGAGACGCTGGTGGTGTCGTAATCGATATGGTCGAACACCTCGCGACAGACGTTATTGATCGACACGTGCACCTGGCCGGCGTCCCGCATGTGCGGTCGGTACAGCTCTGGATCCAGACGTAGATCGTACGGGTGCCGACCGTCGTAGAAGGAAAACCGCTTACCGTCCTTATCGACCAGATTCACACTACGAGGAGTGCCGTTCGGCGCCGGTTGATACGCGAACTCCAGCCCGGCCTTGCGATAGTGATCGAGCACCGTCTCACCTTGCGGGTCGGCACCGAGAAAATCAATCAACAGCGTCGAGCGACGCAGTTCATGACTGGCCAGAGCCACACCGTTTCCGGTATGAGCGACGAAATCACGAATCGGCGGCACGGACAGCGAATCTCCTCCGGGAACATCGAGCCGTGGAACCCGCACGATCGTGTCCACGCCGACTCCGCCCAGCACTACAAGCTCAGTCATGCCTCGATTGTCCTATTCGGTGCGCGACCCTGGCAACCACAATAAAAACGATCGCGTAAACAAAATCGCAAGACCGTTTTATCGCTAAAAGTAAAGTTGCGATCACCGAGGGATATAATGACGGGCGGCTGACGTCTTCAAACAGCTCACACGGTCACTAAGGAGTGCGACATGGTTAATCTGGCCATCATCTATTACTCGCAAACAGGCAACGTACACGCCATGGCCAAAACCGCCGAACGCGAGGCCAACGACTGGGGTGCCGAGGTCCGACTCCGCCGCGCCGAAGAACTGGCACCCGCGAGCGCCATCGAATCCAACGCCGACTGGAAGGCGCATTTTGACGCCACCTTGGATATACCGGTCGCTACCCTGGACGACCTGGAATGGGCCGATGCCCTCATGTTCGGGACACCCACGAGATACGGGCTCCCCACCGCCCAGCTGAAGCAGTTCATCGATCAGACCGGACCGTTGTGGGGCGCGGGGAAACTCATCAATAAGACCGTCTCCGCGTTCACCTCCTCGCAGACCAGTCACGGGGGTCAGGAGACGACCATTACGTCGATGATGAACACCTTCTATCATTGGGGAGCGATCATCGTGCCGCTCGGCTACACCGACCCCATGATGTTCGAGGCCGAACTGGGTAATCCATACGGCGCCAGTCATGTCGGCGTGAACGGTCCGGTGGGGGAGAAAACGCGGATTGAAGTCGCGCTCTTGACCAAACGGCTCCTGGGGATCACCGACAGCTTTAAGAAGGGGTCCACCACGTAGCAACGATGCGGTAGAGCGCGGGGTCTCCCACCGCGCTCCTACATTGAAACCAATCGTTTGCTGCGGGCCATCAGTAGAATGAACATCGGTACACCGATGACGGCGGTAATGACGCCGACCGGGATCTCGCGTGGTTCGAATACCGTGCGGGCCACCGTGTCCACCCATATCATGAAAATCGCCCCCACCATGGTCGCTATCGGTAGTAGCCGCCGGTAACTTGGCCCGCTGAACAGTCGCACCGCATGCGGCAGAATCAATCCGACGAAACCGATGGCGCCGCTGATGGACACGAGAGTGGCCGTCAACAGAGCTCCGGCGACCAGCAACAACCAGCGGGTACGGTGTACCGATACCCCGAGAGCGACGGCGGTTTCCTCCCCGAACGCGAACGCGTCGAGCGCCTTGGCGTGCCCCATCGTGATAATTCCTACCAGGGCAAACACTGTAAATGCCAGGCCCAACGACTCCCACCGCGCTCGTGACAGTGATCCGGACAGCCAGTGGATGATCGATTGCGTCGCTTGAGGATTACCCTCCCAGATGATGATGAAGGTCGTGATGGCGCCGCAGAACTGGCTCAGCGCGATCCCTGCCAGGATCATCCGTCCCGGGGCGAGAGCGCCGCGTTGCAGGGAGAAGAGAATGACCAGGCTGAATACGGTAATGGCTCCGAGGAATGCTCCCGCCGTGAGTGCGTACAGACCGCTTCCCACCCCGACCACGATGACGGCGACGGCCCCGAGCGACGCACCCGAGGAGACGCCGAAGAGATACGGGTCGGCCATGGGATTGCGGGTCAGGCTCTGCATGACCGCTCCGGTCAGTGCCAGCCCCGCGCCGACCACTCCGGCGGTGAGGACGCGGGGCAGGCGCAGTTCCCAGACGATGCGGCCGTGCAGGGCGGAAACGTCGCCGGCGCTGATCCCGGTCCACTCGATGAGGATGTGCCAGACCGAGCTCACCGACAGTCCCGCCGGACCGATCGCAACACTGTGAAGTATGGACAGAATGAGGCCGACCAGCAGTGCGAGGCAGGCGACGGTTATGCGACGCGATTGTTTGAGTTCCCGATGCCCGGCGGAGCACGGGGCGCTCGCCACTACAGGACCGCCGCTATCTGCTCGCTGAGGTCGGCGATGGCTTCCGCGTTTCGGAAGCCGGCGGTGGTGGCGGAGAAGGGTATGGTGACGATGGTGTCGTCCTGTACCGCCGACAATTCGTTGAGAGCCGGATCGTTGTGTAGTTTGTCGATTTTTT
Source organism: Haloglycomyces albus DSM 45210 (assembly GCF_000527155.1). Lineage (NCBI taxonomy): Bacteria > Bacillati > Actinomycetota > Actinomycetes > Glycomycetales > Glycomycetaceae > Haloglycomyces > Haloglycomyces albus. Next base: position 67,950 of record NZ_AZUQ01000001.1, on the reverse strand, counting down.
CGGTGGCAGGCGACCATTCGGCATCGACGGCGACGATGACGTCGGGGTCGATTTCAATGATGTTCTCCCAGTTCACTTCCGCCCAGCTCCCTTCGACGTCGGAGAAGCCGTTGTCCAGCCCCAGGGAGTTCATGAGCATGGCCGGTGTGCCGCAGCAAGCGCCGACGCTGGGGGAATCGAGTTTGTTGTCCCACCAGAGAACGGTCAGGTCGGCGTCGGTGAGAGAGGCGGCGGATTGATCGATCGTCGTCTGCTGGTCCGACACCAGTTTTTCTCCTTGCTCGGTGATGTCGAACAGTGCCGCGATATCGGTGATTTCGCCGTGCACGTCGGAGATTTCCATGGGCCGGTCCATGCAGGAACTTGGGGACAGGTAGGAGGCGATGCCTAGGCTGGTCAGGTCGTCGCGGCTACCGGCGGCGTCGTCGTTGAACGCGGATTCGTAGGAACCGTAGACGAAATCGGGTTCGACGTCGTAGAGAACCTCTTTGGACGGGTATTGCTCGGCGAGGACGGGGACGTCGGCGTAGGCGTCGGCCAAGTCGGGATGGATGGCGTCGTCGAGATAGGCCGTTCCGATGAGATGGTCTTCCAGACCGAGCGCCAGCATGATTTCCGTGGCGGCCTGGTTCATGGTGACGACTCGTTCGGGAACGTCGGTTGCGGACACTTCGACTCCGCAGTTGTCGATGGTGGTCGTGTCGGGGGATGACGACGCTTCCGGGTCGGTTCCGCATGCGGAGAGACCGATGATCGCGGCGGCGGACAGCGTAGCGATACCTTTGCGTGACAGGGAATCGGAACGCGGTTGAGACAGAGTGGACATGCGATACTCCCATACCTCGTGGTGGACTTCCTCTGCCGCAGCCGGTCTCCTGACTTACAAGTGAAGACGAACTTCCATCGGTCACCTTCCCAGACGGTTGAGTCCAGTGGCTGCGACCCGTGTCCGTACGCCGCCGTCGGCGGGCACCTATGGTTGGCGAACCGACTCCGAGGTCGGTACGACCGGTCGCGTGAACCGATGTTTACTTGTTTACAGTGGCGAGGACCGTTCCGGATTCGCACCGGATTCCCGTGCACTGCGGCGGGTCCAGAATAAACGAAGCTGTATCGCAATACTCGTCGGCGGTGTCGGGGTGTGTTGGCGACGTCTAAAACACGATCGGCTCGGCCACCTCGGAAGGTACGGGTGGCCGAGCCGACGTCGTGGAATGAGGGAGCCGCTTACGACACTGCGGAGTCCAGAGCGATTTCCATCATCTCGGAGAACGACTCCTGACGCTCCTGAGCCGACAACGCCGTTCCCTGCAGAATGTGATCGGAAATGGTGCAGATGGCGAGCGCGCGAGCCTGGAACTTCGCCGCCAAGGTGTAAATGGCGGCGGCTTCCATTTCAATGGCGAGAATGCCGTAATCCGACAGGCGTTTTTCCACTTCCGGTGCGTCGGTGTAGAAGGTGTCGGAGCTGTACAGTTGGCCGACGCGGAGGTTGATGCCGCGGGCCTCCGCTGCCTGGTCGGCGGCTTTGAGGAGGCTGTAGTCGGCGACCGGGGCGAAGTCCACTACGTTTTCGAACCGGATGCGGTTCATGCTGGAATTGGTGGTGGCTCCGATGCCCGCGACGACGTCACGTAGTTCAATCGAGTTGTGGACGGCTCCGGCGGAGCCGACGCGAATGACGTTCTTAACCTCGTAGTAATCCAGCAGTTCGTGGGTGTAGATGGCAGCGGAGGGCTGGCCCATTCCCGTGCCCTGTACCGATACCCGTTGGCCCTTGTAGGTGCCGGTGTAGCCGAACATATTGCGTACTTCCGTGTAGCACCGGGCGTCCTCCAGGAATGTCTCGGCAATCCATTTGGCGCGCAGTGGATCACCTGGGAGAAGGACGGTGTCGGCAATATCGCCTTTGGCGGCGGAAATATGTGGTGTTGACATGTCTACAGCATGACATATTCATCCCATGAATTTTTCAGCGGTGAGACGGGTCTGTTCGCGTCTCTTGTGTCGAAAACGAATCGTGTGGTCGTTTTGATGCGCTGACATTCGCAAATGGACGGATCCGTGCGCGTGGCAGCGGTCATACGCTCGGATTAAGGTCACAGGCAAAGGGGATAACGATTCCACAACACATAGTGCCAAACCGCCCATCATGGGATGATTATTGATCTCATGGAGTCAAGGAACCAACCACTAGTGAAGGCCGTCACCGTAGCGTCTGTGGGAATGCTGACCCTCAGCGCTTGTGGCGGCAACGGCGATGGCGCCGGAGGCGATCAAGCCGAGAATGAATATCAAGCCTGCATGGTCACCGACTCGGGTGATGTCGACGACCGTTCGTTCAATGAGGCGGCGTGGGACGGGTTCCTTCAATCATCGTACGGAAACTCGAGCATCCACGTCGACTACCTGGTATCGGAGACGCATGACGATTTCTTGCCGAATCTGGAGCAGTCGATCGCCAACGACTGCGACATCATCTTCGGCATCGGTGGCCTGATCGTCGAAGACCTGGCCGAATTCGCCGCCGAGCATCCCGAGCAGGATTTTGCCATCGTGGACGGCAATATCGACCTCGACAATGTCTACTCGATCGAATTCGACCCCTCCGAATCGTCCTTCCTCACCGGATACGCCGCCGCTGCCACGAGCGAGACGGGAACGGTGGCCACATGGGGCGGTATGCCGATCGGGCCGGTGACGATCTTCATGGACGGATACGTCCAAGGAGTCGAGTACTACAACGAGGTCAAAAACGAGTCCGTGGACGTTCTCGGGTGGGATCCCGACGCCCAGGAAGGGACCTTCATCGACAGCTTCGAAGATGTCGAGTCCGGGCGAGAGGTAACGGAGAACTTCGTCGAGGAAGGGGCCGACGTCGTTCACTCGGTCGCCGGTACCGCCGGCATGGGGACGATCGAAGTCGCCAAAGAGACCGGCGACGTCAAAGTCGTCTGGGTGGACCGCGACGGATGTATCGCCTTGGAAGACGCCTGCGACCGCATTCTGACCTCGTCGGTCAAGAACATCTCCGCGGCCGTGACGAAGGCGATCGACCGTTCCTACGCCGGAGGCGGAACCGACGGTTCCTATCTGGGAGACCTGTCCAATGAAGGCGTGGCGATGTCGGAGTTCCACACCTTCGACACTCAAGTCCCGGACGATCTGACCATCGAACTCGACAAGATTCAGTCCCAGATCATCACGGGGTCGCTGACGATCGACAGCCCCGCCCGTCCGGAGCAGTAGTCCTTCGCCGGCGCGTCGACCCCGGTGGGATGCGAGATACCTAACGATCTGGAGGGAATTCTTGCGTCCCACCTGCCCGTCGGCGCACAATGTGAAGCAACGACAAATTCATCCCATGAATCGTTCTCGAGCGATGACATGGGCAGTTGACGTGGTGAAGGCACCACCAGGGCCTCGTTCGGTGCGAACCGGCGAGGTCGGTCGGGACAACGACGGAAACACCGTGGCCCGCCCTGCACTCTCACACGTCAGACCGCCTGACCGAGTGGTGGACCGGTACGGCACGTGATGTGAAGCGAATCGACGGACCTTCAAGGCCCGCTCTCTCCACAGACGCGGGCCGCACACGTACCGACACCCATCTGGAAAGGCACTCCCGTGACAACCACCGCCACCACGACGACCCCCGCCGTATCGACGGGCCAAAAGCAGGATTCCTGGCTGGCCGTCATCTCCGTAGCCATGGGCGTTTTCACCTTGGTGACCTCCGAGATCCTGCCCGTAGGACTACTGACCCCGATCGCCGACGGGTTGTCCGTCGCCGAAGGCACGGCCGGACTGATGGTCGCCACCCCCGGACTCATGGCAGCCGTGTCCGCCCCCATCCTCACCGTCGCCACCGCCAAAGCCGACCGGCGCAAGGTACTCATGGTGCTGAGCTTGCTGGTGGTCATCGCCAATGTCGTCTCGGCGATCTCCGAATCGTTCACCACCGTTCTGGCCGCTCGTGTCCTCGTCGGTATCGCGACCGGCGGATTCTGGTCGATCGCGGGGGGAATCGCCCTGCGTATCGCGCCGCACGGCAAGGTAAGCAAAGCCGTGGCCCTGGTTTACGGCGGTGGAGGAGCCGCGACGGTGGCCGGAGTTCCCCTGGTGACCATCGTGGGCGACGCCGTCAGCTGGCGGGCCTCGTTTCTGGTCGTGGCCGGATTGGCGGCCCTGACGTTCGTATTCCTGTTGATCTTCGTGCCGGCGCTTCCGTCCCAGGGAAGCGTGCGGGTCGGCCAGCTGACCGACCTCCTCCGCTCGAATCGTGGCGTGCAGGTGGGCGCGATGCTGACGGTCCTGTTCGTGGCCGGCCATTTCACCGCCTACACCTACGTCCGACCCGTTCTACAGAGCGGCGGAATCAGCGCTGCCGAGATCAGCCTCCTATTGGTGGTATTCGGCATCGCCGGTCTGACGGGTAACGCCTTGGCCGCAGTACTGCTGGAAAAGCATCTGACCGGTACGCTGATCGGCATCGCCGCTCTCATGGGGGCGGCGACGGCCGGAATGGCGGTGGTCCCGCTGAGTCTGGTGAGTGCCGCGCTTCTCATGCTGATGTGGGGTCTGGCCTTTGGACTTCTCGCCCCCAGCGTGCAAAGCTGGTATCTGCGAGCCGCTCCCGACGCGGCCGAGCTGTCGACCGCGATCAACACCTTCTTCTTCAACCTCTCGATCGCCGTCGCCTCGTTCGTGGGCGGCCTACTGGTCGACGAAATCGCCGTCACCGCAGTGCTCTGGGCAGGATCGGCCCTGGCCGTAACCGCGGCGGCAGCGGCTTGGTTCGGGTCGGCACGTGTCGCCGTCGCAGACTGAGACCCAAGGCAAATCGCATTGATCATTGCAATATTGTGGAATAAGGCACCCGTTACACTGACACTCGGTGCCGCCTTATGCACCTGGCGCCTATACCACCGTGTTTTGGTCAAGCTCACAGGTTGATTCAATAACGATTTGGCTACAACAGGTGTCATTAAGCCGATCATAGGATGATTATTAAAGGCATGGGAGCTACGAAAACCAGCTTGAAAACCATACTCGCAGGCAGCGCAGCCGCGAGTATCGCCCTACTATCTGCCTGCGGTGAAGCGCCGGATGAAAACGGCTCCAAGAGCTCAGGCAATACCTATGGAGACTCGGAGGCGAGCTTTAAGGCTTGTATGGTCACCGACTCCGGCGGTATCGACGATCGTTCGTTCAACGAATCAGGTTGGAACGGCTTTAAAGAAGCCGTCGACAACAACGACGACATCGTCGCCACCTACCGCCAGTCCGATTCCTCCGCCGACTTCGAGCCGAACCTGCGCGGTGCCACCAATGACGAGTGCGACATCGTGATCGGTGTCGGAGGTCTCATGACCGACCAGGTCACCGAGGTCGCCGAAGCCAACCCCGACCAGCGTTACGGCATCGTGGACGCACATGTGGACGCCGACAACGTCTTCTCCATGGAATTCAACGCGGCTCAGTCGTCGTTCCTGGCCGGCTATGCGGCGGCCGGTACCAGCGAGACGGAAACCGTTGCCACCTGGGGCGGCGTCAAGATTCCGCCGGTAACCATCTTCATGGACGGCTTCGTGGAAGGCGTCGAGCAGTACAATGCCGACAACGACGCCGACGTCGACGTCCTGGGCTGGGACCCTGAGGATCAGGAAGGCTCCTTCACCGGTGACTTCGAAGACACCGGAGCCGGTAAGTCGCTGACCGAGAACTTCATCGCTCAGGGCGCCGACGTGATTCACCCCGTGGCCGGACCGGTTGGACTGGGCGGCGCCGCCGCCATTCAGGAGTCCGACGGCGTCACCATGGTCTGGGTCGACTCCGACGGATATGAAAGCCTGCCCGAGGAAAACCAGGAATACCTGCTTACCTCCTCGATGAAGAACATCGCCCCGGCCGTTGAAGTGGCCATTCAGAACGCCTACGACGAAGGGGACATGGGCGGACGTTACGTCGGCACCCTGGAGAACGAAGGCGTGTCGCTGGCTCCGTTCCACGACTTTGACGACGACGTGTCGGATGAGTTGAAGGAAGAGATCGAGGCGCTGAAGCAACAGATCATCGACGGTGACATCACCGTGGAATCCCCGGCCGCTCCGGCCGAGGGCTAATTGAATCTGCATAAATGATTGATGTGGAGGGCGGTACTGCCGCCCTCCACATTGCCCCGTGAGGCGGGCGGTCGACTGGCCGTTGACCGGACTATCCGGTCAACGGAAGGTAATGGAGCTTCGAGAGAAGCACTGATACGTGTGGATTGTTCCCAACACCGAACAGCGGTGCCGGGATCAGTAATGCGGGCCGAGCAGCGGGAAGCAAGACCAACGGTTTCAAGGAAAAACATTGCGACTTGAATTGAAAGGGCTGACAAAGAAGTTCGGCTCGTTTACCGCAGACGACGATATCGACCTCGTCGTCGAGCCGGGACAGATTCACGCCGTTCTGGGGGAGAACGGCGCGGGTAAGTCCACGCTCATGAATATGCTGTACGGGATTCTGGAACCGACCAGCGGTGAGATCCTGATCGACGATTCTCCGGTTTCGTTCTCCACCCCGGGGGACGCGATCGACTCCGGGATCGGAATGGTGCACCAGCACTTCAAATTGGTTGGTCCGTTCAGCGTTGCCGACAACGTGCAGTTGGGGCGCGAGCACTCCCACGCGGGGGTCCTCGACCGCAAACAGGCCCGTCAGGCGGTCCTGGAGGTCTCCGAGCGTTATGGACTCAAGCTCGACCCCGACGCGGTGGTCGCCGACCTTCCGGTCGGAGTGCAGCAGCGCGTCGAGATCGTCAAAGCTCTGTCCGGCCATACCGAACTGTTGATCTTGGACGAACCGACGGCGGTCCTCACTCCGGCGGAGGTGACCGAACTGCTCGACATCATGCGAGGCCTCGCCGAGTCGGGCATGTCGATCATCTTCATCAGCCACAAACTCAAAGAGGTCAAGGCCGTAGCCGACACCATCACCGTGATCCGACGCGGCAAGGTGGTCGCCGAAGCGTCGCCCGAGGACACCGAAACGGAGCTGGCCTCGGCCATGGTCGGCCGTTCCGTCTCGCTCAAAGTCGACAAGACTCCCGCAGAACCGGGAGAAGTGGCACTGGAACTCGAAGATCTGACCGTGATCGACGACCGTGGCATCGCCGCACTGGACGGTTTGAACCTGAACGTGCGTGCCGGTGAAATCGTCGGACTGGCCGGGGTGGAAGGAAACGGTCAGACCGAATTGGCCCGGTCTGTTCTGGGAACGGTCAAGTCCGATTCCGGTTCCATCCATCTGAACGGCGACGATGTTACTCGCTGGAGCCCGGTGCAGAGAATCGATTCGGGCCTGGGCTACATTCCCGAAGACCGCGCACGGGACGGTCTGGTCTCCGACTTCACCGTTGCGGAGAACATCGCGCTGAACCAGTACCGCAATTCCCCACTCTCGCATTTGGGAGTGGTCAACTTCAAAGCGATGCACGAACTCGCCGAGAATTCGATCGAAGAGTTCGACATCCGTACGCAAGGTTCCGACGAACGCGTGTCGTCGCTGTCGGGCGGTAATCAGCAAAAGGTCATCATCGCTCGCGAACTGTCGCGACCACGGCGCGTTTTGGTCGCAGCGCAACCCACGCGAGGTGTGGACGTCGGCGCGATCGAATTCATTCACCAGCGTCTGGTGCAAGAGCGCGACAACGACACCGCCATTCTGCTGATTTCCGCCGAGCTGGACGAGATTCTTTCGCTCGCCGACCGGGTGGCCGTCATCTACGACGGCAAGATCGTGGGCGAGGTCAGCCCCGATACGCCACGGCAGGAAATCGGCCAACTCATGATCGGTGCCCGGCCCGACAGCACGGTCACCGACGAATCCACTGCATCCGACGACGACACACAAGGAGGTGACCGTGAGCAATAACGTCGAGTCCCCTGACACCCAGCCCGCAGAGAACGGCGGATCCGAAACGGACGGTTCCCCGAAGCGGCCAACGTTCGGTCAGACCTTCTTCCGGTACCTCACCGAAGCCAACGGCGTCATGGTGACGGTTTACTCGCTGCTGCTGGCCTTCTTTATCGGAGCCATTCTGATCATCGTCTCCGATCCGACCGTTCGCGGTACCTGGAGCTACTTCTTCACCCAGCCCAGCGACGCGTTGACCGCCTCCTGGAGCGCGGTGGCCTCCGCCTATACCGACCTGTTCAAAGGTTCGGTCATCGACTTCGCCGACCTGGGAGCCTTCCTGCGAGGTGAACAGGACCTTTCTCAGGTCGTGTATCCCATGTCGGAAACCCTGACCTATGCCACGCCGTTGATCTTCACCGGCCTGGCCGTCGGGTTGGCATTCAAGGCGGGCCTGTTCAACATCGGTGCGCAGGGGCAGTTCGTCATCGGTATGCTGTCCGCTCTCGTGGTCGGATTCGCCCTGAACCTGCCGTTGATTCTGCACCTCCCTCTGGCACTTCTCGCCGGAGCGTTGGCGGGTGGTCTCCTTGGCGCGGTTCCCGGTTACCTTAAGGCCAAAACCGGGGCCCACGAGGTGATCTCGTCGATCATGCTCAACAACATCGTGGGTTTCTTCCTGGTGTGGGCGATCGGAACTCCGCTGATCCACTCGCTGACGTCGTCCCAGCTGGTCTCCAAGTCCGCCGACGAGTCGGCACGACTGCCGCAGCTGTTGAGCTGGCTCGGGCCGCAACTGCGTGTCAGCGCCGGTATCCTGCTCGGTCTGGTCGTCGCGGCGGTGATGTGGTGGCTGCTGGAGAAATCCACCTTCGGATACCGCATTCGCGCGGTCGGCTCCAACTCGCACGCGTCGGAAACGGCCGGTATGAACGTGGGACGCACGTTCACGACCACTATGGGCGTTGGCGGTCTCCTCGCGGGGTTGGGCGGTGCCGTCCTGGTTCTCGGACTGGACCCCTACCGTATTGACCCGGGAACCGCCGTGGAATACGGCTTCGACGGCATTACCGTCGCCCTACTCGGGCGGGCACACCCCGGCGGAATCGTGGCGGCGGCCCTGCTGTTCGGCGCGCTCAAATCCGGCACCCTCTACATGCAGCCGGCCGTGCCGACTGAAATGTCCACGCTGCTGCAAGCCATCATCGTGCTGTTCATCGCGGCACCCGCCCTCGTCAAGACCCTGCTGCATCTGCGGACACCCGCAGGCGGACTCACCACTCTCGAAGCGAGAGGTTGGTAGGAATCATGACTGTAATAGACAATCCAACTCCGACCGAAACGCCCGAAGCCGTTCACAACGGCAAAGGGCGCCACCCGAAGGCCGGAATCGCGTTCACCGTCGTGGCCCTGCTGTTCGGTCTCTCCGGATTCTTCGTCATCGATCCGAACCGGACGACGACCTTTGAGCTGGATCAAACGACATTGTCGACCGGTACGGTCAACACGATGCACATCGTGCTGACCGCTGCGGGAGTGGCATTCCTCTTCGGGATACTGTTCCTCATCGGTCTGCCGTCGAAGCTGTACAAACTCGCGGTGGTCGGAGGTCTTCTCGCCCTTGTCGTAGGAGCACTGTCGTGGGTGGTGACTCCGGCCGTAGAATTCCCCATCGAATTCGTCCTGCTCAACACCCTGTTCTTGGCGTTGCCGTTCATTTTCGGCGCCCTATCGGGTGTCGTTAGCGAGCGTTCTGGTGTCATCAACATCGGCATTGAGGGGCAGTTCCTCATGGGGGCCTTCTCGGCCGCTCTGGTCGCGTCCATTACCGGCAATCCCTATGCGGGAATGATCGCCGCCGTGGTCAGCGGTATGCTCTCCACGCTTCTGCTTGCCTGGCTCGCTACGCGATTCCAGGTCAACCAGGTGGTCACCGGGGTTATTCTGAACCTTCTGGCCTTGGGATTGACCGGCTTCCTGTACGAGCGCCTGATGCGCGGCGACGCCTCGTTGAACCGAGCGACCACCGTTCCGCGGATCGGTGAGTCCCTGGAGAACATGGGTCTCGGCTTCCTCACCGACATACCGGTCGTCGGGCCGATGCTGTTCAATCAGAGCATCTTCGTCTACCTCGCACTGTTCGCCGTGGTGGCACTGTGGTTCCTGCTGTTCCGTACCAGGTGGGGTCTGCGGACCCGCTCGGTCGGTGAACACCCGGCGGCCGCCGACAGTGTCGGAATCAAGGTCAACAGCATGCGGTTCTGGAACGTCACCGTCGCCGGGGCGCTCTCGGGCTTTGGTGGGGCCTTCTTCACCATCGCCAACAACGTCGCGTTCAACAAGAACATGACGGCCGGTCTCGGTTTTGTCGCCCTGGCGGTCATGATCGTGGGACGGTGGAACCCGATGGGCGTGTTGGCCGGTGCTCTCGTCTTCGGTTTCTCCAAGGCGGTCGAGGAATACCTTAACTCGATGCAGGACAACCCGATTCCCACCGAATTCCTGGCGATGCTGCCGTACGCGGTGACTTTGGTCGTGGTGGCCGGGGTGATCGGTAAGGCAGTGCCACCGGCGTCCAACGGGGTTCCCTATACACCGGGAGACAAATAAATGCGGGTGAACTGGAACGAACTACGGGACGAGGCCCGAAGTGCCATGCGTCGGGCCTACGTCCCCTATTCCAACTATCCGGTCGGGGCGGCCGGGCTGGTCGACGACGGCCGAATCGTTGTCGGGTGCAATGTGGAGAATGCCTCGTACGGACTCACGCTGTGCGCCGAGTGCGGTGTGGTGTCACAATTGGTCGCCAGTGGGGGCGGTCGCCTCGTCGCACTGTCGTGCGTCGATCAGAACGGTGACCCCCTGACTCCGTGTGGACGGTGCCGCCAGCTGCTTTTCGAGCACGGCGGAGGCGATTGCCTGGTGGACAACACGCATCCGGATGAACCACAGACGGTGTCGGAGCTTCTCCCCGGAGCGTTCGGGCCACAGCACCTGTCCTCGGATTGAGCTCGATGTGGGGCCGTGTAGCGGTCCCACACGCCGAGACGATTCTTTTTAGGCATTAGATAAGGGGCGGACATCGTGATTACCGCTATCGACGTCATTCAAACCAAGCGGGACGGCGGCGAACTGTCGACCGCACAAATCAACTGGATCATCGAAAACTATACCTCCGGGATTGTGGCCGACGAGCAAATGTCCGCTCTGGCCATGGCGATCTTCCTGAATGGAGCCAATCCACGGGAGATCGCCGACTGGACCGCGGCCATGATCGCCTCGGGCATCCGCATGGATCTCTCCGGGGTAGGGCGCGCGACCACGGATAAGCACTCCACGGGCGGGGTCGGTGATAAGATCACTCTTCCCTTGGCCCCCTTGGTGGCCAGCTACGGAGTAGCCGTCCCTCAGCTGTCGGGTCGGGGGCTCGGCCACACCGGCGGCACACTGGACAAGCTGGAATCGATCCCTGGATTCCAGGTCGGGTACACCGAGAAGGAAGTGGCCGCTCAACTGCGTGACCTCGGGGCCGTCATCTGCGCCGCCTCCAAGGACCTCGCTCCCGCCGATCGTAAGCTGTACGCCTTGCGCGACATCACCGGGACGGTCGAGTCGATTCCGCTGATCGCCTCGTCCATCATGAGCAAAAAGATCGCCGAAGGTACCGATTCCCTGGTACTCGACGTCAAGGTGGGTTCGGGCGCGTTCATGAAGGATTTCGACCAGGCGAAGACTTTGGCCGAAACCATGGTGCGCTTGGGAAGCGATCACGACGTGGCCACCACTGCGCTTTTGACGGATATGGGCACGCCTCTGGGGCGTGCGGTCGGCAATGCCCTCGAAGTTCGTGAGTCGATCGAGGTTCTGTCCGGTGGCGGACCGTCCGACGTGGTGGAGTTGACGGTGGAGTTGGCCCGCGAGATGCTGGCCGCTGCCGGGATTCCCGATGCCGATCCCGCTGAGGCTCTGCGTGACGGCCGAGCCATGGATACGTGGCGCGCGATGGTCGCGGCACAGGGCGGTGACAATGACGCCGTGCTTCCGGCCGCCCGACACAGCCACGAGATCAAGGCCGAACGCGACGGTTTCGTCAGCCGCATGGACGCCTATGCGGTTGGTATGGCCGGATGGCGCCTAGGAGCCGGACGTAGCCGTCCGGGGGAGGACGTACAGGCCGGTGCCGGTGTGGAGATCCTGAAAACCGTCGGCGACCGGGTTTCGGCGGGAGACGTCGTATATCGTTTGCACACCGACACTCCTGAGCGGATGGATCCTGCGATCGACAGTATTGCGGGACAGTGGGACGTGTCTGATGTGGCTCCGCAGGAACGCACGATGATCTTGGATCGGGTTCGATAGGTCCTATCGCCGCGGAGTTCACTGTAGTGTGTGAGTGCCTCGGAAGCGAAGAGGTGTATTCGTCTTTGCTTCCGGGGCATATTTCGTATCCGGGTATGGGGTCTTTCCGGTGGCGCATATTGGATCGGTCATTATAGTACAGGTGTTCACACAGGAGTGTTCGACATTGTCAGTGTGAGGGTCCGGCACTTCGTAGTGAATACAGCTTTGATTATGTCAATTGCACAGATGAAAAAGGTGTGACCGTGAGTTATCAGCAACCCCAAGGGCCTCAACAGGGGATGCCGAACCAGCATCAGATGCCGGGGCAGTACCCGGCACCTCCCCAACAGTACAATGTCCCGCCACAGCCACCGTCGTCGTCAAAGAAGTCGCTGTGGATTACGCTTGGTGCCGTCGGTGCTGTCGTCGCTCTAGTGGCCGTCGGTTTTGTGATCAAAGGCTGGGCCGCATCGTTGGTCGACGTCGATAAGACCGATTTTGACACGGAAAACTCGGATACCTTGGCCGCGGGCGAGGAGGACTTCATTGGTGACTATGGTGCGGGTGACTGTATTCCGTCCGCACCCGTCAACGGAACGGCCGAGTTCGATGAGGCCCTTCCCTGCGACGACGATACGGCCTTCTATGAGATTACGGATAATGTCGGAGTCAAGGGTGAGGGTTATGACGCCTCCACTGAGGCGAGCGGGATGGAAGCCATCGTCGACGTCTGCGGTTCCCAATATGGCGTTTTCAACCCAGGTGAAGGCTGGTACGAAGGCTATTACGTATACGACCAACTGTCCAACGACATCGAACGAATCCTTTGTTTGCGTGCTATAGACAAGCCGGACGCCGACGGTTACGTTCCCACATTCCCCGGTGAAGGCGACTGTTTCGACAGTACTAAGTGGCGTTACACTCTCGGATGCGATTCCGACCTGGCCGACATGCGTGTCGATGCCTTCGTTGACCTGCCATCGCCGGCGGCCACGGAGGAGGCGGCCGCTGAATCTGCCGGGTGTGAAGGCATCTATTACCCGCTTGCTCCGCAGAATGACGAGATTACTCAGGTCATGTGCGTATCAGAACTGTAGCTTGTTTTTCACCGGGAGCTGATTTATTGGTCGGCCCCGGCGGCATGCCCCCGACGTGAAGAGTGGTGATTGTCTTTCGTTCCGGGGCATATTTCATATCCGGGTATGGGGTCTTTCCGGTAGCACGTATTGGATCGGTCATTATAGTACAGGTGTTCACACAGGAGTGTTCGATGTCGTCAACGTGGCGATGCGGACCTTCTTGAGGAGCATGCCCTCGTATTCAACATATGCCCTATTGAGAAAAGGTGCGATTGTGGCCGACCAGCCCCAGAAACCCCATGAACCCCAGCAGCCCACTGAGGATTCGTCTGACGAACAGGTGTCCGGAGAGTCGAATCCGGGTCATCAGCAGCCCCTTGAAGCGAACGATACCGCCCCCGCCAAAAAGAAGATGGGCGCTAAGCTCGCCGGGATCGGTGGAGCCGTCGCACTGGCAATCGTCGTCATTCTAGCCAAGGGCTGGATCGCTTCACTGTTCAATTCCGGAGAGGACAGTGTCATCGACGGTTACAGTGCCGGTGATTGCATTCCCGCCGCTCCTGTGGAAGGGGATCGGGAATTTGAGGAAGCGATCCCTTGCGATGACGACAACGCCTTTTATGAGGTCACGTCGAACGTTGATGTGGAAGGTCAAGGATATGACGCTTCCGTCGATGAAACCGGTGTAGAAGTCGTCGCTGACGTATGCGGCGAAGAGTACGGCAAATTCAATGCGGGTCGGACGTGGCTCGATGGAACGTACGCCTACGACCAGGAGACGAACGAAGTTGAAATCGTCCTCTGTCTACAAGCGATTGACAAGGCCGATGCGGACGGCTACGTTCCCGCGGTTCCCGGTGAAGGTGATTGTTTTGACAGCAATAAATGGCGTTTTACCGTCGACTGCGAATCGGATCTGGCGGATATGCGGGTCGACACGTTCAGCGATCTACCCGACCCGATGACCAGTGAAGAGGAAGCGGCCGAATACGCTGAATGCACGGGTCTGTATCACGCACTCGCACGCGGATCCGAGATCATTCAAGTCATGTGTATTACCGAGCTCTAACGCGACTCTAGACGCTTCGCTACGCCCGCCTGTCGGATCGAAATCCGAGAGGCGGGCGTTTTTAGTAGCAATGTACGGGCGTTCGTGGCCTGGCAGGTCGTCAATGTCATTAAAGTGAGAATTACTCGATACTGGAATTCGGCGATATGTAATTATAGACGTGTGTTCACCGGAGCGGATTCCAGCAGGATCGAACGTGACAGCCATTGTTCGCGTTGGTGTTCCATGGCGAATAGTTCCGTTTAGTATGATACATACAATATAGAAATTGCTAAATCATGAATCGTAAGACCCCCGACCGGCCGCCGTCATATTTGTCTAATGAGGATGCTCCAGCGGCTAGGCGATCGGCATCGGTGCGCGTGGCTCCCTCCTGCGGCCAGACGTCACTCCAGGCGCCTAGGAATCGGATACGCAGGGTGCTGTGGACGGTCGCCGGGATTCTGGGCGGTACGGCGGCAATAGTCGCGGTGCTGGCACTTATTTCCATCGGCTTGTCCGTTGCCGTGAAAAATCCCAATGATCCATACGAGGCCAATACGGACGTCTCCGCTCTGGGAGCCGAGGAGGATCTGAATATTCACAGGTATGAGATCGGTGACTGTATCCCGTTTGGGCCGGTTTGGAATGGAGCGAAATTTGAACCGTCCATCCCGTGCGATGGCGATGATGCCTTCTACCGCTTGGAGGACAAGGTAGACCTCAAAGGGTCCGGCTATCACGACACGTCCGAGCAGGAAATCGTCGCTGCAGCTGAAGAGGCGTGCGGTGCCGAATACGATCGCTATGTACCCGGTGAAGCCTGGCGTGACAGTTTTTTGATCAGTGGGGCCGAGACCGGTGAGATCGAGACGGTTCTGTGTCTTCGCGCTCTCGATAAACCGGATGCGGACGGATTTACTCCAATTTATCCGGATGCGGGCGATTGCATCGAGCGCGACATGGATATGTGGGGCTATTCGGTATCATGTGAATCGGAGGCCGCATATGCACAGGTTGATCGATTCATACAGCTTCCTGAGGTGATAGATCGTTTTGACGAGTTGCTCGATGACTACACCGATTCATGCGAAGACGCCCACTTTTCTCTCCCCGTGCATGGAGACGACATCGAACAAGTGATGTGCATAACGGAAATGTAGACGGACTCCGTCTGGCGTGATGTGCCCGCCTGTTCGATGCCCAACCGGTGGATGTGAACGCAGATCCACAACGCCGACGGCTTTTGCATGTAATATGGCGCGCGTTTATCCTGGACGGGTGACCACGCAGGAGATAGCTACAAAGACCTACGAAGTGCGCACCCTTGGGTGCCAGATGAACGTCCACGATTCCGAACGGATCGGCGGCCTTCTTGAAGAAGCCGGTTACGTCCCGGCCGCGGAAGGAGCCGATTCCCCGGACGTAGTGGTGTTCAATACCTGCGCGGTGCGGGAAAACGCCGATAACCGTCTGTACGGCAACCTGGGGCAGCTGCGCCCGAAGAAGCAGGCCAATCCCGACATGCAAATCGCCGTCGGCGGTTGCCTGGCCCAGAAGGACCGGGGCGAAATCGTGAAACGGGCCCCCTGGGTCGACGCGGTGTTCGGCACGCACAACATCGGGTCCCTCCCCACCCTCTTGGAACGCGCCCGCCACAACCAGGCCGCCGAGGTGGAGATCCTTGAGGCGCTGGAGACGTTCCCGTCGACGCTGCCCACCAAGCGTGAATCGACGTACTCCGGATGGGTGTCGATTTCGGTCGGCTGCAACAACACCTGCACCTTCTGTATCGTTCCCAGCTTGCGCGGGAAGGAGAAGGACCGTCGCCCGGGCGAGATTCTGGCCGAAGTTCAGGCACTGGCCGATGAAGGCGTTTCCGAGGTCACGCTCCTAGGCCAGAACGTCAACACCTACGGCGTCGAATTCGGCGACAAGTACGCCTTCGGGAAACTCCTCCGGTCCTGCGGCGAGATCGAAGGGTTGGACCGCGTACGATTCACCAGTCCACACCCGCGTAACTTCACCGACGACGTGATCGCGGCGATGGCCGAAACGCCGAACGTATGCCATTCCCTGCACATGCCGCTCCAGTCCGGTTCCGACAAGGTCTTGAAGGACATGCGTCGCTCCTACCGAAGCTCGAAGTTCCTCAACATTCTGGATAAAGTGCGTGAAGCGATGCCTGACGCCGCTATCACCACCGATATCATCGTCGGATTCCCCGGAGAGACCGAAGAGGACTTTCAGGAAACCCTGAACGTAGTTGAGAAAGCTCGTTTTTCCAGCGCCTTTACCTTCCAATACTCGATTCGTCCCGGCACTCCGGCCGGGGAGATGGACGACCAGATCCCCAAGCACGTCGTGCAGGAACGCTACGAACGTCTCGTTGCTTTGCAGGAACGGATCTCGTGGGAGGAGAACCAGAAGCTGGAAGGCACCGAAGTCGAAGTTCTGGTGACCGTGGGCGACGGACGAAAGGACGCGAAGAACGGACGCATGTCCGGGCGCGCTCGCGACGGACGCCTGGTGCACTTCAAGGTCACGCAGACGGGAGAGGCGATCACCGATAATGCGGAGGGCATACGTCCCGGGGACGTCGTTTGGACGACCGTTACGTACGGCGCTCCGCACCATCTGGTGGCCGACAGCGGGGTCAACGATGTGCGCCGCACTTCAGCGGGTGATTCGTGGGAGGCCGGCCGGAAACCGAAGCTGTCGGGGGTCAGCCTCGGTATGCCGACCATCGGCCGTAAACCCACTCAGCAGCAAGAGCAGGGTTCTTCCTGCTGCTCGTCGTGATCTTCGACCTGTGACAGGGGCGACGGCGTCGCACAGCAGCCGTCGCCCTTCCACGTCTCTCGGGCCTCTTTGAGAGCCAGTCCCGCGATCGCCAGAGCCGCCAGAGGATCGGCCCACCACCAGCCCAGTACCGAGTTGGCGAGTAGACCCACCAAAACGATCGCCGACAGGTAGGAGCACAGGAGAGTTTGGCGGGAATCCGCTACCGCGCTGGCCGAACCCAACCGTTGACCGGCCCGCCGTTGCGTCAACGCCAAGACCGGCATGATCACCAGCGACAAGGCCGCCAATACGATACCGACGGTGGAGTGGTCGGGTTCGTTCCCCGACCATAGAACCCGTGTCGAATCGATGACCAGGTAGGCCGCCAAAGCCACGAATGCGAAGGTGATCAGGCGCAGAGCGGTGCGTTCCCGAGCTTCCCTCCGTTCGGGGGTGGAGGCGGAGAACTGCCAGGCGACCGCCGCGGCGGAGCTGACTTCGACGAGCGAGTCGATTCCGAAACCGATGAGAGCGGTGGATGAGGCGATGGCACCGGCGCTAATGGCCACGATCGCCTCGATGAGGTTGTACGAGATGGTCATCCCGACACAGAGGCGCACGATTCTCGTCAGTTTCCGACGGCGCGGAGATTCCATTGTATCGAGATGTGTCATTAGCAGCAATCCAGCTCGTTGGTTGTCGCGCAGGCTTCGGGGTCGATGCTCAAGCTGAGGTTGACGAGATTGTTGAGCCCACGCGTCAAACGCGGATCGGCAAGTTCGTATCGGGTGCGACGCCCCTCCGGGGTGCTGGTGACCAGTCCACAGCCTTTGAGGCACGCCAGGTGGTTGGAAAGACGCTGTCGGGAAATGTCGAGATGTTCGGCCAGTTCAGAGGGGTAGGACGGTTCCTCGAGGAGGGCCAGCAGTATCCGGGTGCGCGTGGAATCGGAGAGGACGTAGCCAAGTTTGGCCAGGGCGTTGCCCTTGGATTCGTTGTCGATCGTATCCATGATTCGATAGTACATGATGTTGTGAATTCACAAAACCATGTACTATCGAACGGTCATTATTCGGTCTTTTCGAATAGAGCGATCGTCTCGAAGTGCTGAGTCATCGGAAAAGCGTCGAAGGCGCGCATCCGGCTGAACTCCCAACCCAGGTCAACCAGCGTCCGGGCATCGCGTGCCAGTGCCGCCGCGTCACAGGCGACGTAGCAGATCGCCCGCGGTCCCGCTTGAGCAATACCTTCCATGACCTCGCGACCCGCGCCCGCGCGTGTGGGGTCGAGAACCACAAGATCGACGCTGCCCAGGGCCTCCACGGTGTCGCCAACGTCGCCGACGATCGCCCCGGCATTGGGGAAATCTTGGAGATTGGCGACGGTATGAGCCTGAGCGCTGTTCTCGACCGCGACGACCCGGCCGGTATCGCCTACCGCGTCCGCCAGTCCGGTCGCGTAGAGCCCGGCACCGGCATAGAGATCCCAGGCGGCTTCTCCCGCTTGCGGTTGCAGGAAGTCGAGGACGCAAGTGCGGAAGGTGTCGGCGGCGTGCGGGTGAACCTGCCAGAAACCGTCATAGTCGAGTTCGAACTCCTCGTCGCCGACCCGCTGGTGGACCCGCTTGGGTCCCTCCACCAATCGAGGCGCTGAGGTGCGACTCCGTTGCGTGAAGACGCTGAGCTCCTCCGCATCGGATTCGACGACGCCCACAGCGCCGATAAGGTTGTCGCGGCGCCCGTGCGCACGCCGTGCGTTCGCGCGGAACCATTTCTTATCCAGAATATCGGACTCGGCGATGGCGTCCGAAGCCAACAGGCACTCATCGATGTGGACGATGTTTTTCGACCGGTGCGAACGCAAACCCGGACGCCCGTCCTTGCCCACGGCATACTGCATGCGCGTCCGCCAATGCAGGGCCCCACCCGGAAGCTCCTCGACCGTCACCTGGGAACGGTCCTCCGCGGTGGCGAGCCGGTCAAGCAACTCCATGTCGAACTTACCCAGGCGCGTCAGCTGCTCAACCAGGACGCGCGACTTGAGGGTGCGCTGAGCCGCCGGATCGACATGCTGGAAATCGCAACCACCGCAGCGTCCCGGGCCGGCCCAACGACACGGCGGAGTCACGCGGTCGGCCGAGGCTTCGATGATTTCCACCGCATCGGCGAAGACGATGTTCTTCTTACGCTCCAATTCCTTGATGCGCACCTTTTCTCCAGGAAGAGCGTGGCGTATGAAGTACACATCGCCATCGACTCGGGCTATACAGTGCCCTCCGGCGGCAATGTCCTCTACGGTAATGATCAACGTCTTCTCCCTCGGATTTGTGAATCAAGTCGGTCCAGGTCACGGTTTTCACTGGAAGCCAGCTGCCACGGAACCGTGGTGACCATAACGCCCGGCTCATAGCGCAGCCGGGAACGAATGCGCTTAGCGGATTGATTGTGCAGGATGCGCTCATACCAATGACCCACGACGTATTCAGGTAGGTAAACGGTCACCACGTCGCGTGGCGCTTCACGTCGGATCTTCTTGACGTAATCGACAATCGGTCCGGTGATTTCCCGATACGGCGAATCGATCACTGTCATGGGCACCTTGATACGGCGACGTTCCCATTCGGCCACCAAATGGCGGGTCGCCACCGCGTCCACATTAACAGTCAACGCCGTCAAGGTATCGGGGCGCGTGGTTTGGGCATAGGTGAGCATGCGTAGCGCGGGACGATTGAGATTGGAAATCAGCACTACAGCGTGGTTACGAGCGGGTTTACGGCCTTTCCCGGTGGGAAGTGCGAGCTCCTCGGCGACCTCACCGTAATGGCGCGAGATAAACCACATGAGAGCCACATTGGCGGCGATGATCACCAACGCGATCCACGAACCACGCTGGAACTCCGCCAGCGTCACGATCGATAGGACGAGCGCGCAGACGGTGCACGCCAGCATGGCGACCGCACGCGCTCGCTTCGATCGACGGCGACGGTGCGGATCGCGCTCCACGGTGAGGAGGCGATTCCAGTGGCGGACCATGGCGGCATTGGTGAGCACGATGGACAGGAAGACTCCCACCACGTACAAGGCGATCAAACGGTAGGCCGACCCACCGAAGATCGTGGTGAGTGCGGCGGCGGTAACGGCGAGGAGAATGATGCCGTTCGAAAACACCATGCGATCACCGCGTTTGTGCAGTTGACGTGGCAGCAGTGAATCGGAGGCGAGAACCGACGCGAGCCGGGGAAACCCTACGAAGGCCGTATTGGCCGCCAAGATCAGCACCCCGCCAACGGCGAACATGGAGAGGTTGACCAGCCATTCACGATGACTGAACACCGATTCGGACAACTGTCCAATGAGGCTGGGTTGTACATAGCTCTCAGGGAGTCCGGCCAACTGCGAATGCGGATCGGACGACTGTTGCGCACCCACCAGAAAAGCCAGCACGACCAGGCCGATGAACAGTGCCACGGTAGCAATCCCCACAGTGGCCAATGCGATCGCGGCGTTTCGACCGCGTGGCGGCCGAAAGAACGACACTCGTGTAGTGAAGGTTTCGATGCCGGACACCGCCACCGAACCGGAGGCGAAGGCTCGTGCCGAGAGCAACAACAGCGCCGCCGACGACCATTCGGTGGCCTCCCCACGTGCGGTGTAACCCGCCGACGCCGGTTGCAACTGATCTCCCATGGCGATCCGCGTCAGTCCGACGACGATGATGGCGACGATGGCGATCAGGAACAGTATTGTGATCGGTGCGGCCAGTTTTCCGGACACCCGCCACCCGCGCAGGTTGAAGGCCATTAGTGCCACGATGATGACCACGCAGGCCACTTCCCGGTAATCGCGCAAGGCGGGCCAGATGACGGCGAAGTTCGTCACGGCCGCGGCCGTTGACACCGCCACGGTCAGCACATAGTCCAGTACCTGAGCGGCCGACGCCAAATAGCCCGCTCCGGGGCCGAAATTGGCGCTTACCACGCGATAATCGCCGCCACCGCCGGGATAGGCGCGCACGGTATAGCGATATGAGGCGATGACACTCAGCATCACCAACGCCACCGCCAGGCCGATCCATACGGTGAAGGCGTAGGCCGCCGACCCGGCGATCGCCAACACCAAGAAGATCTGCTCCGGCGCGTACGCGAGCGACGATATCGGATTGACCGCCAACAGCGGAATGGCGTAGCGCTTGGACAGCGTCAGGGAACTGTCCCTGTCGCTGGTGAACGGCATTCCGACAATAAGTCGTTTGAACATTGATAGGGAGCGGGCCACGACATGTAGGTTAACCGTTAATCTTGACGTGACAACACCGGATGGGCACTTTTTAGCACGGTTAATGGAGGACTTGACTTGCATGTGGTGATTTTGGGTTGTGGCCGGGTGGGGGCCGGTCTGGCCCGTAGTCTGGCCGACCGCGACCATAGTGTCGCCATCATTGACAAAGACCCGAGCGCTTTTCAAAGGCTGGGCCCTGACTTCGACCAAATCACAGTACGTGGCAACGGCTTCGATCGTGAAGTCCTGGCGAAGGCGGGCGTCGGGCGGGCAGACGCGTTTGTGGCCGTCTCATCCGGCGATAACTCGAATATCATCGCTACCCGCGTCGCACGGGAACATTTCGGCGTCGAAAACGTCGTTGCTCGCATTTACGACTCAAAACGGGCCCTGGTTTTCGAACGACTGGGAATCCCCACCATCGCGACCGTCCGTTGGACGGCCGACCGTCTCCTACGGCAATTGCTCCCCGAAGAACAGGGGCCGGTATGGCGCGACCCGTCCGCCACCCTGTCACTCGTCGAACTCTCCTTTCACGAAGACTGGATCGGACTGCCGATCGCCGATTTGGAAGCCGCCACCGGTCATCGCGTGTCGTATATACAACGCTTCGGCAAAGCCACGCTGCCTACACAGTCGATGATGCTGCAGGACGGAGACAAGGTGTTCCTTTTCGTGGGAGACTACGACGCGGCACATGTGGAAGCGATCGCCCAACAGTCACCGCGTACGAAAGGTGGGGAATCGTGAGAGTCGCCATTGCCGGAGCGGGAAACGTCGGACGGTCGATCGCCGCCGAACTGGTCGAGAACGGCCACCAAGTCCTGCTCGTGGAACAACGCCGGTCCATGCTGAAACCCGAACGCGTTCCCGAAGCCGAATGGATGTTGGCCGACGCCTGCGAATTGGAAAGCCTGCAACAGGCGGCCCTGGAAACCTGTGACGTCACCGTAGCGGCAACCGGAGACGACAAAGTCAACCTGGTGGTCAGCCTACTCGCCAAAACCGAGTTCGCCGTGCCACGTGTCGTGGCCCGGGTCAATCGAGCCGAGAACGAATGGCTGTTCAATCAAGAATGGGGCGTCGACGTGTCCGTCTCCAAACCACGCCTCTTGGCGGCGTTGGTCGAGGAGGCCGTCAGCGTCGGCGACTTGGTCCGCTTGATGACCTTCCGCCAATCCCAAGCGAACCTGGTGGAGTTCACCCTCGCTGCCAACAATCCCTTGGTCGGATCAACGGTGGATGACCTGCAGCTCCCGGGAGACGCGGCACTGGTCGCCATCCTCCGGGGAGCACGAGTCATCGCGCCGACCCCGGCCGACACCTTGGAAGCCAAAGACGAACTGGTTTTCGTCTGCAACGAAGAAGCGGAAGATACCATCCGCACGGTGTTGGGGAGGTGACCGCTCAGCTTGCCCCAGGCACTACATCTTTACGCTGTGGGGGATTCTCACGACCTGAAGGTCGCAACGAATCCTCCTCGCGCAAATCTGCAGCACCTGGAACAACCTGAGCTCCCCTCCAGCTCTACCGCTTCTACACGTCGTTCGAAGCTCGCCAGTTTCGTCGGGGCATTCATGGTAATCGAGTTTTCTGACGGTATAGGCAGCTCTGCCGCCGCTAACAGATGCGGCGGTTGCCGTCCAAGTGGATCGTTTCCACCTGGCCCACCTGGACTGGGTCTTGGATTTTAGTTCCGATCCAGGTACTGGAAGCCGACCGATTCGGGTTGCGGCTCGGTTTGAGTGGCGGCGCAGTCGCATTCGTCGTCCATCCATGCGGTCCACACCGATCCGGTGCCGATCTTTTCGAGAAGTGCGGAAACGTCGTCGGTGGTGGCTTGCAAGTCGGTCAGTCCGGTCGTATACCAAACGATCGAAACCGCCGACCCGTCCGGTAGAAAGTGGACTTTCTGGATATGCCAGTCGCTGACGACCAGAGCGTACTGGCGGTCGCCTTCCCAACCCTCTTTGCATTCACGAATATAGTCGAACGCGGGACAGTCGATAAGATAGCTGGAGTCCCATTCTCCCCGATTGATGCCGGTCCGCCACCCTCCGGGAAGGACGGTGAAAACGGATATGCCTTCGGACCGCTCCACGACGTCCCAGTCGCCATAGAAGAGGCGCATGTAAGAGACGCGATCGTCGGCCATGTTGGTCGGAAATTGGGCACGATGCGCGTTGAAGTTCGCTGAGAAACTGAGATCCGGTAGTTCCTGGGAGAGAAGCGATTCGACCTCTTCTGTCAGCGAGGACGTGTGAGTGTCGGTCGTCCATGCCCAGGCGGATGAATGATCCCAACCGTCGGTGGGGATCGCGGGATTCTGGGCCTGTGCGGTGGTCGCGGACATGGCCAAGAGCCCTGACATCACGGCCGCGAGCGCCCCAACGATGGCGGATCGTATTCGCATTGGCTGACAACCTTTCTGTCATCCGCCCGAGGGGAACGTCCTCATCGTCCCAAACCAATGTCGACTGTGGGCGATATCTCGCTATCCGGTTCCCGGATGTCCAGGGCTTCCGGTTTAGAGCGCCCGTAGGGCCTTGCGGACTCGTTTTTCGCTGACCTGATAGCGGGTGCCCAACTGTTGTGCGAAGAAGCTGACGCGCAGTTCCTGTAGCATCCAGCGGATTTCCTGTCCTTGCGCGGTGCGTAGGGCCGCCGGCCGGGCTCGGGCCAGTGAGTGACGTTCTTCGTCCAGGTCGTGAACGATTTCCATTTTGGAGATATCGCCGGCGATGTCGGAGGGGAGTTTCTCCGCTCTTCGTACGATGGCGGTGATATAGCGTTTGAGGTCGTCGAGCCGCCACCATCCGATGCTTCGGAGGAATCCGGCTGATCCGATGAGTTCGTCCAGCTGGATTCTCATATCGCTGACGGAGGCGAGGAGCTCGAAGTCGAATTTCCCTTCGAGGTGCTCTCGTGCCTGGCGTGAGACTTCGATCGCCGCAGCCGCTTTGCGAGCGACGGTCACCGCGTCGGAGGCCAGGTGTAGGCGGCTCTGTTTTAGCAGTTGTGCGAAGGCCTCTCCGTCCCATGCGGGGCCGCCGTTTTCTACCAGAATCTTGTCCAGAACGATGCGGAGAGCATCGTTGATCAGCGATTCCATTGAGTCGTACGGCCCGGCGGACAAGAGAAGTTGTTCGCGTTTGGTGAGAGCCTCTTGGACGTGGGGGTTGGGGGTGTTGAGGAGAAGGAGGCGGCGGGTACCCGCCCACATGGACGCGGCTTGTTTACCCGGATCGGCAAAGCTCTTCACGCCGACGCTGCTGCCCTCGTCGGTGAGCGCCGGATATGTTTTGGCCGTGTAGCCCTTGCGGGGTATCTCGTGGACCTGGGGGAGGCCGTCAAAGTCCCAGGTGGTGAGTCCGGTGCGATCGAGCTGAGGTGTCGCTTCGACGGCTACCTCTTCGGTTTTGGGCGCCAATTGCGTTTGTAGCGCTGCCAAATCTTTGCCTGCGGCGACCCGGCGGCCGTCCTGATCGACAATGCGGAAGGTGATCTGGAGGTGGCCGGGGATTTTGCTGATGTCGAAGGAGTCTTCGGGAACGGTGATGCCGGTCATTGAGCGGAGGGTCTCGGCCAGGGACGCGGAGAACGGGCGGTCGTCGCTGACGGTCATGCGTGCGACGGCCGCTTTGGCGAAATCAGGTACGGGAACGAAATTGCGTCGTAGGGATTTGGGCAGCGATTTGATGAACGCTTCGGCGACCTGAGCGCGCATGCCCGGTACGTGCCAGCTGAAACGGTCGTTGTTGACCTGGCCGAGGGCATCCAGGGGGATGTCGACGCTGACTCCGTCGTCTGCCGAGCCGGGTTCGAAGACGTAATCGAGCGGGAGGTCGATTCCTTCGCTTGTCCAAACGTTCGGATAGGCCTCGGTGTCGATGCCTTCGTCTCGGTCGGCGACGAGCAGATCTCGGCTGAACTCCAGGAATCGCTTGTCCTTTTGTTTCTTCCACCAGCTGTCGAAATGACGTCCGGAGACGATGTGGCCGGGTAGGCGGCGGTCGTAGAATTCGTACAGCGTCTGCTCGTCGGCGAGTAGATCGCGGCGTCTCACCCGGTTTTCCAAGTCTTCGACGTCGGACACGAGCTCGCGGTTATGTTGGAAAAAGGAGTGATGGGTTTCCCATTCTCCCTGGACAAGTGCGTGGCGGATGAACAGGTCGCGGCTGACCGCCGGGTCGATGCGCCCGTAATTCACCGCGCGGCGCGGCACGATCGGAACGCCGTACAGCGTTACACGTTCGTAGGCGAGGACCGCTTGAGACTTCTTCGACCAATGAGGTTCGGAGTACGTACGTTTCAACAGGTGAGACGCGAGAGGTTCCACCCATTCGGGTTCGATTTTGGCGCAGACGCGTCCCCACAGGCGG
Organism: Haloglycomyces albus DSM 45210; assembly: GCF_000527155.1. Taxonomy (NCBI): domain Bacteria; kingdom Bacillati; phylum Actinomycetota; class Actinomycetes; order Glycomycetales; family Glycomycetaceae; genus Haloglycomyces; species Haloglycomyces albus. The sequence goes on along the minus strand of NZ_AZUQ01000001.1, from coordinate 42,137 downwards.
CTGGTTTCCACCAGTTCGGCGGCCATGGCCCAGCGCGGTTGCTTTTTGAACAGTCCGGAACCCGGGAAGATCGCGAACTTCGCCCCGCGAGCGCCTTGGTATTCGCGCTTGTCGGCCTCCTTGACCCCGATATGGGACAGAAGCCCCGCAAGAATCGACGTATGGAGACGGTCAGGCGTCGGGCTGGGGTTCGTGGGTTTGGTGGAGATGTTGAGGTTCTTGAGAGACGCACTCACTTGACGATAGAGGTCCTGCCACTCGCGTATACGTAGATAATGCAGGAACTCGCGTTTACACATGCGACGGAAGGCGCTGTTAGACAAGGCCTTACGTTGTTTCTCCAGGTATTTCCATAGGTTGAGGAAGGCCTGGAAATCGCTCTCGGGATCGGCGAATCGTTCATGGGACGCGTCGGCGGCGCCCTTTTTGTCCATCGGGCGTTCGCGGGGGTCTTGAATCGATAGAGCGGTGGCGATGACCGTGACCTCGTGGACCGCGCCCTGATCGACCGCGGCGATGATCATGCGAGCCAAGCGTGGATCGATGGGCAGTCGGGACAGCTGCTTACCGGTGGCGGTGAGCTTGGGTTGCCTAGTCTTACCGGGGGAGAAGGCCCCCAGTTCGGTCAGCAGTTCCATGCCGTCTTTGATATTGCGGGCGTCGGGAGCGTCGACGAACGGAAACGACTCCACGTTCCCCAGTCGGGCCGCCGTCATCTGCAAAATGACACTGGCGAGGTTGGTTCTTAGGATTTCGGCGTCTGTGAACTCGGGGCGAGCGAGGAAATCGTCTTCCGAATACAGCCGGATACAGATACCTTCGGCAACTCGACCGGACCGTCCGGCACGCTGATTCGCGCTGGCTTGACTGATCGGTTCGATCGGAAGGCGTTGCACCTTGGTGCGGGCCGAATATCGCGAGATACGTGCGTTACCGGTATCGATGACATAGCGGATTCCGGGAACGGTCAGCGAGGTCTCCGCGACGTTGGTGGACAGTACAATGCGTCGCCCGGTATGGGAACGGAAGATCCGATTCTGTTCGGCTGCCGACAGTCTCGCGAAGAGGGGGAGAACTTCGGTGTGAGGCAGTTTGGCCCGGTTGAGCACGTCGGCGGTGTCGCGTATTTCCTGTTCTCCCGAGAGAAAGACCAGAATGTCGCCGTCGCCTTCGCTGTGGAGTTCGCGTACCGCCTGCAGGATACCCTCGGCCTGGTCTTTGCCGTCCTCGTCTTCGTCGACCAGGGGCCGGTAGCGAATCTCCACCGGGTACGTTCGTCCGGACACTTCCAGCACGGGCGCCGGGCGACCGTCGGCATCGGCGAAATGATGTGCGAATCGGTCGGGGTCGATGGTCGCGGAGGTGACGATGACCTTGAGGTCGGGGCGCTTGGGAAGCAGTTGTTTGAGGCAACCGAGGATGAAGTCGATGTTGAGGCTGCGTTCGTGTGCCTCGTCGATGATGATCGTGTCGTAGGCGGAGAGCATCCGGTCGTGCTGCAGTTCGGTCAGCAGGATGCCGTCGGTCATCAGCTTAATGTAGGAATGATCCGAGACCTGGTCGGTGAAGCGAACCTTCCAACCCACCGCTTCGCCCAGCGGCGAGTCGAGTTCATCGGCGATACGGTCGGCCACCGACCGGGCGGCGATACGACGTGGCTGCGTATGCCCGATCATTCCGCGTACGCCGCGCCCGAGCTCCAGACAGATCTTGGGGATCTGGGTCGTCTTACCCGAGCCGGTTTCTCCGGCGATGATGACGACTTGATTCTCGGCGATCGCCTCGGCGATCTCATCGCGGTGCTCTGACACCGGAAGTTCAGCGGGGTAGTCCACCTTGGGACGACCGTCGTAGCGACGTTGCAGCGCCTCGTGGCGCACGTCGATCTCCGTGGTCAGCTCTTCGAAGGCGGCGGCGCGTTCGGCGCCCTTCTTGTCGCGCGCAGAGCGAAGCTTTCCACGCAGGTGGCGTTGGTCGGAGGTGCGCAACTCAGCGATACGGGAGCGGAGGCTCCGGCGGTGCGACTCGGGACGTGAGGCGGTGCGGTTCTGTGATTCGGACATGACAAGTCCCTAGGATACGTCTTGAGTCCGCCGGGACGCGAACGGATTTTGCTCGGGCTGATCGCCGGTGCGTTATTCCTGTACGTTGCGGAGGAAATCAGCGGCACGGACCATGTAGTCCCACATGATCCGGTCGTGTTCGGGGTCAAGTTGAACGGCGTCCATGGCGCCCCGCATGCAGTTGAGCCAGGCGTCGCGTTCGGCGATTCCGATACGGAAGGAGGCGTGCCGCATCCGCAGACGGGGATGGCCACGTTCCTCCTGATAGGTGTGGGGGCCGCCCCAATACTGTTCCAGGAACAACTGGAGGCGACGGGCCGCACCGTCCAGATCGTTGGGGTCGTAGTACTGGATCAGGAGCGGTTCGTCCTTGACCCGGTCGTAAAAGGCGTGGGAGAGCTTTTCGAAGGTCTCTGATCCGCCCACGAGGGTGTAGAAGCTTTGTTCCGGTCCGGGGGTGTTCGACGGGGTGGCGCGCCGGAGAGGAATGGTGCCCTGGGCGGGGCTGTTGGTGGGCATGGAGCTGGTCGCCGACTGTGCGCCGGTGGAATGTGCCTTGTCGGAGGTAGCCATGTAACCCATCGTGCCAATAACTCAAGGAAAACAAAAGCGATCTGACCGGAGTCACACCTTGACGAAACGAGCGTCACACAAGCGAATCGACCGGTAGAGGCCGTGGCGGGTGGAATCGATTCCACCCGCCACGATCGACTTTACTGCTGTCGGCGCGGAACGAAGACCCGGTTGGTCGTCATTTCCTGACTGATGCCCGCCTCGTGGAGTTCATCGCCGATCCGGCGACGAAGTTCACGACCCAGCGCCCACTGTTGGTCGCTTACCGAACGCAGTCCAATACGGATGGTGACTTCGTCGACCGTCAGGTTCTGTACACCGAGATATTCGGGGTCGGTCAGTACGTATTCCTGCCAGTGCGGGTCGGTGACCACATTGCGGGTGGCGTTCATGATCACCTGCGACGACTCTTCGATGTTCACCGAAGGCGAGAGAGGGATGTCGACGACCACGTACGCCCAGCTCTGGGAGGAGTTGCCCACGCGAAGGATTTCGCCGTTGCGGACGTACCACAGGGTGCCGCCGAGGTCGCGCAACGTCGTCGTGCGCAGACCCATGTCCTCGACGGTTCCTTCCGCGTCACCGACGTTGACCCAGTCTCCCAGGCCGTACTGATCCTCCAGCAGCATGAAAATCCCGCTGACGTAGTCCTTGACGAGGTTTTGCGCACCGAAACCAATGGCCAAACCGACCACACCCGCGCTGGCGAGCAAGGGGCCGATCTGCAGTCCCAACTGGGCCAGAATGATCAGGAGGGCGGTGACGTACACCACGACGGAAACGATGTACTGCATGACCGATTTCAGGGTGGCGGCGCGTTGCTGGGAACGGTCGCCGACCAGTTGCGACCGTCGGGACGGACCGTTCCGGTCGAGGAGCTTATTCCACTCCGCCGCGCGCTTCGCTTCATTGGCGGCGGTCATCTTGTCGATCAGCTTCGCCATCGCGCGATTCAGTAGAGAACGGGCGATGACGGCAATCAGTAGGACGACGACGACTTGCAGCGTCTTATCCAAGATTCCACCGAGAATGGAGCTCCATTTCTCGCTTTCGGTGAGGTCCCAAACGAAATGGCACGCCGTCACACCTGGCTCACACGGCGAGCCATCGGCCTCAGCGGCAATTGAAGACATCGATACCTCTTTTATGATAAGTACTTGATAATATGCGTAAAAACGGTGGCAGGAGCGACCGGCGGCCCAGGAGTCGACGAAAAAATCAAAACTTAATCCCCATCGACCCTAAACCGGGATGCATTCAATTGAGATATAGGTCAAAATTGAGTCGTCTCGACCGAGAGAGGACACCGAATATGATGCGACCTCGACATAGGACGACAACCCACCTCTCCAGTTCATTGGTGCTCAATCAGAGCTATGAACCACTGTGTATCGTATCGGTTCGGCGAGCGGCCGTTCTTCTGCTCACGAACAAAGCCGTCACCGTCACCCCCGGAGACGGTTACCTGCACAGTGAATCATTTGACCTGCCGGTTCCCAGCGTAGTTCGGCTCAAGCGGTACGTGCACGTACCGCACCAGATGTCGGCCTCCCCGTCCCGGCGTGGAGTGTTCATCCGCGACGGATGGACCTGCGTTTACTGCGGATACGGTGCCGAAACGCTGGATCATGTGATTCCCCGCTCCCGTGGCGGCACACATTCCTGGGACAACGTCGTCGCCGCGTGTGCCCACTGTAACCAGCGCAAGGGCGACCGTCTGCTGTCCGAGATCGGATGGAGACTGACCCGTACCCCGAAAGCCCCGAGCCGGTGGCAGATCCAGGGGCTTCGCCTCGGGCGGACGACCGATCCCAACTGGGAGCCCTGGCTCAGCCTGGTGCGATGATCGCCGTTGGCGCCCGAAGGGCCGGACGGCTGAAAACGGATTGATGCCCGGACTGCGACGGTCTAGCATCTCCGAAATGATCGATTATGACGTTCGTCTCTATCGTAGGGCTGATGAAGCAGATTGGTTGCGTTGCCGTCTGCTCTCCTTCTTTACCTCCTCGTATTACGACGATGTGCGGACAACCAAGCCGACGGGTGTCGACATCGAATTGGTGGCCGTTGGGGATGACGGTGTCGTGGGCCTGATCGACGTTTCCGTGGCCGGGCGCGAAGCCACGATCGAGGACCTGGCCGTCCATCCCGACCATCGCCGGCGAGGGATCGCTGAGGCCCTCCTGGATGACGCCCTGGCTCGGCTGGAGTCCACAGAGCTTCTCCAGGCGTGGACTCGCCGGGGTGATGCCTCCAACGCATGGTACGAGGCGGCCGGATTCACCGTTGAGTTTGAGTACCTACATGTATACATTGAGCACGACGAGAGCGGCCTACCTCCCGCTCCTCCGCTCGCCCCGGTCACGACCTTCGCGCACGCATCCGTCGAAGCGGAGCAGGAATTGAGAGCCCGCTACCGTCGGGTGTATCGCTGCCGTCAGTACGTAAAGGATCTTGAGACGACTCGTGACGCCCGAACCGATATACCCCCTAGGGGTAATGTAACCTGATTTCGATGGTTTGGATAGACAACACCCTGTTCCAATCGCCAGGCTATGTCGGACCACGAGTCCTCACTGCCGACGGCGACCACTGGCGCACCCTCGCCGAACTCTTTGCGAACGGCTCCACGCTGTTGGCTACACACATGAGTCGATACGGAGAGGCGGAAGAGGCCCCCGAAGACACCACGGCCGCCTACTTCATCGGCTGGATGACCGGACTCTATGTCCGCCCCGCACTGTGGGCGGTACGCGAACACGGACTGCTTCCCGAATACGACCCCGCAGCGATATCGGTTCGCCTCCACTCCAGCGGCTGGTACGACGCCGTGTCCTTCTCCCGGGGCCCGGCCCGCCGACTGGACGGCAGCGCCGCCCGTAAAGCGCTTGCCGAATACGTCCACTCCCTCGGGGCCGATCTCGTCGAGTCGATCGGCCGTCACACCCGGCTGGGAAACCGGGCGCTCTGGGCGCATGTGACCGACACCTTCGCCGATGCCTTCCTACCCAGGCCCGCACTCGGAGACGACGCCGTGGCCGCCTCCACCGATGCGGACGCGACACTGGCCGAAGCGAGCTTTCCGACGCCAGGGCCACGTTGGGTTCACTACGAAGGCGCGACGGTCGGTCTGGGTCAGTCCTGCTGTATGAGCTACAAGGTCCCCGGTGGCACCAACTGCGCTCCCGTCTGTCCCAAAATCAGCGAGGACGAACGCCGGATGAAACTGGCCGAATGGCGCAACGCCCTACCGGATCGACGCGACTCTTGACAATGACCGCACCACGACGTGCGACGGCCGCCGATCCGCACAGGTGATGGAATACGCTAAACCCCTAACACGGGCCACCGTCACCCGGCGGGTCCATTAGGCTGCGAAATAGGAACATCGTTCGGAGAGAATCCGGGCAGTCGGTACATTCATCGACGCGACAACCGATCCCATCGGATTGCGATAAGCTGTCAAAGAACTACACCGGCACCGATAAGTCCACACCGAACCGTTCCTCCGCCCAAACAAAACGTAGGGGAATAACATGCCGATTTTCCAGCAGGTATTGATATTTCTTGGCGTCCCCATCCTGGTGGCTCTCACGGTGTTCGCCGTGATATATCTGCGTCACCCACGCTCGCAAGCGCAGTACCGCCCAGGGGAGCCATACGACTTTGAACCAGTGTGGTTCATAGCCGGAAACAGCGAGGTGAACGCGCCCAGCGACAGCGAGACTGAGCGTCAAGGCCCCAAGGGAGGCTCTCATGGCCAGTGGTAATACCGAGATCGAGCCCGCCGCCAAGGAATCGACCGCCAGCGCTGAAAGCGGCGTTCACCAAGCCTTGGACGGCCCCTTCGACACCGCCGATCTGATGCACATCGACCAAGTGTTGACCAATGCGCAGCAGCACGGCGGCGGACTCGACTACAGCGTGTACGTCGGGGACCTCAGCGATCAGGTTCGTGAGACCGCGGAAAAGCTGCACGACCGTTTGTCCAACCCGGACGTTTCGGTGTTGATCGCCATATCCCCCGAACAGAAGCAACTGGAAATCGTCACCGGCGCGACCGCTCGGGAACGCATTCCGGATCGCTCGGCGGCTCTCGCGGTCTTTTCCATGGAAGCCGAACTGGGCCAGGGGAAGCTGGCCAACGCCGTCGTCGTAGGACTGCGCATGCTGGCCGATACGGCCGGAAGCACCTAAAAGGACACCTGACTTCCGCCCGTTCGAACCGCACAACAGGCATTACCCAGCGGTTCGATCGGGTGCGGGTCGATCCAGCGTGCTTCAGGTTGGATCACGGGGTCGACCTGGAGTGACCGTACTCTGGACACGACGGCGAACTGCCCTCGGAGGCGAATTTCGTTCAAGGTAATCTGCTTGTATAGTCAGACTACTCGTGTCGTGTGAAGGAATCGTCCCGTGTCCGAAACCACTGCATCCGTGTACGATCGCCGCGAGGCCGTCTGTGTGATAGGTGCCGGCGCCTGTGGGCTTATCGCAATCAAGAACTTGCGAGAGAACGGCTTTGAAGTAGATTGTTATGAACGCGACACGGTTGTGGGGGGACTGTGGAACGCGCAGAATCAGCGGTCGCCCCTGTACCCGAACACACACCTCGCCACTCCCCGGAATCTCACGGAGATCCCCGACTTCCCCATGCCCGATCATTGGCCGGATTTCCCCAGTGCCGAGCAGATGGAGACCTATCTCCGCGACTACGCGGAACACTTCGATCTCACCGGCCACATCTGGTTCGGTTCGCAAGTCATGGGTATTGAGAAGGCCTCAGGTTCGCGCTTTGACGTTCTCCTGAAGTCCACGATCCCGGGCCAACCCGAACGCCGTATGCGCTACGGGGCGGTGATTCTGGCGACCGGCCACCACCGCATCCCCTTCCTCCCCGAAATACCAGGACAAGATAGCTTCCCGGGCGAGATCGTGCATTCGTCACGCATCGGCGATCCGGCTAAATGGAAAAACAAGAACGTCGTCATCGTCGGTGGGGGAGTATCAGGCACCGATATCGCGTGTCTGGCGGCGCCGCTAACACGTCGTTGCCTCCATTCGACGCGACGCCCCTATCGTTACCTGCCCAAATACCTCAACGGTCGACCGGCTCAAATCGCCCGTCTGCGTGCCGTGCGAACCCCTCGTTGGGACCGTTGGGGCTGGTTGGCGCGGCGGAAACACAAACGACTCATCGCCCCGGAACTCAAAGTCGCACGCCATCTCGGCGCGGTTCCGCCGCAGCATCCTCAACTTCTCGAGACGATCTACAATGCCCACTACCTGGAAAGTGTGGGAGAGGGTGCGATCGAACGGCGGCCCGACATCACCGCCATCGAAGGAAATCGCGTGCGTTTCAGCGACGACGATGTCATCGACGCCGATGTCATCGTCTGCGCCACCGGATTCGAGGCCGGACTGGAACCGTGCCCACCCGAACTGCTCGGAGGCGACCAGCCGCGCCTGCTGGCCAACATGTTCTCTCCGGAAGCGGAGACCTTGGCATTCCTGGGTGCGGTAGAGACCGACAGTGCCCTGCTACCCATCGCACACTGGCAGAGCCACGTCATTTCCCACTGGTTGCGAGTACGCCAGGGTGAACCCGACACCGCGGTGGCCTTTCGTCAAGCCGTGGTTGCCGAAAGCGGTCACCAAACCGAATCTTCGCAACGAACCTCTCAACGTCACAGCCTCGCTGTGGACGGAGAGAAATACCTACAGTCCCTCGGACGCATCATAGCGGCACTAGAAGAGGAGAACACGGCATGAGCTTTGCCAGTTGGTATGAACGGCGACTGCAAGAAGCCCCACCCTCTGTCAAAAGGGAGGTTCTCAGCCTTGAACCGACTGACGCACTGGACTACGACGACCAGCCCATTCATCCGACTCCGATTCTCCTGGTGCCCGATGCGGGACATGAAGCGCGCGACTGTGAAAAACTCTGGCTGCCGCGTTTGGCGGCGGCAGGACGCAATTGCGCGGCGCTGAACCTACGCGGGCAAGGACAGACACCAGCGGACGTACGCTCAAACGGAATCGACACCCGAAGCCACGACATCGTCCAGACAGCGATATCGCTCCGGCATCAAGCGGTCGTCATGGCGTTCGGCGACGCTTCTGACGCGGTTTTGGAATCGGCATCCCGATACCCCACCGCTGCAGTAGTGCTGCTCAACCCCACTCGAATCCCCAAACGGCTGCCCGACCTGGTCGGAGGACCGTCGCTGTGTTTCGTGACCACCGAAGAGTCACTCCACGACAAGACCATGACGGAATTGAGCAGCCACTACGGAGCGACACCGTTGACCGTCTCGCAAAGCAAAGCCGATCTGTTCGAAGGGCCCGTCGCCGAAAACTCCGTCGACGCGGTGCTCTCGTGGCTGGTGTCCTAACACCGTGGCCGTGGTGAACAGGTGACGGCGTGGTTTAAAACAACCGCTCCGTCTCCCCGTTCGCCGTCATCCGACGGCTCGTCACGAAGCCGATTGATCAGCATGACCACTCCGAGAATGAAGACCGCCACCCCGATGGCACGACTCGCCGTCTGGGTGAACGGAATCAGACCGGGCGCGAAAATCGCGACAAGGCCGAGGACGAGACACACCACGCCCCCAATCGCCTGCAGGGACGGCCACGGAACCGGCGGAGGCTCAGGCGCACGGTATTCCGTATCCTCATCCTCATCGTCGGGAAGTTCCGCGTCCCACAGCTCCAAGAGCGTCGGCTCCTCCTTTTTCTCCTCTGGAGGAGAAGAAACCTGAGGTTTGTCCTGGTCCTGTTCCTTCTCTTGAGCCTCAGGTTCGTCCAAACCGTCGACCATCTCCCGGAAGCGCTTATCGACCTCTTCCGGCTCAAGGTGATCGTCATGACCTCTGTCAGCCACTCTGCAACTCCTTGTCGCTATCGGTGTCCGAGCTGTACGCACGGATGAACTCCGCGCTTTGGCGGAAAATCAGTTCCGCATCCCAGTCAAGGGTGGCTACGTGGTAACTGTGCAGTAGAGAGGTGGACACAATATCGGTGGAGCTCACCTGGGACCGAATGACGGCGCTGTTTCGCGGGGACACGACGTGATCGTCCACGCTGGTAAAAATCCGCATCGGAAGGTGAATCCGATCCAAATCGCGTCGCGTCGCCTTCCAACCACGGCGTAGTGACGCATAGGAAGCCAGAGGAGTACGGTCGGTCGTCGACTCCCTCTTGTCCGGCTTCTTGATATCGGAACCGATCGAGCCAACCGACGGTACGACACGGTGGATGAAGGGAGTGAGAAAACCATGCGGTGTGCTGTCGACGATTGCCGGATTGACCAGAACCAGACCACGCAGACGTTCCTGGTGCAATTCGGCCAAACGCAAGGTCAACGACCCACCCATGGACAAACCCGCGGCGAAGACGGGACGGCCGAACGACTCGGCCCGTTTCAAAGCCTGCTCAACCTCGGACATCCAATCGTCCCAGCCGGTACGGGACAAATCCTGCCAGGTCCCACCATGGCCCGGAAGCAGCGGAGCAACGACGTTAAACCCAGCAGCACGGAGATGCTCGCCCCACGGCCGCATACTGGCGGGGTCTCCAGTAAAACCATGCGTGACCAACACCGTCGCCGGGGCCGCCATACCGGCGTCAAATTCAAAAGGCTCACTTGATATTGCCACATCCCGATTGTGCCACGTTTTGTTGGTGGGTGGGTGACCGCTCTTTGGCGGGTGGGGGTGACCGCTCAGCTTGCCCCAGGCACTCCATATTTACGCTGCGGGGGCCTCTTGCGGCCGCAAGGCCGCTGCGAATCCTCCTCGCGCAAATCTGCAGCACCTGGAACAACCTGAGCTCTTCTCCAGCTCTACCGCCGCGTCGCACTTTCAGCGCTAGCGGCTCGCCGGTTGGCTCGTCCCTGGGGATGGAGTGACGGCAGTCCTCTTTAGGGAGCACAGGCAGCTCTACCGATTCTGCGCTTCGTTCGAAGCTCGACCGTTGGCGTAGCCGTGGGGAGACGGTGTGGTGGTAGAGCTCTATTGGAATACACAGGCAGTTCTACCGCCGCGCCGCTCATTCACTGCTTGCGGTTCGCCGGTTGGTCGTACCTGAGATGGCGGCTGAAGGACTGTCGCCACAGAGGTAAACGTAGGCTCGCAATACTCCAGTCGGATTTCTACGGGTGGTTGATCGTCTCCGGTGTCGACGTCTCATATTTTAGGAGCGACACGCAGGAAAATTGCTTCGACCATGGCACTTAATCGAGTCCACTCTTGGGGTTCGTGGGTTCCGAAAGTTCGATCACGTTAATCTGAACGGCGTGTTCTACCGCATTGCGAAACTTATCCTAAGCCCGCTGCTTCGGCTGTTGTGGCGTCCACATGTGCAGGGTTTGGAGCATGTTCCGGTGCGCGGGGCGGTGATTTTGGCCAGCAATCACCTGTCCTTCATCGATTCGGTGTTTCTGCCGTTGATGGTTCCCAGGCCCGTCAGATTCATTGCCAAGGCAGAATACTTCGAAGGAAGCGGGTGGAAGGATCGTTTGCGGAAATGGTTCCTGCTGAACATCGGCGCGATCCCGGTGGATCGATCCGGGGGTTCGGAAGCGGAAATGGCCCTCCGAGCGGGGCAGGAAGTGCTGGAGCGCGGAGAGGTATTCGGTATCTATCCGGAGGGAACGCGTTCACCCGACGGACGTTTGTATAAAGGTAAGACGGGAGTGGCACGACTGGCGCTCGCGACGAAGACGCCGGTCGTCCCGGTAGCAATGTTGAACACCGATCAACTACAACCCATTGGTAAACGCGTGCCGCGAATTGGAAAAGTCTACATACGTATCGGAAAATCGCTGGATTTCTCGCGATATTCCACCTATTCCCATGACCGGGCCTTTGAGCGGGCCATAACCGACGAGATCATGGACTCCATCCGTCGTCTATCCGGTCAGGAATACACCGATATATATGCGGCTCAGGTGAAAGCTCAGCATTGAGAGCTGTTCACCGCTGCGAATCGTGACTGCTTACTGTTCGCTGAACCCGGCTCGTTTCCGCAAAGCCGCCAGGTCCAATATAAGGATCTTCCTTCCTTCCGTGCGTAGCCAGCCGCGCGAGGAGAAAATCCCAATAGCCTGGTTGACGCTTTGACGCGAGCCTCCGGCCATTTCCGCCAACTGAGTCTGATTCAGTTCGATGGTGGGAAACTGCGAATTACGGCGCTGGTCGGTGAGTCGAACCAGAGTTTTGGCCACTCGCCCTGGAAGGTCAAGGAAAACGTGATCGCTGGACTGCTCGGTCAGGCGTCGAACGATGGCTCCCATGGAACGCAGGACGGCATCCAGCATGTGCGGCGAGGCGTGAACCAGTTCCAGGAAAGAGGTTCGGGAGAGTGCCAATGCCTCCACCTCTTCCAGGGCCTCCGCCGAAGCCGACCGCCGAGATCCGTCGAGCAGAGAGACCTCGCCAAGTACTTCCGGGGCCCGTGCTACGTGAAGCATCGCGCGTTCCCCGGTCGCGGCGGTGCGAAATACACTGACGGCCCCCGACCTGATCATGATCAGTGATTCTCCAGGCTCGCCCTCGAAAAACAGCAGTCGGCCCCGCAGGTATCGTCGGGGCACGGCCACCTCGGCGATCTGTTTCCTCGATTCGCTGTCGAGGCCGGAAAACATGGCCACACCTGCGAGCGGGTCGTCAGACGGGTGTACGCCCATTTTTATCCCCTTTCGGTGGAACCGTGAGTAGTGGTCCCTTCTTATGATCGCTATCTTTTTTGTCCTTGTACAGAGGTTGGTCGTAGGTATTTGAACTCGATTTCCTTCATTGTGTCATTTTTCGGTGACCTACCGTCGATAGCGTGTGCGATTCTCAATGAGTTGTTTACGGCCCAATGTCCGATTTTAACTATTCCCAGCGTATACCTGAGGTCAGCGAGAGAACCTTGATGGTATGGCGTACTGTCAACAGGGAATGGACCATTTACACGCAAACACGAGTCTCATGCGAAAGTACGAGCTCACATCATACGAAAGGTTGATGCGTGCCCTATAGGTATTTCTACGATACTGAATTTATTGAGGATGGACGCACCATCGACCTGGTGTCCATAGGTGTCGTAGACGAGTTTGGCCGTGAGTATTACGCGATTTCCACAGAGTTCAACCCCACCAAGGCCAGTGACTGGGTCAAGCGAAACGTTCTCGACAAGCTTCCCGCTCCCTCTGATTCGCAGTGGAAAGATCGCAATACCATCCGCAATGAACTGTACGAGTTCCTGGTGAGCCCGATCCGTAAAAAGGGCGGCACGCACCCCGGCGAGCGCGTGGAACTGTGGGCCTGGTTCGGTGCCTACGACCATGTGGCCTACGCGCAGTTGTGGGGAACGATGCCGGGGCTTCCCAAGGCGTTGCCGCGGATGACAAAGGACTTGCGGCAGCGGTGGGATGATCTGGGGCGTCCGGAATTGCCGTCCGCAGAGGACCACGAACTGCACAACGCTCTGGGCGACGCCCGGCACAATCTGCGGCGTTGGCGAGCCTTGGAAAAAGTCCGAAAAGGACAGGACAATAGGACGCTCGGCTGAGGTCCGACGGTGCGTTTTGCGGCGTTAAGGCGGATCTCCGGCCTGGATGACGGCGTCCCGCGCACGTGCGTCTCAGCTCCTGACATGTCGAACCGTGGCACTGAGTGGGATGCGGTAAGCTCAAGGCGGCAAAGGTGCCCATACATGGGGGAGCGACCCCACATGAGGGCCACCCTCATGATTCGGGGATGATCCCCACCGTGCGGTCGATCTCCCCTCACGTTTTTCACGCAATTTCGGTATAAGGAGAAATCCGCATGCGTATTGGTGTACTCACCGGTGGCGGAGACTGCCCCGGCTTGAACGCGGTTATTCGCGGAGCTGTTCGTAAGGGAACCAAGGACTACGGGCACGAGTTCATTGGATTCCGGTATGGGTGGAAGGGCCCCATCGAAGGAATCACCCAACCGTTGAACTGGGATATCGTGGAGAATCTCTACGATCAAGGTGGAACGATCCTCCGCTCGTCGCGCACCAACCCCTACAAGGTCGAAGGCGGCGTCGACGCCATCCGCAAGAATATGGCCGAGCTGGGTGTTGACGCGCTCATTGCCATTGGCGGCGAGGACACCTTGGGAGTCGCCAAGAAGCTGACCGACGATGGAATCAATTGCGTCGGTGTTCCCAAGACGATCGACAATGACCTGGGCGAAACCGACTACACCTTTGGTTTCGACACCGCTGTCAACATTGCCACTGAGGCCATCGACCGCCTGTGGACGACGGCCGACAGCCATGAGCGTTGCATCGTCGTGGAGATCATGGGGCGTCATGCCGGGTGGATGACCCTGCACGCCGGTATGGCCGGTGGGGCGAACGCGGTCTTGATTCCCGAGGTCGAATTCGACGTTAAACAGGTCATCGAGCAGGTACAGAGCCGTTTCGATCAGGGCAAGGCCTCGATTGTGGCGGTATCGGAAGGCGCGGTCTCCAAGGGTGGTGACATGCAGCTCAAGGACGGTGAGACCGACGCCTTCGGGCACGTCAAGCTCGGTGGTGTCGGTGACTGGGTCGCCGACCAGATCACCAAGGGAACCGGTCGGGAAACGCGTGCCGTCGTATTGGGACACACCCAGCGCGGTGGTCCCCCCACGGCGTTCGACCGGGTGCTGGCCACGCGTCTGGGAATCCAGGCGGCCGCGGCGGCCACGGAAGGCGACTTCGGCAAGATGATGGCTTTGCAGGGTACCGATATCGTCCGTGTGCCGCTGGAGGCGGCTACGGCTGAGCTGAAGACCGTTCCGGTCGAGCGGTACGAAGAACTCGGCGTGTTCTTCGGCAGCTAAAGCAGTGGACGGTCTCGTTTCTGTGGCTCGAGACTCATTCGCCTATTCATAGCGTTACTGTGGGCCTACTCGTTCGTTAAACGGGTATGCCCACAGTCATTTCTGCGACACCGCCTCAATCGAATCGTCCCTTTCCCGCCCTTGACGGTGGGTCGGTCGCCACGGATCGATCGATGCGTCCGAGCGTCATTCCCGACCTCGATGAATTTCACCTGCACCGTTCGATAGCGGACGTGGACTTTGAAGGCTGGAATCTCCCTGGGCTATACGCCTACTTCTATCGTAAGACCACTCCGGCCGGCATCCTGAGCGTCGGCCTGTACCGGCTGCGCGGCTTCGAAACACATCGCGCATGGGGCTGGGTCGGGGAGGAACACTGCTCCTATCACGCCGTCACCGATCCCTACAGCGGTAGATCGCAGGGACCGATTCCCGGTTGCCCCGACTTCACCGTCCTACACGGTGTCAACGGGCCGTACGGTTTCACCATCACCGACGCGGCGGGGCTATGTCGTACCTTCTTGCTGGACCTGTGAGGTTTCCCGAAGGTGCGCCAGGCGTCGCGTGTAGAAGATCGCCAGTGCGGTCAGGAGCAGGCCGACGGTGAGGCCGGTTCCCTTCATCGCGTGTGAGGCGGCCGGTACGAACGCGAGTACCGCGACTGGAACCTGAACGAGACCGATCAGCGCTGCCAGAAGCCATTTGCTCTGTCCTCTACCCCACGTCAAAGCGGCGATAACGGGCGAGACGACAATAAGCAGACTCGCTACGTCGAGAAAGATGTGCAGGGCGGCGTTGTGTACGCGGTCGTGCTGAAACGCCATCGCGGGACTGGCGACTGCCAATGCCGCGAGAGTGGAAAATCCGATAACGGCAAGACGACGAGTCATTGCCACACCTCCTAATACACGTGAATATTCACCATATGCGGGTGCGTGGAGTGACGCTGTCGGCTATGCGCCAGTCGGAGTGTCCGAATTCAGGCAAAACCCGGCTCCCGAGTGGTGCGGAGCCGGGTCGAGATTGATTATGACTGGGACTTTGCGGCCATGACGGCATGCTGCAGCAGGAGTGCGGTCGTGACGGGACCGACTCCACCGGGAACCGGAGTGAGCGCTCCGGCAACGGCAGCGACCGAATCATGATCGACGTCGCCGACCAAGCCACCCTCGGATGTGGGATTGGTTCCCACGTCGATGACCGTGGCGCCCGGTTTGAGGAAATCGTTCTTCACCATCTGGGCACGTCCGGCGGCCGCGATGAGAATGTCGGCTTCCTGACAAACTCGGGACAGCTCACGGGTCTTGGAATGACACACGGTGACGGTGGCGGATTCGTTGAGCAATAGCAAGGCGAGAGGCTTACCGACGACGGTGGAACGGCCGATGACGGCGACCCGGCGCCCATCCAATTGCACATCACTCCGCCGCAAGATCTCCAATGCGGCGGCCGCCGTGGAGGGAGCCCATGCGGTCAGGCCCGCCGCCAGGCGACCCAGGTTTTCGGGATTCGCACCGTCGATATCCTTATGCTGCGCGATATAGGCGCCGACGTCGGAGAGTGTGACGCCTTCAGGCAGCGGAGTCTGACAGATGATTCCGTGTACGGCGGAATCGGCGGACAAGTCCTGCAGCGTTTCGACGACCTCGGAGCGGCCGGGATCGTGTAGGCGCACCAAGCGGCAATCCATCCCGACCTTGTCGGCGGTGCGGGCAATTTGCCGCACGTACCAGGCGGTGGCCTCGTCCTCGGTGGGCACCACGACCGCCAACGTCGGGGTGACCCCCTCTGAACGGAGCTTTTCCGCGGACTCGCCTGTCTCGTTGCGGATTGTCTTGGCGATGGCCCGTCCATCGATGATCTTCACGATTTAATCCTCCGTGTCACTGCCACGATAATGGCCTCGGCTTGTACCTTGGTCTGCAGCGATTCGTTCATTTCGCTCGCGATGCGCTCACGTTCGTCGGCGCTCTTGATGGAGGCCAGATTGATGTCCACATTGAGAGCGGCGGATTCCAAAGCGGACCGGGCCGCCGAAGCCGCGACGGCGACGTCCGAGACGACATTGGGATTGGAATGGTTCATAATGCGGCCGGCGAGCTTAATGATCCGCGCCGCGACCTCGCATACCGCCAACGGCGTTTCGGCCGCCTGTACCAGCCCCTTTTGAACGGCGTCGGTGCGGGCGGCTTTCTCCTCGTCGGTGTCCTTGGGCATTTTATAGGCGGCGATGACGCCGTTGAAGGCCGTCTCGTCGTCCTCGGCCAGCCGCTGAGCGTCGTTACGTGCCGATTCGGCGGCCGCGAGGACTTCCCGGGCAATCTCTTCGTGCTCGGCGTACTTCGGTTTTCCAATTGTAAGATTACACACCATGCTGACGAGGGCCGCTCCCATGGCGGCACTCATTCCGGCCGCGGCTCCGCCCCCGGGAGCGGGGGACGCCGAAGCCAAATCGGTATACCATTGGTCAATTGTTGTATTTCGCACGAGTCTCACCTTATATTCCGAGCTTGCGGCAGTGGCGCAACTGTCTCGGCGCTTTGAATCGAGGCACATCACGGCCGGGTAAACGTCCCACGAATTACGTGTCACAGAATGGGATGAGTCGCGTACTCATTGAGGCCCCAGTGCTCCGGGGTTACCATTGGCGCTGTGAATCGTCAATGGCATCAATCGTTGACTCATTTACACAATTTAGGAGTATGGATCTGTGATGCGTCCCCCCAATGGCAAACGTCGTATCCTGGGCGTCGTTCGACTCTCCCTGTCACACGACGAAACCGACGATGACTCCGTTGATCGACAAAAGGACATTATCGAGATGTACGCCAAGAGCCACTATGGGACCGTGGTTGCTTGGGCTATCGATAATGGGGTGTCCGGCGAAAAAAATCCGTTCGACCGTGCAGACCTAAGAACCTGGCTAACTGATGAGGCTGCATCAAAATATGACCTCATTGTTGCCTGGAAGGTTGACCGCTTGGGGCGTACAGTGCGTGGTGTTCTTGAACTGGATGACTGGCTTCAAGAACGCGACAAGGGGCTTGCGATAACGGAAGCTCAAATCGATACGACCACTCCTCCTGGGAGGATGATGCTCACTCAGTTGGCCGGTATGGCGGAGATGGAGCTGGCTCAAATCAAGTCACGAGTCCGCCGGTGGCATGAGTACGCTCGCCAGCATGGAAGACCGACAGGCAATTTGCCTAGCTGGATTTATCGTGAGGAGGATGGGACCTACCGTATGGATCAAGATCGCGCTGCTGTCCTTCGTCGGATCGTCAACGCACGCTTGGACGGTGATTCATTTCCTAGGATCATCGAGCAACTAGAGAATGATGGTGTTAAGACACTTAGCGGCAATGATCACTGGTCAATACACAACTTGTCGGAGCTGATGCGTTCCCCTGCCCTTGCGGGCTGTCGCTATGAACGACCTGGACGTAGCTCGATTCGAGGCAGGAGGTTGGTTTCAGACACGGACGGCGTTCCGATTCGCTTTTTTCCGCCAATAATCTCGTTGGACGAATGGCGACGGCTTAACTCGAACCGACAGGGACCCCGAAAATCCAAGAGTCTCAAATATAATGTTCTTGGTCGTAAACTCATACGTTGCGGGGAATGTAATGGGATCTATACGGTATGCCCCGTATCCAGAAAAAAGGCGGGTCAGAAAGATTCGACAGAGCCAGAACTCTTCTATCGGCATATACAGGGTTACAAGAACTATTCAAACTGCAAGTCGCGGACCAGTATCCCATATCGGGTGATCGATGAGCTACTGGAAGCGCACTTCATGGATAAGCGAGGTGATTCGCTCCGAGTGGAGCGTGTCGAGATTCCGGCGTCTGATAAGCAGGAAGAAATCGAGCAGCTCAAATATGTGATTGAGGGGGTGCGTCAAGAATGGAATCATGGGCTATATGAAGGGGATATGGACGCATACATATCTCGCCTAAAGGGGCTAACAAACCAGCTCAAGGAAGCTGAGTTCGAACATGACCCATCACCACGTGTTGAATGGCGCAAGCTTGATACCACATGGAGGGAATGGTGGAATGAAGCGAGCGTTGAGGAACGGCGTCAGGGGCTAGTCGATATTCGTGTGTCTGTTAAGATCTGGAGTCAAGACGAGCAGCCCGTTATCCAACCAAATTGGATACTGGTACCGCTCCCAGCCCATGCGCATACAGGGGTAAATCGGTGGGCGGCAATATATCTAGGAGATGGCTCCGATGAACCAACGAAAGATCCCACGTGAGCTAGAAGAACACCTGGATCGCCGCGTAATTGATTTCCTGCGAATACGTGAAGCTGAGATTCCACCTGAAGCCCGTGATTACGTTATGGAGTTCGTTAGAGATTTTGGAGTGTATTTGCTTCAAGGTGCTGAGTTCCAATACGGAGGGGCCGAATTTGGCTCACTACGTAGTGAGGGAAGTTTAATAGCCTTAATGACCTCTGAAACGCCAATGCTGTCAGGTGCGCTGGTGGTGTTGGCGTTTCAAATGAGTGGGGTAGCCCATCTCCGCGTTCGCTGTTCGACTACCAGTGCGCGGCCCGTGAGCCGCGAAGTGATGTGAGCGACGGAGTGCCGCTCCTAGCCGTGAAGAAGATTGACTAGCCGCTACTACTGGTAACTTAATGAGTTCCGGTTAATGGAAGTGAAACCGTAGGACGACTTTTTGAATATAGTATTCGGTCAACTTCTCTCCATCGATAGCTTGGCTGTGTGGTGCTTGTTCTTCATTCATGCGGTGATGAAGGCCCCGTGCTGTGTGGTTTGCTGTGAGTTTGGTCGTTTTGAGTAGACGTATGTATTTCACGAACAACTTTATGAAAATTACAGGGTAAACTGGGTTATGGCAAGGAACAAGAGTCGGAGACACGCGCGTCGGCACCACGTAGTTTCAAAGTTTTACCTGCGTCGGTTTGCAAACCCAAAGCAACAGGTAACTCGTTTGCCTCGTGGCGGTAATAAGTCATATATCCAGTCAATAAAAGACGCGACAGTCCAGAACGATTTCTATACCATTCGACAGGAAGATACTAGTCCGGACGCTTTTGAATCCCAATTGGGAATAATTGAGTCTGAAGCAGCGAAATCATTCGAGCAAGTATTTAAGGAGAATATTTGGCCTCTTGCCGATGATTCGAGGGATACGATTGCTCGGTGGATTGCTCTTCAGTTCATTCGGGGAACAAATAAGCGGCAACAGGCTGAAGAAATGTACCGCGAGTTGTCGAAGCTTGGTATAAGTGCACGAAGTCCTGATCAGTTGCGGAAATTTCTGAACCTTCCTTCGGGTATTAGTGAGTCCGAAGTGGATTCGTATTGCGCTCAGGAACGGGAGAGGATCGATAAGGAAAAGGTTGATTCTCACTATCATCTAAGCGCAATAAGCGGTTCACTGGAGCCAGTAATGGAAGCTGTGTACAGCCGTCCATGGCGCCTAGTGAGGTTTAAGAAAGCTCAATTGGGGACATCTGACACGCCCGTAGTTCTACCTAGTGATTCTTCAAGTCCTTTCAGAGGAATGGGGATGGGGAATGCTGAGATCGTTTTTGTGCCTCTTAGTGCGCGGTGCGCGCTGATCTTGGGAAACCTGGGAGCGAAGGAATATGACGATGAAGTAGAAGGAGATTTTCATCTGGCAAGATGGTTGAATTACCATACGCTGTACAATTCGCATAGAGCAGTCTACTACCATCCTGATTCTAACCCTTTTGATGATTTTGATATTCCAGAACCACGCACTCGGGAGATGAAGTTTTCGCAGCCGCAATGGGTACGGTACTGAACTGATTGCCCGAGGGTGGATCGGATTGAATTAATCTGTCAATTGGTAGTGTGCCGACAGTGAGGCACCCGGTCTGAGCGTCACGGTCTATCATGTGCCGTAAGGTAAAAAGGCCCCCACTCCATGAGGAGTGGGGGCCTTGCTATGGTGTTAAGCGACTAAACATTAAGCACAACGAAGCCCGAAGGGGCTTCTTCATAGCAAGGTCAAGCGTACCAGAATAGCTCCCCGAGCGCCCGAATCGGGGATACGGGTCGTGAACTGCGTAATCACGTTAAAAAGGCTACCCCTGGCTGAGGGGTTGAGTGCAAATATCGGGCCAACTGGAGTCAGAGAGCAGGAGATGTTGCTGCACCCGAAAGGGTGTAAGTAGAACACGGCAGGCCCAGTCTCACCGAGTGCAGAGCCGGCGCGGTCCCTGGCATGTTTGGTTGCTCGTCATCCCCGGTCCGGGAGCTCTGAGAGCGTCATATCGCCAGACTCTCTGACACGTTCCGCCCTGGCGGACGCTGTAGTACGCGTCGCATGGCGTGCTCTCTAATCCTCGGGAACCTCACGGTGACGGGAATAGTTGCACCCATCCCATCCCCACATGACCTGTGACAGTAGTGTCTTGCGTTATGTGGGGATGGGAGATCTATCCACAGAGTTTCCTACAGATCAAAGAATAGATCGGGCTTGTGTTAGCTGTCGTCAGGTTTTGTGTGGGCGGCCGCGAGGCCGTTGGACCCGACTGCTAGCACGGCACCAACAACACCCATCCAGAGCCCCGCATTGCTTTCGGAGATGATTCCGTAGCTGACGAGTAGACCGGATAGGGGGCCAGAGATCCCGTAGAGGTAGCGGCGGACAGATGGAGAGGTCAGTAGAGACATAGGGGTTCCTTTGCTGAGGGGGCTGGTGTTAGAGGATTTCGAGTATTAGTCCTGTGAGAGCTAGGACGGTGGCAGCGGACGGCAGCGCCCAAACCCGACGCTCCACGACACGAAGCCGATGTTCGTGGTCATGTGATTCGTCCTGGATATGGTTGTGCCGGTCGGTTGCACGTTTGAGTTCGGCGCGGATAGCGGTTACCTCAGTTCGCAATGCCTGGACCGAATCGTAGATTTCACGGGCACCGATGGTGACCGGGCCAAGAGGAGCGTCATTCGGTTGCAATAACATCGCCAGAAATAGCGATCTTCGTGGGGGTCTTGCCGTCGCGACCGTCTTGGCCGGCTGGCCCGCGCGGGCCTGGAGTGCCCTCGCCCTTCTCCTTAATCAGAGCCCATTGGATTTGGGCGTACGCCCAACCGGTAACAGTGTCACCGCTGCTTACACCCGATCCAACGGATTTGCGTGCGGCGAGAACCGCGTCCGAGGTTTTCGGACCGTAGACCCCGTCAACGTCGCCGGGGCTGTGCCCGGAGTAGCGCAGCAGAGCCTGAAGCCCTTTTACCGCTTCGCCTTCGTTGCCTTTAGACAGTCCAATCAACGGGGGTGTTCCTTTCTGTGTCGACGGTGTGGCTACGCCCCATGGGCTGGTGTCGTCGTAGGGGCCGGTGGATTGCCCATCGGGGCCTCGGCCAACCGAGACGTGCATGTGTTTCGTGTGGGGGTTACTTCCGTAGTAGGTCCACCAGTTCCAATTTGTGTGGATACCGGCAATGAGCTGATTCGCAATCACGTACTTCAAACATTGATGCCGGTTGTCTGGATGGACGAGATGATCAGTGAGGCTGTCGATGTCAACGCCTGAGTTCGGGTCGTGGGTGAAATCGGCGGCACAGACGACCCCCGCCGAATTGGGGTTGTGATCGCTGGCCGTGCCCGCATGGGCCGAATCACCGATCGTTCCGTCACTACGGCGAGAACGGTGTGGGGCCAGGGCGTCGATCTCAGCTCGGAGGCGGTCGAGGCTCGCGGCGAGTCGCCATCCCATGATCGCTCTCCTTCCTAGTTGGGGGTCACCATGTAGCTCAATTGGCCGCAGATACTAGACGAATCAGATGATGGATACACCTTGATCTGGCCGCTGGTCAACAGCACTACCTCTGCGGCCCTGTGGTATCGACCGACACCAGCAGCGGCAATGTTGTGGTCCTGTGGAGGTGGGATTGATGCGGGCAACTGTGCAATCTGTGCCCCCGATGGGATTGTCGGTTGAACTGATGCGGTACCGATTTCGGAGGCTGACTCAATAAAATCAGTAAGCTCAATGTGGAACTGGACATCCACTATGTTGCCAATCCGGCGAGCGTGTGCGTAGTAGCCAGACATGCGTTGGTACGGATCAGGGACGACCAAGGCCTGGTAGCCGGTGTCGTCGCGTTTGGGTTCAAACTCGCTTGGGTCCCAAATAGCCGGGATATGGTCGTTGATCGCCTCCTCGATCACTGAGCGATATTCGCCGGAGAAACGGTCTTCAACGTCTTCGGCGCGAGCGT
The DNA here is from genome assembly GCF_000527155.1 of Haloglycomyces albus DSM 45210. NCBI lineage: Bacteria > Bacillati > Actinomycetota > Actinomycetes > Glycomycetales > Glycomycetaceae > Haloglycomyces > Haloglycomyces albus. Next base: position 19,428 of record NZ_AZUQ01000001.1, on the reverse strand, counting down.
GCATAGTAGCCACTGCGGTGTCGGAGGCATTTTGGGATTTTTGGGACGACAGTGCAGCGGCTGTCTCAGCGTCTGAGGCGCGTTGCTCGGCATCAGTGACGCGGTTGTCGACGGCGGTATCGATGGCGGAGGCGATATCGTGCATATCTCCGGCCGGGTTATACGGGTCATCTGGTGTGGGATAGGGGATTCCGAGTGATTCGGTTGCACCAGACAGATAAGACTCAGGCACAGTAGTGTTCCTTTTATTGGTCGTTGATGATCGTCTCTAGCGCCCACACGACTGAGCCCTCCAGTGTGAGCCTAAGGGCCGCCGCGTCACGGTAGGTGCCGGTGAGACCGTGCAAATCGCCCCAGGTGATTTCGGTTGATTCGAAAATGCCGAGTGGCGCGTAGACCGGTGTCAATTCGGTGCGCCAATCGCGCGCGCCGGTGGTCACATCAAATATGATTTCGTTGACTGAGCCCAGTCCGTACCACCCGTTGGTGACTGTGTCGGACAGAATCCCAGGGAATTGCACACATATGGGGTTTTTGCGGATGAGGCTGCGGACCAGGAGCGAGTCGCGAGACGTATGGGTATACAGGTGCGTCGCGAGTGTGGCGGCTCGGCGGGGTGTCCAGGCGGCGAATGCCCTCCCTTGGGCACGAGGAGACGCGGGCCAAAAATACTCTGATTCGGTGTCGTAGGAAATCTCGGGTGGGCCGGTCAGGTGTGCTCTGGCCGGGGTCAACGGTGATTGGTGACCGCGCATTATCAGCGCCCCATCAGACGTCGGCCCAGTAATGGTGTTGGACGCTACCCATGTGTCGCTATTGGTCTCAGCGACTTCGTAGCACAGGCCGGTCGCGTCGAGGGGTGGCACGTAGTCAATGACGGCCGTGACCCCGGCGGTGACAGATATGGGCTGTCGCATGTAGTTGGGTTGGTGGCGGTAGGTTCCGCTGTAGCGCACAGCCACCTCGGTGTCGGCTTCGGCGGTGATGGATAGTCGCACGGCCGCTGACCGGGGCATCGCCACCGCATACACATCAGAGATCAATAACGACCTCCAATCGGGGAACGGTGAGATATTTGGGACGGTACGGATTTGGTAGACCTCGAACCCCGTGGCGGTCAACTGGACCCGCGTCCGGAATGTTTCAAACGCGATTTTCGAGGTGGTCAACACGTCGTAGATTGTGGTGGCCGTTTCATCGGACACGGCCAGTCGCGCCCAGACGTCACCGTCGATGGTGTCGACAATCGATGGCACACGCAGCCAGGTTCCGTTGCCGATAAACGAGATTTTTGACTTGTCGTAATCGTCGGCCCCCAATTTGTTGATAAGGGTGTCGCTGTTGGTCGTGCGTCGGTAGGTGAGTGGATCGGTAGTGCCCGTCACCAACATGCGGACGAAACTCATGGGACCTCCTCGATGTAGCGGACGTTGGACAGCGACGCGAGGGTGTAGGAGGCGCTGCCGGCGCGGCCGATAGGGAGAGCGAGCCGCGACACCATGTAGGGCGCGGTCGTTGCGCCGGCCAAGTGGACCACATCGCCGAGCTGCACTCCCCAATGTGGAAGCCCGGTGACGGTGAGGGTGTGCCTCCCTACGCCCGTTGCCGCGTGGACGTCGTCGGCGTACTGGGTGAGTGCCTGGCTGGCTTCATCGTCGGTGAGGTTGTCGAGGTTGTATTCCACACGCCGGATCAGGTGGCCGCGATAGTCACCGGTGGCGGTCGCATCGCTATGCCGGATCGCAGTGCGAATCCGACTGTCGTGTATCCCCCACGCCTGGATGGCATTGGGGAGATCGTACGGCGTTATTTCGATGTCGTCGACATCGACTAGTGCGCCGGGAATGACCATGTCGGGGTTGTTGATGCGATCCAGTGCCATAGCCCGGACGTCTCGGCCGATGACCGGATGGTTATCGGCATCGTAATAAAGCCTCCAATTGTGTTGTGACAGCCATGCCTGGACGGCTTGATGCACGGTGGTCGACACCTGCGGCCACGACACCGCCTCAGCGGTCGCGTAGTCGTCGGCCGTGACACCGTCAAACCGGGTGGGTCGTTCGCTCCACAGTGGTAGAGACCCAGTGCGTATCAACGGTTCTACATTAGGTGCTATAGCGGCGTAGTGGTGGCCGTCGTCGGCTTGGCTGGTCACGATGGGCGGAGGAGATTCGAGCGGAGCCGAGACCTGGCGCAACATATAGTCGGCCAGTTCAACATCGATGGTGTTGTGACGCGGCCGGTACCGCAGTGACTCAACAATGAGCGATTGAAGCTGTATCGTGCGCTCATGTGTCGGCAGTTCGGGGTAGAGATGGGCATAGAGCACAACCTCGGCCCCGTGTTGCAATACCTCAGCCAGATCGTCGGATGAGACGATACCGCCGCAATACACCGTGCCGGTGAACCGGCGGGTAACTGTTTGTGCCGCATCCACATTCAGGGTCCCGTCGACGGGAATATTCGTCCATATCGGGCTGATGGACCGACCCGCACCATAGTAGATATCGATGGAGGCGTGCGCGTTGAGAGAACGCTGAAATAGTTCAATGGGGTGGGGCAACCAGGGAAACGTGATCACACGGGCTCCAATCATGAGAACCAACAGGGGCCACCGGCCGCGCGGCCCGACTGTGCCCTACCAGGCGTAGCCGGACCGCACCGCACGGGTTTTGCGACGATCGTCGTAACTGATCTCGGTGCGCACGAGATCTCTAATCGGCTGGTCACCGAGATACACGTTGACCCGCACGTCAGGTGGAGAGTGGGACGTGGCAGTATCCACCGTGATTCGTGACAGGCCGGTCGCATCAGCAATGCTCTGCCCCAACGATGAGAACGGCTCGACCACTGGCGTGGCGTCGATCTGGTGTTGGCCCATCGCCACCATTCGGGGGGCGAGAGCCGTTCGAGGCGTGGGGCCATTGGTCGACGTTGAGGTAGAGAACGGCCATAGGTCGGTGACGCTGGAGATAGCCGACGTGACACCGCTGGCCTCGGATAGGATGCCGTCGATGAGCCCACCGATGAGATCCTGGCCGGCACCGTACAACGTGTAGGACAGATCCCCCAGCCACCCCTCGATTTTGTCGGGCAGGGCGAGGAAATACGATCGCAGCCGCGATCCGAATTGGCCCAGGACGCGTAGGGCGCTGAGGAAAATGCGCGCCAGCTTGGATGGCAACTGCCCCAACCACGACAAAAAACCGTGTAGTGCGGTCCGCAGATGCGCAATCATGTCGTCCCACACCGACGTGACATTGAGTTGGCCATTAAACATGACCAGGTAGATGCTATCCCAAAATGCCTCCCAGCCGCGTTTCGCGGCGAACCACCATTCGACGAGCTGGCCGGCCATTCCTCGGAGCCAGCCGAGGTAGTCGCCCCACGCATCGACGTACCACTCACCCAGGTCAACAAAGACCTCCTTGATGGACTGTCCGATACTGTGGATACCGCGCCCGATGCTCATGACGAGATTCATCATCCCAGCGGCGACTTCCACCATAAACGCGAAAAATTTCGCAAACACAATGCTGAGGATAATGATGTTGGTCAACGTTTCCGGGTCCGACAGAACGTTGAGGATGCGGGTGACGACGTCGACGAATGTCGCCATCGCGGCAGGGGCGACGGCGGCCAGTGCCGCCAAAAACTCCGCAACATGTGGTAGTAGATCGCGGAGGCCATCAGCGACAGCGACAAACGCGCGTGCGAACAGGTCCTGGTCGTCAGCGAGTGAAGAAAAGAACTCTCCGATCGCGGCACCGAGGATGCGCATACCGACCGCGATTTTGTCCCAAAACGTCGAATACGCCAGTTTATTCATCGCATCGGTCAGGGGCGGCAGAATCGCTAGTACCAGCTCACGCAACGCGAGGAAGAACGGCGTAATATTTTTCGCGGCGGCCTCAAAGGCATCCGCGAGCCGTTCGTACATTATGGTGCCCGGTTGCAGATCGTCGGCTATGCCCCGCAACAGGTCTTGAAATTCCTCGATAACAGGCATGGCTAGCGTGCGTAGAGTGTCGGCCATTTCCGACAGGCTGGCCAAAAAACCACTACGCAAGTTTTCGTCGGTGGCCACGAGTGCGAGGCCGACGACGGCAAACAGACCGGGGAGCGCTCCAAGAGCGACGGCAGTGATGGCGGCGAGAGCCGCTACCGCTCCGAGTACGGCTGTGGCAATCGCACCAAGGATGGTCATGGTGATGATCGCCTGGATGATGCCAGTGACGATCGCGGAAGCGGCCTCACCAATCGGCCCCAGAGCATCGCCCAATTTAGACAAAGTGGTGGTGATATGGTCGACCACCATACGTACCGCCGATTGCACGGCGTCGCCAAAGAGGCCGGCGATTTTCACCGCACCTTTGGTAACGGCTTTAGTCATACCTCGTATAAGTGCGCCTCCGAGGACAACACCCATGCGTGCGACGGCGGAAAACCCACCTGCCAGCCACGACCCGAGTCCTGAGCCGCGCCGCTGCACGGCTTCCTTGAGGCGTACGTGGATGGTAGAGGTTCGGTCCCGAGCGACAGTTTGCAGACGGGTTTCGGCACGCACCGTCCCGGTGACGGTAGCGGCAACCTGCATGGATCGGTCACGGGTCACCGCAGCAACGCGTCGTTTGAACCCGTCGGCATTTTTCAACACCAACGGAACCCGAACCTTGACGCGATGTTCGATCGTTGCCAAGGCCGCCTCAGTGCGGCGCTTGAATTGAGACGTATCAGGTAGGACACGAATATGGGTGCGGCCGGACTCGAAGCCGCCGGGGGATTGCGGCATAATCGTCTCCTCACATGCTCAGGGAGCTGCACTGTCCGGCCAGCCCCGGAGTCGACCACAGGATCAGTGCCGTTGAGAGCGGCTAGGAGTGGATTACTGCGTGATTTGGGTTGTTGGCCTGGGCGCGGGTAGGGGCGGGGGTCCTTGATCGCGCGCGGGTTCGACGACGCCGACCGGGCAGTGATGACGGCGACCCAATGCACCGCATCAATAAGGTCTGCGAGCATATGGGCGTGCCGATCCCAGCCGGTGTGCTCAGCGCCGGAGACGGCGAGAGCATAGCGGGATTCGCGTGGTAGTTGCCTAACCACCGCTAGGATCACACGTGCGGACTGCTGACCGGTGACCCAATCACGGAGATCAACACCGTAGTAGTGCATCAGGTCTGCGGCCAGCTCATCCCCATGCGTGTCGATCAGCGTGGCTAGGCTGAGGTTTCCCCCAGGTCCACGTCCTCAGCCCATTGTTCAAAAAGGACCGTGCGGGCGTCGATCGGCATATTTTCCAGGGAATCGCGCATAGAGTCGGCATCGTCGGCTACCGCGATGAGGACATTGTCGATGGCGTCGAGTTGCGCGACGGCATCGGTGTTGTCATCACTGATGACCGATTGGACTGATTGGACTACCTTCATTGCGGCCTTATCCAGCATCGGGATGGGTCGCAGATGCACCAAATGGCCGTTCTTCGCGGTGAACGGCAGTCCATGGCCGTGTGAATCGGTAGCAGCGTCGACGAGACTGTCAAACGACAGGATGTTGTCGGAATTATTGGATTGGGCCATTCGGAGCGCCTTTCGTCATCAATCTAAGGGTGTGTTTAGGCGGGTACGGTGATGTGCTCGGAGGTATCGGTGAGCGCATGGGTGGAAGTGCCGCCGGTGTTGTGCGCCGTCACTGCCAGCCCCCAATCGCCACTATCGGGGAATGAGATCGCCTCCGAGGGGCAAATCCACCCCGAGGCCAGGTCGGAGGGAGGATCAGGATGATCGTCGGAATCGATCAGCGACGCTACATCGATACGCGTGTAGGAGTTGGGATCGCCCCGCGAGGCGGCTGGGTAGGCATACAGCGTGTACCCGTCCGGGCTGCCGCCAGTGGTGGGAGGAGCCCACGCACACCAATAAGTCGGCCCCGAACCCCATACGCGCACATCCGGCGGAGCTGACGGAGCAGGCGGAGTGACTGGTTTGGGGATGGGGATACGGGGGGTGATTTTACCGGGGTAGGCGGTGTCGGCAGTGTTTCCTGTCAACACCGTGGCACGCACGGGGATCTCGGTCAGATTAGCCGGGTCGTACTCGATCGCACCATTACCGATGATCGTCACACGCGGGTAGTATTCGGCCACCATGTGGTCGGCGTCCACGGCGATGATCAGTAGTGCCCTGGCCTGCGCAACAGGCGATTCCGGAATGACAAACGTGCCGTCCGGATCGGCGCTACGACTGGAGCCGTAATACAGCCGATACGACTCCACGGTAAAATCCTCCAGCTTAATGTCCAGCGAATAGGTTTTCTTAGGGTTCGTCAACCGCAAGTTGGGTTTTTGCCACGAACCTTTGGTTTCCGGATCATCACCATCAACGGCGTGGCTGATGCCGTTGTCCAGCGACGTGTTTCCGATCGAATCCCACTGGCCACTACCCCATCCGTCGGGTGTGGCGGGATCGATAATGGACGCGAGGGGTGGCATGAGGGTGTCGGGTGGGGCAACGTATATGTACCCCACAGCGGGGATAACAGCGTCATCGGTGTTCACAAACGCTCCTGTGAGGGGGTTAAGGGAAAGGGCGTTGGGGCATAACGTGTCTGCGGTGCTTGTCGACGAGGATGAGTTGAACTGCACCGCTTCAGAAGTATGTGAGAAATGAATTTGTACAGAAAGGTAGTCGGAAGAGGTTTCCTACGAGGTGGTTTGGCTCACCACTAGACGGGTGCTACTACGAATCGGAAGTTGCTCTGACCGCGCGGACGTTCAGCTGCGCAGAAAGGGAGAATCGCGATAGATCGGGAATTTCTGCGGTGAACTCGTCGCGCACGAGAAACGGCCCAACGATTTCACGGTAGCGTTGCAGAACACCACCATCAGCCTGGAATTGGTCATGGGCGGCCTGGAATAGACTGCCGCGCACGGTGCGGCCGAGGTGAGAGGCGGCTCGGCGCGTCTCGGCAAAACAGTTGACCTGTACGGTGGCCTGATCAAAATGGCGCGGATCGGGGGCAACACCGGAGACCCGACGACATGCCACCAGCGGCAGATGCTGCCACCATTGGGCGGGCACCTCCACCATCACCCGCACGCTGTTATCGAGATAGTGCCGCAGCGCTGCGAGAATCACCGCCTCGGCGTCAGGGAGAACGATCACTGCCGTAGCGCCGCCTCCACCGCGCCAACACCGTCTACCCATTCGCCAGTATCGCGGTTGATGTGGCCGAAATTCTTCAGTGCCGCCTGGCGGTCTTCGAATTGAACGGCGTAGCCCTTTTTATAGCGACGCACCCGGATTGAATCAAGAAACGTACCGGTCCGGGTATGTTGCGCCGCCTGGACACGCGCCCGATGGGCGCGCTTATCAGCCTCGGCACGCACCACACGCAACACACTACGCATCCCGGCGATTTTGACGTGCGCTCGTTTATACACATGCGCGATAACGATCATCCTATCCGTGTCACGATAGCAGTGGTGAATTCTGTCCGTGGCGAGGAACGATGCCGCATGGGATGCTCGATGACATTGCAGCGCATACCATCAAACTCCACCCGCGACCACCGGTCAATAGAGACCGGGCCACAGATCAGCTTAAAATTCGCGCTATCGGTGTAGCCTTCCTCGGCTTCGCGACGCGACAGCGGTTGCACAAACGCTTGGAGCGTCATCGGGGGTCCTTCACCGGGGCGCACACCCCCATAACCGTCGTCGACCTCGATAGCCGGCCAGACGGTGACAGTCACCGGGGCACGATGGAAGATCGTCACCGTGCCACCCCCCACGTTTGTGAGTGTGGGGCGACAGCGCGGTTGACCCGCACCGACGTCAATCCCACGTGGCCAGCCGCGCGACGGATGACATGTGCTTCGGTGTCGGTGAGGGCCACTCCTGCTGGGGTGTCCCGCGACAGACGATAACTATATTCGCCGGCCTGTTCGGAAGCCATGCCGTCCGGGTTGCGGACACGTCGTTCGGCCACCGCTAGAACGACCACGCGCACCACAGCCGGTACGGTATCGGTCGACCACGTGGGTCGGCCGTACGAGAGCACCAATGCCGAGGCATCATCGAGAGCAGCGATGGCTTGGTCCTGTTCTGGCCCTTCGGGGATTGGCCGCCCCAAACGCGCCTCCAGCTGAGCGAGGGTCGCCAACGCAACCATACGTCTCCCTCCCTAGTTTGCACTGCAAACTCTTACATGCACCGCCGCCACTGTGGCACAGGTGGTTTACTTCTTCTTTGCCGTTACGGACGTGGTGGGTGCTGGCCCGACAGTGTCGAGAGAGGCTGAGACGATTCGCTTCTCATCCAGGGTCTTGACGCCGGCGAACTGCTGCACCAATGACAGGTCGCGGACCTTGCCGGGAGCATAGTCGAGTACCCATCGCAAGCCGAATCCCTTGTGAGAGGCCGTTCCGGACGACTTGGCACCCATCGGGGCTGCCATGGGGCGCGTCACGTAGGCGATCGCATCGCGCGTCAACGCGTGCATTTCTTTATCAGCAATCGAGTTCGATTGGACGACGGTGAATCCTCGGAGTCGTCCAATGACGGCATCCCGGAGAGCACCAGTGGAGGCCGATTTATCGAACTCGGTCAGCTCCTTGATACTGACAAGCTCCTCGGCGACCTCAGCGCCGACAAGAAGGACGCGGCCGGCCAATGGCACGTTAGCCTTGGTGAGCTGAGTGCCCATTTTGGTGACTACTCGCAGGATCGTGTCGGCGCGGACGGCCTCATTGTCCGGGCGGGCGTTGAACTGTTCGGCTAGCACGTGTTCGACTTGTTCGGCTACAGCAGCGGCCTGTGGCTGCAACACCTGAGAGGTAAATTTCTTAAGCGTCAATGTGTTGGTGGCGTGGCCGATGCCCGCGCCGTGGTAAATATCCTTGTCGATAACGATGTTGACGAAATCTTCGGTGAGGCCCTCGTATTCGATGTCGGTCTCATGGTCATCGGCACCCGTTTTGATCTTCGCAGAGGTGACAGCTGAGATCGGGACCGTGATAGAGGCACCGACGCCGGGGATGAACTCGTTTTGATAGTCGCGGTTGACCAGACGACCGAGGACGAGATCCTTATACAGGATGGACAACGCGGTCTTAGCGATTTTGTTGGGGGCGTTCTCATCCGTAAGGAAACCGGTTAGGGTGCCTTCGCCAGCGGGAGCGGTGGTGGGGTTCTGGATAGCCAAGAAGGATCTCCTAAGTAAACGGGAAGACTAAAAGGGCGTGTCCGGGGCGTCGAGCAACAGGTCGGCGAGCTGGTCGGGATCGTCTGGCAACGGGCTGTCAGTGGGGTCCATGCCGCCACGTCCCAGTCCGGTGGGACGCGGCTGTAGAGCCTCCGCGATCCGTTTCGCATCAGCCTCCATGGCCTCGGCCGTGTCGCCCTGGAGACGATCAGCGACAACACTAGGCAGCCCGAATCGATGGGCCAACTCATCACGAGTGCGTTCTGTGCGCACCTGACGTAGTTCGGCGCGCAGCTGTTCCACCTCCGTTTGAAGTGTTGAGGTGGCCTCGTCGTCCGTTGCGTGGAGGTCGGCCATCAGCTGGTGGAGGTCGGTGTCATCGTCCGAAGTGTCGTTGTCAGCGTCATCGGGGGCGGTTCGATCGTCTATCGTCTCGCTGGGGGTGGCCGCATCGGTGCTGCTGGTGGTGTCGGGGTGTTGAGACGAATCCGTTTCTGTGTCTGCCGAGTCGGTGTGGGATTCGTCGGACGCTGTTGCGGCCGCGTTGTTGTCGTTCTCGTTGTCGCTCATCGTGCCTTCCTAAGTTGGTTGTTGAACCACTTACGCCAGGTCAAGGACGGGGTGTCTTTGCGCTCCTTGTCGAATCGCTGCCACAGGTCGACCCAGCGACGTTCGGCGGCAGGGATGTTGGCCAAAGGGTGGCCGTCGTCGATCCATGAGGGACGTACGTCGCAATTGCAATTGTCGTGGTAGGCGTGTCCGTCCTCGCGCCTGTGGGCGGTGCGTTTGGATTTGTAGTACGCGCCCTGGCTGGCCAGCATGGCGCACCAGTAACAGGGGTCTCCATCGGTGATGCGGAACCATCGCTTTACTTTTTTGTCCCGCTCGATCGCTTCGGCGGTCGCGTCGCGTGCCCCGTCTTGGGCGATACGGGCCGCGTTCGCCGCCGAGCTGCGTATGATGGCGTTCTTAACCCGGTTCGCCTCCGGCCCTGCCTCTTTCGATACCTGCAACTCGCCATCGACGATGCGGGCTTTGCCTTGCTTCTCCCACCGCTCGACCTTCCGTTTCAGTCGGGCCGGGCCGCGGGAGAAGTACGAGGCGGCCAAGGTGCGTTCCATCTTGTCCGGCCGCCACCGGTCCCAGACGGTTTTATCGATTGGGATGGTTTTGCGGCCACCGCGCGGGATCGGCCGGCCGGGCTGGTCGGCGGAACGGTAGAACTGGCGCCAGAGGTCCGCGAGCTTCACCGATGTGGCTTTCTCACTGGGGAGGGCGACGGTGCGGCCGAGTTCGAGCGCCCGCAACAGCCGGTAGCGGGCGATAGCGAGGTTTCGGAACGCGAACCTGTGAGAGGTCATGGTGGACACGAGTTGCCACCACGCGGCGGCCGGTGTGCGATACAGCTCGGCCAGTGTGACTGCCGTCCATGCAGCGAGAGCGTCGCGCATCGCACGCGTCGCGAGGTCCATATAGGCTGCTCGATAGGTTTGATCAACCTCGTTGATCTGTGCGCGCGGCACCGCCACGAGATCCACCTCCACCCGCCTGAGCGATAACATCTTCGAATTTCGTAGCAAGACTCGTAACGCCGTCGCTGGCGTCCACCTCGTCCTTGATATTTTCAATATCGATTTGGGTGAGGCCAGGAATTTTGTTGAGCAACGCGGTAACGGGGATACCGGTACCTACCAGTTTGACCACTGCATCGGCCGCCTGCGCCAGCGAACGGTTGCCCCGGTCGGCCCACGTGACCTGACTCTGCTCATCCTCGGCAGCCGCCCTATCGGCTGCGACGGAGGCCATGAGTCGAAACACCGACTCCCATGATTCTCCGAACGCGTGTTGCACCGTTTGGATTTTGCGCTGGAACGCAGTTTCGGCCGCCGCCAACGCCTCGGCCGACAAATTAACCAACCCAGTGGTCAGATACTGCGGCGGCGTTTGCGTAATCGCCAACAGATGTTTCAAATCCGCCTCGATTGAATCGAGGAAGTCCTTAGTGGATGTTCCTTCGAGTTGTCCGATCGTGGCATCAGGGTTGGACAGGTGCCACATTTGACCAGGGTCAGCCGTCACCGGGGCAGGAATCGGCATGTCAGTATCGGGGTCAATCAACGGCTCGCCGGTCTCAGCGTCGACCTGATACGTCGGCGTCAATCCAGTGACATACCGCACCGTATGTGCCGTCCAGTGCTGCGCTACCAGCTGATTCATTGACGTCTGGTTGATGCGGTCTTGGAGGGCAATGATCGGCTCGACATAGCCGGAAGTGCGGCCGTCGAGGTCGATCTCGGTTGCGATCCGGATGACCGGGCAGACCCCCATTTGGTGGGGGGTGGACCGGACGGGTTGGTATTCACCGTTGATGTCACGGTAGACCGTCACGGCCCGATCGTCGTAATAGGTGACCTCACGAGGCGTGCTCCCCACCGCATCAATATTGGGCACTCCCACTGCGTACAACGGGTACATATCGCTGGACGGATCATCATAGGCCGCCCACATCCGGATGGCTCTATGCGCCCTAACGAGTGGCTGTCGCGGGTCAGTGCGGCTAGGGAGGACGGTGATCCAGGCATGGCCGTCAGCCAATGCGGCCCGATGCACACGGGTTTGACGCTCATCCAACCGATTCATTTGCCAGCGATACCAGTCGTCGGCGGCGTCACGACCGTCGCCGCGCACATACCCCTCGATACTGAGCGCGTTACAGGCGGCATCCAGGATCATCGGGATCATGTTTTTCGTCGACCGTTGGGCCAGCAGCTTATACTCTTGGCTATATTTTTGTGGTAGGTAGGGTCCATCGTGGTTGCCGCGTACATACCGGTCGATCCGGTTGAGCCGCACCGCATCTGTTGACAGCGCATTGAGCGCGTGGCGGATGCGGTCGTTGGGGATGGAGTCGTCAGATTGTTCGGTGGGAGTGGTTAGGTGACCCACGCTGAGCCTCCAATCCGGGGGTTGATCGGTCGTTTTGCCTTACCGGCCTCGACAAGCCGGGTGCGGCCGATATGGCAGAGAAGAAGCGCCGCGTAGGCGTCCACTTTGTGCCGGGAATGTCGGGACTCTTTGCCGAAGCTGATGCCGTGGTTGTTGTAGCGGCGTCGGGCGTTGCGGACATGGCGGCCGAGGCCGTAATGACCCTCGTGGCGCAGCGTTCCGGTGTTGATGGAGCCGACGAGGGCCGCGTTGGCGTCAGTGATTTCGCGTTGGTTGACGCGCATGTCGTAGCCAACATGGGACTTAGCTGAGGGTTTGATATCGAGCCGGGGGCCATAGGTCTCGGACCACTCGTTGACGTACGTTTCCCAATGCGCCACGTCGGACAAGAACGCAGCCACGTCGTAGTTGGCGTAGGTCCAGGCGACCCGATCGGAGACTTCTTGCTTGTCGATCTCCCAGCCGTCAGCGGCTGGACCGTCCGGGCGTTCCCACAGGCCCACGACATGGGCCAACCGGTCAGAGACGCGCATGGCTATGAGAGCGGTGGAGTCGTCGCGTTCGCCTCCGTCGAGGCCGAGGACGATCCGGTCGCCGGCCTGGAGCCGGTCGTTGGTTTCGCAGGCGGCCCACGCGGCGGGGTCGACCAGGGCGTCATCGGCGGCCGTCACGATGTTCAAGTATTTGCGCAGGACTTCATCACGGGGTGTGGCGCTGGCTCGGACCTGCTTGACGATGTTGGTCGGGTTGACCCAGTGTGCGCCACCGGCAGCGACCCGGATGGCTTCCTTCAGTTCGTCGACGTCGTCGAGGTTGACGTTCGGGGGCGCTTCGATCGAGTCGTAGTATTGGCGCCCCAATCCCTCGTCGGCGTCGGGGTTGTCCTGTTGTTTCTGCCAGGCGACCCACGTCAGTTCGGCGACGGAGTCCTGTCCGATCACGGGGGCGTTCGTGAGCTGCATGGTGCGCGAGCCGTCGATTTTGGCGATGTTGCCGCCGATGGTCGACCACACGAGCGGGCCATGATTGGTGTCGACCCAATGCCAGGTCTCATCACAGATTGCGAACGAAGGGCGACCACCCTCAGCGGCGCGGTACGAGGCGGGTTTGGCCTCCAGAATGCAGAAACGACCATCCACATAGGCGTGGTAGCGTTCCTGGCCAGGATCGACCTGGTAGCGTTCCATCGCAGCCGGGTTCAGAAGCGAATGGACCGACAGCATTATGTTCTTGTTCTGGTCGCTCGAGGTTGAGAACACCTGGACCCACGCCTCATCGGGCCGGACAGCGATCGGATAGCCGTGCTCGTCCCAACCCCCAAATCGACAGGGGGCTAGAAGTTCGATCAGTGCCAGGGCAGCGGCGAACGGGCTCTTGCCAGCGCCCTTCATGCGGCGGATAGTGCCGGCGTCGTGTATCCAGCGTCCGTTATCGTCGATCTGGTACCAGCGGTAGAGGATGCGCAACTGTTCCTCGGTGAACTGCCAGGAGTCGGAGAAATTCTCAGCCGTCCACCTGATGATCTGTGGGGCGAGAGTCCTGATCTTCGAAGGGATGACGTCGGGGATCGTGCGAACCGGCTCCAAACGCTCTCCTTCCTACAGGTAGTCCGCGTACGCCTCCATCAATCGGGTCAATCCAATATCGTCGGCGGATGTCTTATTTAGATTGAGCTGAGCCTTGCGGCGTGCGCCTTCCGTGGTCAGCAGCAGCGTCGTCGCCTTCTGGATGGAGGCGTAGACCTTGCCGGACATGCGTTCACCGGAGGTCACGAACCGATGGATAACCTCGGCAACGAACACCGCGAACGCCCAATCGGTGGTCTGGTACCACATTGCCTGTCCCGACAGCGGCAACGCGTCGAACCACTCGCGGGCAGCAGGGTGCCAGTGCGAGTAGGCGGCCGGCTGAGTCGCGGCCGTGGTCTCGACCTCGACGGCCAGACGTCGCCGCGTGCCCTCGGTGGTGAGAAAATCGTCGGTCGCGTCGATGACGGCCGCAAGCAGGTCAACAGCGATGGGTTTCGTGCCATTGCTGGTGAGTAGCTGCGACATGGCCAGGCCGAGGATGCGTAGTTCTGCCCAGTCGGATGCGTCGAACAGGTAATTGGCGGGGGTGTCGGAGAACGAGTCGACGAAATCGGCGGCGATCGGGTGGAGTTGATTGGTGGGCACCTCGGATATACGAGTATCGGTCACCCCGGTTCCCGCATTGCCGGGGACGTGTAGCGTCTCGATAATGGGGCCATTGCGTCGCCGGCGGGCCTCCGACCGTTTTGGTACAGGCCCGGTCATGACGCCGATTTTCTCGACGACGGCAAACCTGGGTATTTCGCTCGGATCGCGGCTTTGACTTGCGCTTTCTCATCCGTCGTACCGTGTGCCGCAACATGAGCGAGCGCAGATATGGCATGGCGACGCGTCACGATCAAATATTTTCGCTTCTCCGGGATCGCATACGCTGAATCCGGGAGGCGAATGCGTTGCCGAGCCGTCGTTCGTTTACCAGGTTTGAGGTTCGTAGCCACTAGGGGGATTCTCCGTTCATGATTGCCTCGGCGCATCTAATCCGTTCAGCGCGGGCGATACGTCGACCATGAGCCGACTCACGAGCCGTTTTGCGGGAGTGGTGCCAGTCGCACACTAGTTGTAGGGCTTCCACCCGGTGGTCGTGGGCCGCAACAGCATGGTCAACGTCGGTGCCAGCGACGCCACATCGTTCCCCGGTGTCATACCGGATGTGTTCACACAACCCGCCTGACCGATTAAGCACCGCTCGGCGCAACATTGGCCACTCAGGTGGGAGATCATGGCGGCGAGTTGAAGTTGACCATGCCAATAGGACACCACTCTTTCGATGTGAAAGTTTGCACTGCAAACCCTGACAATAAGTCGCACAATAGACCCCCTGGTTAGGGAATTTAGGCTGGACAGCCCTGATATTTCAACCTCACCAGGGGCACGGTAGCGACACCGTGGAGGGGAGAGGGGTACACCCGACTAGGAAGCCGGGAGACTAAAAAACCTTCTACTATATATATTCAGAAAAAACACCATGTTTTTAACCTCGTGGCGCAGAAAAAATTCCTCGCACCCCGATATGTTGAAAACATGCCCTGGTATTGGGAAATTATGCTATTTACCGCAGCCGCCGGGATGCTGACTGCGGCAGTGCAGTTCACGTGGCGCATCGCGATGCGGTGCGCCAACGATACCGACATATCCGCCTCGATAAAATTTCTCGGCCTGAGCGCCAGCATTTCGTGTCATAGGACAGTGCCCATCGATCCCGATTCAGAGCCAGAACCATATCCAGACGTGTGGTTCGGCCGGGTCCGTCCGATCATATCCGGCTCGGGATCTGTCACCGGTTGGCTCTGCCAGACCCCCGATACCCTAGACGTCGACCTCCACTCCAGCGATTGGATGACCGGACGTGCTGCTAAGGAATGGTTGGTGTTTCACCAAAATGGCGTGGGTACATATCCAATGAAAGCGCCTGACCAACAATAGGGTTGGCTTGATGACCTGTTAGCTAGAGCGCGCCTGGCGGACCTGCGAAACAACCGTGCGAACCTGATCAAGTTCATCGTTCGTATACGAGTCAGGTACGTAGGCTAGTATGCCCGGATCATCGGTGCGGAACCAGATCGGATTGAACGCCCGGAAGTAGATTAGGCCCTGGTGTCCATTCAGCCCCGTCATACTACCGCCAACTAGAAACCTATTTTGAAACGCGTACAGACATTGGGAATTTAGAAGTGGAAGTTCGCTGAGGGCTAGACGGGTTGAGGTCGGCCAGATTCGAACAGCGTTGCCAGACACCTCATCGGGGTGAACAATTTCCGCGTTTGGGTGATGAGCAACCTGGACAAAAACCTGTCGATCGAATCTGGTTCTCAGTCCAAAATTCCTGACATACGGAGTTGTTGGTGTTGCCCCAGATTTCGAAATAGTTGCCAGCGGTATCCGATTAAGCACCTGGTAGGGATCAGCAATCGTTGCGGAGTCAGCGACAACGAGCCACGCACTCATATCACCAGGGATGCGCCCCTGGCCAATAGAATCGTATACAGAATCATCAAAACTAATCGAGTCGTCACTATTGAGTTGGTACCTAAATTTTGCCCATGACACCGTCGTACAACGATGGGCCAGCAACGCGACTGTTTTGATCCACCACCGAGACGCTTCGAACACCTCATCATCATTAAGGACGGGCCAGACAGGATCATCAGCGATCCCACCCAGCATCTTTTTGACAACCGGTGTAGCACGATACTCATAATTTGCATTTAGTTCCTCGTTGTGGTTGTTGCAGCAGGGGAGTTGAAATTGTGATTTGATGGGAGTATCGACCCTAACCGGCGCACCACTAGCCAAGGTGAGCGGTTCACCATTTACCTCGGCTCTGTGTTCCCCCGGACAGTCGCCGGCGTGAAACCTCATCACCCATTGAGGTAGAAGATGTTCCCCTCTAGGGGAAGACCAAGTATCGCAAAATATGCATTCGTCATCGTTGAATCTCATTCTCTTAATTGTAAGAGTCCTAAGGTGAGCCTCGTAGAGGCTCACCGCCTCTCCTCGGCTCACTCGACCGGTAGGTCGAGTCGAGTCGGCCGACTCCGCTAGGGCTGCGTCGGCCCAAGCCGACGCTGTCGGTCTCGATGGGATCTCGACTCGACAGCGGCCCACCAAGGGCCGCTTGGATTCTTTTCATCGGCTCCTACCGTCGCCGATGATTGTCGCGGCTCTTCTCGCCGCTTCCTCCGTCGCGGCTCGAACCCCTCTACCTATATATTCAGAAAAACTCCACGCCGTTTAACCACATATGACTGAAATCATATATATGGGGAGGTCTGACATCTTAACCGGCTGTTGTTTCGGCAGGAAGCCTCCAAAATACCGGCCTTACTGGATGGTGCTATGACCTGCGAAAACAACCGAGGGAACCCGTACAGAGCCGTGGCGGCACAGACGCGGCGGTGAGGTGCATCGGAAGTGATGGGGGCCATACCCTATCTACCAGTCAAAACGTATTTTAATACCAAATCTGCTGTTGAAGTGTTAAGTTTCGATGAATGAATTCGCAATTTGAACTGCGGAAATGATGTATTCATTGTGTTTTGGGGTTGCGGCATAGCGGATTGAGGCACAAATGATAACCATTAGTAACTACCCAATTGCAGTGCTGTGACCTGGGGCTGTAATCCGGTATGTCCTATTTGTCCTCCCGCTGCAATGCCCGTATGAGCAGGGGGGGGGTAGCTATATCCCTAGTGAAATAGAGGTAGCCCGTTTCGCGGGGACAGCGGGGGCGTGAATGCCACCCATGTTAGATGTGTCACGGCATATTTCAGAGTGTACTTAGACCTCAAATGTGTGTAGCGTGTTGGTCAAAAGTTTGCACTGCAAACCCTGAAAAGAAAGAAGGCACGCACATATGGGCGATTACATTGAATCCCTAGGTAACGGTAATTGGGCCGCGTACGCCAACGGCGCGTATCTCGGAACGTTCGAACAGCGCACCGCCGCCGTCTATGCCGTTGCACGAACCGTTACGGGCGGCCGTGTTGTGCGGTGGGACCGACACAGCAATTACGCCCTGACAGGCGCAACACGGTATGAGGCCGTTATCGCGCCGTACCCGCACGAAATGCACCAACAGGCCAATGTGGTTGCGGGAACACGTTATTTCGCCTGGACGGCTGAACGTTCTGCTGTCCCGCAGGCAATCCACACCTACCTGGGCGCTTTTCGTCTTGTCCAACACAGCAATGGCCTATGCGGCGTTTACTTCCGCACCGTCCAGGGGCGCGAGGAAACAGTCATGTCAGCACTCCCAAGTGTGAGCGCCGCCGTCGACATGATGACCGGGCGGTTTAGTGGTCTGCCGATTGTGGCTATTGAGCACCCGCACGCGCGCGGCGTCTACACGTTTCGAATAGCTAGTGACGAGGGGAATTAGAGCTAATGGGGAAGCTAAAGCAGGAATTCGAATACACGGACTACGGGCAGATTCAAGCAGAGGTAGACACCGTGAATGAACATCCGGAAATGATTGAGGCGCAAATACATTTCACTGTCGGTGAGGGTACCGATTTTCGGACAAGCAAGTCCTATTGCGATACACGACTAAACGGGATTGCAAAACAAGTTGCCCGTGATCTGGACAAGTACCAAGATTTGCGCCTGACACCGAGGTGTGCCATTGAGGGCCTGGACGGGCGAGGAATCAAAGGGGCGCACCGTATTTTCGTTGTGGTCGATATAGGTTCCCCAAAGGGCAGTGTCGCGTTCTACGCCGACCACACTATCCAGCACAGTCCGCGCGGAAATGACCCCACTGCGTGGGAGTCAATTTTCAACAAAACCTACATCTACAAACGTCTAGGCGCGGCAACTCTCTCGCGCCCCTACCGAGGAATCACTAACGATCTGTTGGGTGATCCGGCGCTGCAACCGGCCTGGAAGGGCATAACACGGCGCACAATCCGGCTGACAAACGACGAACACAAATAATAGGGGTCAATTGATGGAATTCGACGTGGATCTTGACGCACTCGACGGAAAGGTAATAGTCCCATTGAAGTTTATAGCCCTCCATGAGGAAATGGACCAACTCGCTGATGACCTAGAAACCTTGTGTTTTGGGCGGGGCGGCGCAACCAGTGCGCGCATAGTTCGCCGCAATACACGTCGGGCACGGCGCAATCAAAGCCATGTCCGGTACATCACCCCAGAGGTTCAAATACCAGTTTCGCAGTGGCGCACGCTATACCGACATTACGCACCACGTTTCGGTTACTGTTCGTCAACTTCTGATTACGTCGCACGTCGCCGCATATTGGTCGCTTCGATCCACGTTCTGGCAACCGCCATGGACCAGTCCGGGCACAGTCATGACGCATTTAGGCGCTATTGGACGAGATCACTCAAGTCTATGGACAAACGGCGCGGCGTTGGATAGCCCATGTCCATTTAGCCTCACTCCGATATAGGCGGCGCGGGTTCATGACCCAGTGAGGCACGGGGCCACCACGGCCCGCATCAAATAACAAAGTGAAAGGAAAAGTAATGTGATGAAGTCTGTCAACCTGACTGACCACCAATGGCGCACTCTCCGCCTCATCATTGATCACGCTACCTATGACATAGACGGGTGGATAGAACTGTCGGAGGAAGACGAGAATCCTGCCCGTAAACACGCGTACGAATCACTGACCGCGGACGCGGTATCGATTGATCACCATATCGCTAGCCAGACACATATTCGCGCCTAC